>JALOQD010000047.1 GCA_025453525.1 Myxococcota bacterium
TTCGGTGCGAGGGAAAGCGTCCCCGATCTTGCGATAGCCCTCCCCTGACGGCCCGGCTACTGCCCAGGCCCGGCCTTGAGCTGCACCTTGTTGAACGTGGAGTGCCGCGCGGCGCTGCTCACCGAGCTCGAAAGCCGAATGACCGCTGCTTTCCATGCTAGGGCTTCTTAGCGGGTCATTGTTTTTTTTGGGGGAACCTCTTAGCGGAGATTTCGCTCTTCCAGCATCGGGAACGGCAATCCCGGCTTCCAGGTGGGTCGTGTGGGCTCGTTGTCGAGCTCGTACACGAAAGCCACGGCCGCGGTCACGGTCTGCGCGAGGCCCTGCAGGGGCCAGCTCGGGTCGTACTCGTCATCGACCGTGTGGTACGCGCCCTTCCAGAACGCGGGGTACTTGCGCTGCCCTGAGTCGTCGTCCTCTCCGGCGCTGAGCCAAAGGGCCGGAATGCCGCGCCTCGCAAAGGGAAACTGATCCGAGCGGTAGTAGAAACCCTGGTCGACCATGGAGAACTCCGAGACACCCAGTCCCAGCTTTTTTGCCACGCGCTCGAGGGTGTCCTGCAAAGTGGAGAAGCGGGCGCCCACGCCCATCAGGGTCGTGGCTTTGCCCCAGACAGGCGTAGACTCGAAGTTGATGTTGGCGATGATCCGGTCTCGCTCTGCATGGCGCACGAAGTAGTCAGCGCCCAGTAGACCACTTTCCTCTGCGTCGCAGGCGAGAACGGTTACGGTGGAGCGCAGAGCCTTCGGGGAAGAGGCCAGCGCTCGTGCCGAGAGCAGCAAAGCAGCCACGGCCGAGCCGTTGTCGATGGCGCCGTTGTAGATGTTGTCGTTGTCCTTGCGGTCGCTTGTGCCCAGGTGATCGATGTGGGCTGACAACACGATCTGCTCGTCAGTCTGGCCCGGGATCTTGGCGACGACGTTCGTGCCCTCGAATTGCCGCGACTCGCTGTGTCCGCCGATGATGATGGAAAACCCCAAATCGATGGGGCGGAACTGCCGGCTTTGAGAGGCCTCGTACAGCGCCGAGAGGCCATGGGGTGTTCCCTCGAGCATCCGCGCGAAGGCGGCCTCGCGAATCCAGCCGCGATACTCGAGGAGCGAGCTGGCGTCCTCTTCGAGCAGCAGGGATTCGCCGCCCCAGGAGTTCTGCACCACTTGCCAGCCGTATCCGGCGCTCGCGTCCGTATGGATGAGCAAGATACCCACTGCGCCGCGGCGGGCTGCTTCCTCGATGTGGTAGGTCCATCGGCCGTAATAGGTCAGGCTTTTTCCTTCGAAAATAGTGGCATCGAAGGAACCTGGGTCGTTGACTCTGGCCACGAGGAATTTGCCGCGCAGGTTCACGTCTTTGAAGTCGTCCCAAGACCACTGGGGCGCTTGGATCCCGAACCCGACGAATACCGCTTCGGCCTTGACCTCGAACGGGCCGTTTTGGCCCACATGCATGCCCATGATGTCTTTCCCATGTTCGCATCGCGCGCCGCGGGCAGACAAGATGAGGTTCGAAGTCTTGATTCCGCGAAGAGGCACCTTTTGGAAGTAGTCCTCACCGTGGCCAGGAGATAGACCCATGAGCTTGAGTAGGCTGCGCACGTACGCCGCCGATAGGTCGCCGCCGCGGGTGCCGGGCGCTCGCCCCTCGAACAAGTCCGAGCCGAGCATTTCGATGATGCTCTGCAACTCTGGTGTCGACAGCGTCGCCTGTGATCTGGGTTCGCCTCGGTTTGGTGCGGCAGGCGAGGCCCCTGGACGGCAGGCCAGGGCAGCGGTCGTGAGCATGAGCAGCGCCGCAAGGCCAAGTGGCGTGGTTCGCCACAACGGCGGCTCCGTCGTGGTGGCAACGTGGGGTTGATCTGTTCGAATCATGGCTTTCTTCGCTGTCCGCTTCTTCTTCGCACAACAGCCTCATTTTCTCACAGGAGCCCAAAGATGAAAAAGACTCAAGGGAAGTAATATTGGTCAAAGCATTGAAAGGACGATGCGGTTGGTGTTAACCTTTTGGAAATGTTTTTAAAAGGGGTCAAAGATGTCTGAAGTTGAAAAGTACCGTGCGATGTTGGAAAAGGACCCGACCGACATTCAAGCTTTTGTGAATTTGTGTCGATTCGCTGAGCGAGAAGGGGACTATCACTACCTTGCCGAGCTCTATATGTATCGCGCACAGGTAGTCCGCGACCAGCAGGAGATCGGAGATCTTTACTACAAAGCTTCGGAGCTCTATCTCGACAAACTCGGCGAAACCACGGCCGGAGTCGAGGCGTTGCTCGCGGGATTCGAGCACGATCGCACCCACGCTGGCATCGGCGATCGCCTCGACTCCATCTACCGAGGAGCCGAGGATTGGGAGGCTGCTCTCCAGGTGCTCGAACAGCGGATCGAAGCTCTCGAAGAGACGGACGTGCACGGTACTCAAACGGCCCTTCGCTCAGACCTCTATCAGCAGGCTGGAGAAATCTGGGACAAGGTTTTCAATGAGCAAGAGCGCGCCTTGGCTGAGTACCGAAAGGCGATCGAGCTCGATAAGAGCAACGTGCTCGCCCTCTACGGCGCCCGGGAGATCTACTACGCTGCCGGTCAGTTCAGAAACGCCGCCAAGCTGTGCGAGCTCGAGGCGCGCTCGGAGAAAGACCCAGAGCGCCGTATGGCGCTGTACCGAGAGCTCGGCCACATTCTCTCGGCGCATTTGAACGATCCCGTGCAGGCCGTCCTGGCCATCAAGCGCGCCATGAAGATCAATCCCGACGACCGTGAGACCAAGAGCGATTTGGCTGAGATCATAGCCCTGACGCCCATCGACGAAGAGACGGAGAAGGACCACCAATGGGCCAGCGAGTACTTGTTGCGGCTGGCGTCCAAGGCCGATTTGGACGAGGCGCAGCGCCTCTTGTGCACGGCGTTCATCGCCATGCCCACGAATTCTCGGGTTCTGTCGTCCCTGGAGAGCTACTCCGTGACGAGCGCCGAGCCCGAGGCCGTATGTGAATTCTATAAATCCATTTTGGAGGCAGTGCCCCAAATCACGGACGCTGCCCCGCTGGTTAGAATACAGGCCCATCATTGCCTGGACAGGCTCGGCAGACCTGACGAAGCCATGGAGTGGATGAAAAAACTCGCCGGGCTAGACGATCCCGGAGACGCGGAATTCATCGCGCATCTCGTTTTGGTTCTCGACACGCGAGAGTATCCAGTCAAGTCGTCCCAGCCCCCCCAAAGCCCACCAGCGGTCGCTGCAGATGGGGCGCCCTTCCAGAGCAGGGCCAAGAGCCGTGCATCGACGTATTCCAAAGAGGGGGAAGACTCGTGGTCAGGGCTGCCAGCGGCGCCTGTCTTGGAGGAAGAGGGAGAGGGCGGCGAATCAGACGGGGCGATGATGAGCATTTCCAACCCGCCTGACGCCGAGGATTTTGAACCCAACCGACACTCGAGCGCGCCGCCGTCCTCGTTGCGCAGAACCACTAGCCGGCCCCCGGTCGATTTTTCGCCGCCAACGGGTATGTCCATCGAGGCTTGGGTAGCGGAGCTTCACCTCCAGGCCGACGCAGCGAGGCGACGCGGCGATGACGTTACAGCAGAGGAGCGGATGCTGTCGGTGCTCGAGGTTTCGCCCTATGACCAGAAGGCCACGAGTTTTCTCGAGCGCCGTTTCCGCTCTCGCTCTGATTGGGCCGCCCTCCGGGATGTCCTGATGCGGGCAGCGGGCTCGCCTCACCTGCCAGCTGCCGTCCAGACCGTGCGATTGCGAGAGGCGGCGCGGCTATCCGAAGAGCAGTTGGCAGACGTGAACGGCGCGATTGCCGCTTGGCAAGCCATCCACGAGAACGACCCCAAGGTGCGCGACGCGATGGATGCCTTGGTGCGACTCCTCGCCGAAGCGAACCGTTGGATAGAGCTCCTCGAGGTCGTCCGGGAGGAAGCGCAATCCACCAAGAGCAAGACCAAGAGCATCGAGTGTTACCACCGCATTGCCGACATCTACCGGGTGCGGATCTGCGATATCGGCGCAGCGGCCTCTGCCTACGCCCAGGTGCTGGAGCTCGCTCCTGAAGACCTGCCTGCCATGGAGGCTCTCGACGAAATCTACGTCCTTCAGCAGCGATGGCCCGAGCTTGTGCAGTTGCTGCGCCGCCGCGCCGAGCTCGCGCGGGATCGGGGCTCGAAGCGGGATTTCCTATCCCGAGCAGCCCATATTCTCGAGGAGCGGATGGAGAGCCACGAGGAGGCCTATTCTCTCGCCGGAGAGATTCTCGCCTTTGCGCCGCGCGACGACGAGACCCTCGAGCTCATGGAACGGATCGATGCGGCGGGCGCCAAGTGGGAACGGTTGCTGGCGGTGCTCGATATGAGAGTGCAAGCCATCGACGATCCTGCGCTCAAAACAGAAAAGCTGCGCAGGAAGGCCCATGTCGCAGCCGTGGAGCTGTCCGACACTCGAGTGGCGATCAAGGCGTGGAGAGAAGTCCTATCCCTGATACCGGGCGACCAGATAGCGCTCGAATCCCTGGCCGAGATCTATAAGAACAGCGGCGACTATCGAGAGCTCGTCTCTGTGTGGCGCGATAGCATCCCCTTTGCCCAGAGCGATCTGGCCAAGGCAGACCTCTACCGCCAGATGGCGCGGGTTTTTGAGTCTGAGCTCAGCGCGGCGGACGAGGCCATGGAGTGCTGGCGCAAGGTCTTGGAAATCGACGAAGACGTCGAGTCCTTGGGCGCCTTGTCGCGTTACTACGAGCGCATGGGCGATTGGTCCGAGCTCGTCGAGGTTTTGGGGCGCCAGGCTCCCTATGCCGAGACGAACGGCCAGCGCGCCGACATCTTGTACAAGCGGGCCATGCTCCTTGCCGAGAGACTGGGAGACAGAGATCAGGCAGAGCGCGATCTCGGCCAGATCATTTCCAGTGTCGATCCGTCGCACACCGCGACGCTCGAGCTCCTGCGCCGCATCTACGTCGAGACCGACCGCTACGACAAAGCGGTCGAGACCCTAGAGCAGCAGATCTCCTTCACAGAGGATCCGTTCTCCAAGGCGGCTCTCCTCGTGCAGCTCGGCGATTGGTGCCGCCAGCAGCTCAAGGATCTGCCGCGCGCCATGGACGCCTTTGAGAAGGCCGGCGTGCTGCGGCCCGAGGTGCCCGAGGTGCTCGACACGCTCGAAGAAATCTACGTTGAGCTCTCAGAGTGGGACCGTCAGCTCAAGCTGGTTTACGGCCGTTCCAAGCTGGCTGAGGACCCGCAGGAAAAGCTCACTCTGCTCATGCGCGGCGCCCAGGTGTGCGAGGAACGCCTCTCCGATGCGCAAAAGGCGTGGACCTGGTATCGGGAGATCTTCGACGCGTTGTGGCAGATCTCGGGCATTCTCGATTTGGTGGTCGAGGCTGCTACCCGGCACGGCCTGTGGCGTGAGCTCATCGATGTCTACGTTGTCATGGCGGGCCGCGCCTCGGACGAGGGTGAGCAGCTCAGCCTATGGCTCAAGGTCGCTGACATCTTCGAGGGGGAGCTCAACGATGCTGCGGCCGCGCTCGAGGCCGTGTTGCGCTCCTTTGGTCTACGTCCAGACGAGGCGGAGTTGCTCGATCGGGTCGACAGGCTCGCCGTTGCGTCCAGCTCCTGGCCGCGGCTTGCCACGGTCTATGGCGTCCTCGTCAAACGGGCCGCAGACGCTCCTTCGCGGATAGCGCTGCTCACTCGGTACGCCAAGGTGTTGCTCGATCCCGGACAACAGGCCGGCGCCGCGTTCGACGTGAGCCTCAAGGCCTTTGAAATCGACCCGCATAGCGAAGAGCTGCTCGCATTCGTCGAGCAGATGGCCGAGGCTTCGGAGCGCTGGGCAGACATGGTGATGGTCTATGGCGTGTGCGGCAGGCTCTCTTCCGACAGGAGCCGCAAGGCGGACTTGGCCCTGCGGGCCTATGGTGTGTTCAAGCACCGATTGAGCGATTCGGACGGCGCCATGGCCGCCCTTGTCGAAGCCATGCTGGCGAACCCGTTCTCTGACACAAACGTCGAACATGTCTGGGATGGCGTCGCCGCGCTCGAGGCTGCGCAGCCGCCCCAGATCCAAGGAGTGTATTGGATCAGGCTCGTCGAGACGTATCGCCGCCTGATCGATGAGCACAAAAATGATCGTTCCCGAAAGGTGGATCTGCTCGTGGCCACGGCGCGCATTTACCTCGAGCGCGTTAAGGCCTATCGCGAGGGCTTCAATTGTCTCAAGGAGGCTCACTTCCTCAATGCCAAGGACGAGGACACCATCGCTCGTCTCGAGGAAACGGCCAGGGACAATGATTTGTGGAAGGAGCTCACCGATCACTACCAGGATCTTCTCGACGAGACGTTCGAGATGAGGGTGGCGACCATGCTCCACCGGCGCAGGGCTCGCATTCTGGAGGAGGTGCTGGGCAGACCCGCGGAGGCGGCGGAGCACTACTGGCAGATTATTCAGCTCGACGCCACGGACTACGCGGGTTTTGAGAAGCTGCTCTCCTACTACGAGCGCGCCGGCAAGTGGAACGAGCTGGTCAATTTACTCGAGCGCCAACTCGACTTGACGTTGGACGACGACGACAAGCGCAGAGTGTTGCAGCGCATCGCGCAGGTGTGGGAGTACAAGATCGGCAATCGCTTTGAGGCCAAGGATTGGTACGAGCAGATCTTGTTGTTGTGCCCGGGCGATGCCGAGGCCGAGGCAGCACTGGAGCGGGTCGGTGGCGGCAAGGCGCGGGTCGGGATTTCCGAGCCCCTCGAAGACGACGAGCAAGACGAGTTGCGCGAGCTCATCTCGATTCCGGCGCCCCCGATGTCGGCCTTGCCCTCTCGGCCGCCCGAGGTTGCGCCTGCCGAGGATGCGAGTGGCCTGGACGGTCACACAGAGCCAGGGCTAGGCGTGGTCATGGCGCAGGTGCGTATGGTGCAGCCGTCTCAGGATAGGCAAAAGGAGTCCTCTCCCGAGCCCGAGGCTCAACCCGCTCATGCCGCGGACGCTTTGGACGCGCAGAGAACGAGTGAGCCCGGCGAGGAAGACGACCCGGAGGACGATTCTGACGAGGACGATTCTGACGAGGATGATTCTGACGAGGATGATTCTGACGAGGACGATTCTGACGAGGATGATTCTGACGAGGATTCCGAGGAAGAGGAGTCCCTACAACCCGAAGACCTCGAGGAGGGTGAGACGCTCTTGTCTCCAGAAGACCTGGGCATCGCGAGTCCACCGCCGGAGCAGAAGAAGCCCTAGCCCCCTTGCGAAGTGCGGCTCGAAGAAGACGATGATTGACCTTCTGCCTCGAATCCACTAGTCATCCCGGTTCATGAAGCTGTTCGTCCGCACCTTTGGTTGCCAAATGAATGTCCATGACTCCGAGCGCATCGAGGAGATCATGGTGCGTGCCGGCTACGAGCTCGCTCTGAGCCCTGCCGAGGCAGACGTGCTCGTCGTCAACTCCTGCACCGTGCGCGAGAAGGCCTGGCACAAGGCCATCTCCGAGGCTGGACGCCTGGGCATCCAGAAGCGGCGGCGCAAGGAGGTGCTGGTGGTGGTGGCGGGCTGCGTCGCTGAGCAGGAGAAGGAGCGGGTGTGGAAGCTCGTGCCTGTCGTCGACCTCGTCGTCGGACCAGATCGATACAAGGAGCTGCCGGCCATGGTCGAGGAGGTTCGACGCGAAGGCGGAAGAGCCGCGCGCCATGGGTTCGATGCTGGGCAGCCGGGTGATTTTCTTTCGACGCATGCGAGCGGCAAGCGCCGGGCAGCCTCGGCTTTTCTGACGGTCATGAAGGGCTGCTCCGAGCAGTGCAGCTACTGCATCGTACCCTCGGTTCGGGGACCTCGCCGCTCTCGACCGTCGGTCGACATTCTCGGAGAGGCGGCGCTGCTCGTTTCCGAGGGAGCGCGAGAGCTCACCTTGCTGGGACAGACCGTCAACTCGTATCGAGACGGCGAGCTCACCTTTGGCAGGCTCCTGCGGGAGATGGACCAGCTCACCCTGCTACAGCGACTGCGCTTCACTTCGCCTCATCCGCGGTTCATGACGCAGGAGGTCATCGACTGCTTTGGCGCCTTGCGCACGCTGTGCGAGAGCCTGCATCTTCCTGTTCAATCTGGCTCGGACGCGGTGCTCGCGCGCATGAAGCGTCGCTATACGGCCGAGCATTACCGCCAAGTGGCGCAAGGGTTGCGGCGCGGTTGCGAAGACATCTCCCTGACCACGGATATCATCGTGGGCTATCCAGGGGAAACGGACGCCGATTTCCACGAGACCTTGCGACTCATCGAGGAGGTCGGGTTTGCCGGAGCCTTCTCTTTCAAATACTCGACGCGGCCTGGCACGCCGGCAGCGGCGCTCGAAGACGACGTGCCCGAACAGGTCAAGGCCGAAAGGCTCGCAAAGGTGCACGAGGTCATCGAGCGTCTGTCTGCCTCGGCCCGCGCCTTGGAAATTGGACGTACCGTGGAGGTGCTGGTCGAGGGAAAAGGCCGCAACGCAGGGCAAGTCACGGGTCGAACGCGCAAGAATCAGATCGTCAACTTCGTCCCCAAGCAGCGCACTGTAGAAGAATTGATAGGGCAGCTCGTGTGGGCCAAGGTCAGGCAAGCGCTGCCCCATAGCCTAGAAGGCGAAGAGGCGTGAGCGCCGATCCCGCCCAGAGCGGCCGGCTGCGCCGAGGCTGGTTTTGGGCGATTCTCACCTACTACGTTGTCGTGCTCGGGGGACTGTCCCATATCCCTGGGCCAGCCATTGCCGAGCTCGGCTTCGATGTGTGGGACAAGGCGGCTCACTTTGCCTTGTACCTGCCCATCGGCGTGAGCCTGTGGCTGCTCGTGCGGGAGGTGCCGCGTCTGTCCCGGCCCATGGCGACGCTCGGCGTGGGCCTTTGCTGCGGGACGCTCCTGGGCGCGTTGGACGAGCTGCACCAGAACTTTGTGCCAGGCCGGTTCTGCACGGTGAGCGACGTGGTGGCGGATGTGCTCGGAGTCTGCGTCGGTGCGCTATCTGCCTATGGAATCGGGTCTCTCGTCAACCAGTGGCGGTCATGAACCACTTGAGCAGCTCGAGGCCCAAAAACAGGGTGAGAGAATCGAAGTCCTCGTCGTTCTTGGTCACCCACATGAGCGACGCCGTGGGGCAGATGTAGAACTTGCGGGTCACGCGCAGCTCGTAGCCCAAAGACAAGGAGAGCACCGCCGGTCCTCCGTAGCCGAGCTCCCAGTCCTTTTTGCCCTGAGCGTACATGATGCCCAAGCCCACGTTGGGCCGGACGATGAGCCCTGGCAAGGGGTAGAACGCCGTGTCGAGCATCAGGGCAAATCCGGCGAGCTGTGCCTTGCCGTTGCCGCTCATGAGCCCCATTTGGAACCCTAAGGAAAACCACTCGGCAAACGCATCTCCCACCCGCAGATACACGTCGTAACCGTGGAGCGGGCCGTAGGCGAGAGCGCTGTGGTCATCGTTCTTTTCGAGCCAGGCGAAGCTCATGGCGTAGCCGATCCCTCCGCCGAGGTAGGAGCCAGGGTGCCGGCGAATGGACGGGTCTTGGCGCCAGGGAAGGGGCTGCGCCGCTGGGCTCGATGGAGCGCTTTTCGCATCCTGTGCAAAGCTCGTCGTCGCGTGGAGACAAGCGGCGATGAGGACAATGGCCAGGATGGTTCGCATGCTTCTAAAAGCCTATCGCAGGTTGGGGCAGCGCGCGAGGCCCTCGGATTGGACTTGGTTTAAAACTGGGTTCGGACGCATGATCGAGCGACCCACGCGGTCCCACTGAAAGCCATAGGGGCGCAGGTTGGACCACCAGATGACCATGGCGCGTCCTTTGATGTTGTCCAAAGGAACCGAGCCCCAGTAGCGCGAGTCGTTGGAGTTGTCTCGGTTGTCGCCCAGCACGAAGACCTCGTCGTCCGGCACCGCCATGGGCGGGAAGCTCTGCACCTGACCGCGGGACTCGAGCACGGTGTAAAGATAGTCGCCGTGCTTTTCGATCCACAGCTCGTCTTCTTTGTCTTGCCACGCGCGGCCCGTGTTGGCGCGATAGACCTGGGTGCCGACGCGGCAGCGGGGCAGCTCTTTGCCATTGACGAAAAGGACGTCGTCGCGCATCTCGACCGTGTCGCCAGGCAGGCCGACGATGCGCTTGATGAAGTCCTTGCCGCCCAGCTCGTTGGGATCGAGGATGAGTCGCAGATCGCGGTAGCCCAGGTCGCGCTCGGGTTTGATGAACACGACGACCTCGCCGTGCCGAGGCTTTTCGAATCTCACGATACGGCTGTGGGAGAACGGCATGGACAGACCGTAGAGGTACTTGTTCACAAAAATGTGATCGCCGACCATCAGCGTCGGGACCATGGACTCGCTGGGGATCTTGAAGGCCTCGAACACGAACAGGCGCAGCAGCACGGCGATGAGCACCGCCACGCCAATGGACTCGAAGTACTCGCGACCAGCGCTCTTGCGGGCAAAGGCCAGGTGGCGCTCGCTTTTTTCCTCGAGGGTTCGGAGCTGTTTGGCCAGGCGTTCGTCGTCCTTGCTGGCGATGGAGGCTTCGAGCTCTGTGAGCAGCGCCTCGAGCTCGGTCTTTCCCTTGGCCGTGACCTTCTTGCCGTTCTTGCGCAGTGTCTTGCGAACGTGGCCCACCGCGAGCTGTGCCTCCTTGCGCCGAAGACCGCGATTGTGCTCGCTGCTCGGCTCCGGGTCCTGCCAGAACGGGAACTTGTGGCGGGCTGAGTAAGTCGCGAACGCCAGGCCGGCAAAGCACAGAAGAACGTACCAGATCTCGATTTCCTCAATGGCGCCGACGCGCGCAGCGACATCCACGATGAGCCAGGCGATGACGAGCGGCAAGACCACGAACCAAATCGTGTACCAGAACTTGTAGACCACGGATTTAAGCTGCACGAGTGTGTTCTCCTCAGGGGCGGTTTATATCGCCCTATTCCACGTTTGTGCAACAAACGCTTCTGCCTATCTGACGAGAGCGGGGATCCTTTTGGGCGGTCCATGCGAAATGTTGCCTTTAAAAAAAAAGAGATTAATCTCGTTGGAACCTAAGAATTTGGTCGTTTTTCCCGCATCGCGGGAACAGGCGTTCCAGGCCCTGGCCCTGGAGCACAACAAAAGGAGAATGGAATGAAAAAACTCGTGTGGTTACTGGCCGTCATGATGCTCGGTGCGTTTGCTGTGGTCCCGGCGTGTGGTGACGACGAAGAAAAAGATCCGGTGGGTGAAGGCGAAGGCGAAGGCGAGGGCGAGGGCGAGGGCGAGGGTGAGGGCGAGGGTGAGGGCGAGGGCGAAGGCGAGGGTGAAGGCGAAGGCGAGGACGACGTTGTCGAAGGAGGTATCTGCGAACTGATGGTCAAGATGGTCATGGCGGTTAGCGGCATCTGCAAACAACCGGGCGCCGAATGCGAGGGCCGGTTCATGCCCGAGCCTCTTGACGTCTGGGGCGGTCGCGAGGGAAACTGCGCTGAGGGCCTGCAGTGCTGCATTGACACCGATCAGTGCGTGGTGGCCGACGAGTTTTTCTCAGACCCAGTATTCGATGGCTCGGCCACATGCTCCGCAGATCCCTGCGATGCAGAACAGCCGGTGACCTTCGATGGCGCGTGTCCGACTGGCGAGAAATGCTGCATCGACGCTGGACCATTGAATCCGGACACGGACACGAACGATTGAATCCGGACACGGACACGAACGAAGGTACGGATACTGCCAAATAGGTCTGCCCCACCTTGGCAAGGACGCTCGTCCCGTGAGATGCTGCCACCCTCTTTATGAGGAGGGCAGATGACCGAGCGCGAGCATCACAACGAGACACTTCTCCATTTCGACTGCGGGTCTGGTCTGGCCGGCGACATGATCGTCGCTTCTCTCATGGACTTGGGCGTGCCGCTCAACATCATCGAGGGCGCGGTCTGCGAGCTGCCCCTTTCGGGGTACAAGATTCGCTTTGAGCAGGTGGAGCGGAGCGGCCTGCGGGCATCCCGTTTTGTCGTGGACGTGGACGAATCCCAGCAGCCCCATCGGCACTACGGCGATATCGTGGAGCTCATCGCGAGCAGCGGCCTTTCTGCGGACGTCAAGGCTCTTGCGCTCAAGGTGTTCGAGCGCATCGGCAAGGCCGAGGCCGCGGTGCACGGCGTGCCTCTCGACCGTGTGCACTTTCACGAGGTGGGCGCCGTGGATTCCATTATCGATATTGTCGGTGCGGCCGCGGCCCTGCGCTACCTCGATGCCTTTGTGACCTGCGCTCCCATTCCCCTGGGCCACGGCACTGTCACCTGCGCCCACGGCGTCTTGCCGGTTCCAGCCCCAGCGACCCTGCGGATCGTCGAGGGTCTGCCTGTCTACGACGGCGATGTGGCCTCTGAGCTGACCACTCCCACCGGCGCTGCCATCGCGGCCGTGGCTGCCCAGCGCTTTTGTCACCTGCCGCCCATGACTGTGCAGCGCACAGGGGTCGGCGCTGGCACACGAGTCCTTTCCGATCGCCCCAATGTGCTGCGCGCTGTGCTAGGAGAGCGCTCCAGCGCAACCGCATCGTCGGAAGGGTGCGTGGTCATGGAGGCCAACATCGACGACATGACCGGCGAGGTGGCGGCTGTGGCCATGACAGCCCTGCTCGCCCAGGGCGCTCTCGATGTGTGGTTTGCGCCCATTCAAATGAAGAAGGGCCGGCCGGCACTCCAGCTCGGCGTGCTCTGTCCCACGTCGAAGCTCGAGTCTCTGGCCGAGGTGCTGCTCACCGAGACCTCGACCATCGGCCTGCGTTTCCACGAAGTGGGCCGCATGGAGATGAGCCGGGAGATGCGAGTTGTCGAGACGGTCTACGGACCGGTGAACGTCAAGCTGTGCCGCGGTCCGGGCAAGAGCAGCAACGCCGCCCCAGAGTTCGAGGACTGCCGCCGAGTCGCAAAGGAGAAGGGCGTACCGGTCAAGCAGGTTCTCCTCGCCGCAGCGGGCGAAGCGCAGAAGCTGCTCTCGAGTCTCGTTTAGGCACTCGCGCATTCGGAAGCGGCGCTTTTCGCAGACTGCAGCAGCGGTGTCTCGATCGGCAGCTCATGGAGCGGGACTAAAGTGGGATGGTCGCCCGAACCACAAAGCGGAGCTCGCTTTTGCGTGAAGTAAGGGCCTTTATCGATTTCTTTCAGGTATTCACGCAGTGCCGGAAGGTCGTTTTGCATTGTTTCGAAGTAACGAGAAAAGCCCTCCATGGACAAAAGGAAAATGACAATTTCGTTGATGCCGACGCGCCGTTCGCGGTGCATCTTGAATAGCTCTAGGAAGAGACGTCGCTTCGAAGGGTTCGAGGTTGCGAGGTAGCTTTTGAGCATGATGAGCGTTGTCTTGAGCTTCTCGAAAAACGAGACTTCACTGCCAGACATGTTTGTAAATTTTCCAGTGCCAAACAGAGCCATTCCCATTGTGTATAGATTTTCGAAGGAATAGAGTTTTTCTATGGTTTCGAAATAAACGTCCAAGAGCTCGATCAATGAAAAATGATTGTGTTGGAATGTCGGAAGAATCCCGGTGATGAACCTCGGCGGGATGTCGAGCAGACGCCCCTGTTCTTCCATCCTTTGGTAGAGCTTTGTGCCAGGGGCAGCGCTCACAATGCTAATGGCTGAAAAAGGAATGGCGTTGTCCAGAATGAAATTGTAAATATCATCTAAATCGGCTTTTGTATCAGCGTCGAAGCCGATCATGAAAGACCCAAAAACATGGATGCCAAAAGAGTGGATCTTCGCAATGACTTGCTCGTAGCTCTCCTTGGTGTTGTGACCTTTGTTGGTCTCGTTCAAACTGGAGACGTTCAGAGACTCAAATCCTATCAGAATGGAAATACACCCTGAATCTGCCATGCTTTTGAGAAGCTCGTCATCCTGAGCGATTTCGATTGTCGATTGACATGTCCAAAGAATGTTGAGAGGTTTCAAGCGCCTCGTGAGCTCTCGCGCGTATTTCTTGTTGAACGTGAGATTGTCGTCTGCAAAAAATATCTTTTTGAGGGGGAGGGATTTTATCTCCTCTATGACGTTATCAATGTCCCGATACCGCATCTTGTGGCCGTACATTTCTGGAACAATGCAGAAATCGCATTTGTACGGGCAGCCTCTCGAAACCTGGACATTGAGCGACATGATTTTCGAGGTGTCTACAAGATCCCAGCGGGGGATGCGGCATTTTTTGAATTCGTACGGTTTGTCAGCCTTGTACTTTTTTAAAAGCGTTCCGGCTTCGAAGTCGCGCAGAAACATCCCCCAGGCGATCTCGGCTTCACCAATGACAACGCTGTCTGCGTGCGCCAGTGCTTCATCGGGCTGACATGAGGCGTGGACTCCTCCCATAACGACAACGCTGCCGAGCGCGCGAAAGGCGTCGGCGATGGCATACGCTCGCTCAATCGTCGCGGCGGTGGTTGTGATGCCCACGAGGTCTGGAACGCGTTTGTAGGATATTTTTACGAGCTCCTCGTCGATGATACGGATGTCGTAGTGCTTCGGTGTATATGCCGCGAGGATCGACAAGCCGAGGGGCGAAAACGACATCTTCTTGCCGAGGAGCTCGCAGAGTTCTTTACGTGCGGTGTAGTGTTTGAGCTGCGCCAAGGGATTGATCAAGAAAAGGGAATAGCGCCTTTCGTGTTGAGAATGGCGCGTTGACTTTTTGATGACCGATTCAATCTGAGTGAAAAACATGGGGCAAATTAAGCCTTTTCGACCGATGGTTGTCAACTCGTGCTCCTTGATTTTACCCCTAGCGTTTTGGGCGGCGTTTCGGCTCTTGCCAAAGGCAGCCGCGCCTTTACGAAAAAAAACAACGACCCGCTAAGAGACCTGAGATCGGAAACTGGGCATCCCCTTCCAGGCCTGCGGAACTCGGGCATGAAAACGACGACTCAGACAGTCCTCGGCCTTCCACGGGATACCCAGTTTCCTCGTATCGGTCTTTTAGCGGGTCGTTGAAAAAAAACGCCTCGGAAAATGACCCTCGGCTGCAACGCGGGTTGCCTCGCTGCAAGCTTTCACGAGGCATACCCGCTGCGCGCCGGGGTCATTTTCATTCTCATTGGTGGTCGCGGGTAGCGGCCATGAACGTTTGCTTGACGCATCCAGAGACCTGCGGATAACCTCCGCGGGCATGAACGCGTATGAGTCGATTTTGTTTAGTTTTGTGATGGCGCTTCTCGCCATGGCGTCGGCGTGTGGCTCGGAAAAGGGCGCGGACGAGCGGCCCATCGTGGTGGTGACCCTGTTGCCCCAGGCGTACTTCGTCGAGCGGCTCGCTCTGGACTCGGTGCAGGTGGAGGTGATGATCCCTCCTGGCGCTGGTCATTCGACCTATGAGCCCACGGCAGGGCAGCTTTCGGCCCTTGCCCAGGCTCGGCTTTACGTCAAGGTGGGGCATCCCAGCTTCACCTTCGAGACAGCCTGGCTCGACAAGGTGGTCAGGGGGAGCACTCAGCTCCGCGTGGTCGACAGCTCGGTGGGCGTGAATCGTGACGACGATGATCCCCACTTTTGGATGGCTCCAGACGGGGCGCGGCTCATGGCTCGCAACATCGCTGCCGGGCTCGCCTTGTTGTTGCCAGAAAAGGCCTCGGACATTTCCTCCAACCTCGCGGCGCTGGAAAAGGACATCGATTCCCTCGACGCGGAGATCAAAGGCCTGCTGGCGGGCACGGTGAGCAAGAGGTTCTACGTGTTTCATCCGGCCTTCGGTCACTTCGCCAGGCAGTACGGGCTCGAGCAGGTGGCGATCGAACACGGACACAAGGAACCCAGCCCAGACGAGCTGCGGCGCGTGCTCCAAGCGGCCAAGGCCGACGGAGCCAAGGCGATATTGGTCCAGCCTCAATACTCCAAGGAGGCCGCGGGCGTCGTGGCTGCCGAGACCGGAGCTCCGCTCGTGGAGGTCGATCCCGAGTCCCGGCAGTGGCTCGCATCCATGCGACAGGCGGCAAGGGCCATCGCCGAAGCTCTCGCGAAATGAGCGACACGCCGATCATCGAGCTCGAGGGAGTTTCCAAGACCTTTGGCTACAACGCAGTGCTCGAGGACGTGAACCTCCGCGTCGCGCCGGGTGAGTTTTTGGGGATCATTGGACCCAACGGCGGCGGCAAGACCGTGCTTTTGCGGCTCATCCTCGGCCTCATCGCGCCTGACAAGGGTCTCGTGAGAGTGCTTGGAAGAGCTCCAGACGAGGCGCGGGGTAAGGTTGGATACGTGCCTCAGTTCGCCCGATTCGACGCTGAGTTTCCCATCAGCGTCATCGATGCGGTGCGAAGCGGTCGGGTCGCTCGCAAGGGGCTGCTGCGTCGCTTTTCCGCGGCCGACCACAAGGTCGTGGACGAGGCTCTGAGCTCCTTGCACCTCAAGGATCTCGTTGATCGGCAACTCGGCAAGCTCTCTGGCGGCCAGCTTCAGCGCGTCATGATCGCGCGGGCCCTCGTGTGCGAGCCCTCTGTGCTCCTGCTCGACGAGCCCACCGCGAGTCTGGATCCCGAGATCGGCCACGGTGTGTACGAGTTGCTCGCCGAGTTGTCGCATCGAATGACCCTCGTCATCGTCTCTCACGATATTGGCGTCGTGTCTGGGTATGTGACCAGCGTTGCCTGCGTCAACCGCCGCGTGTTCTATCATCCGACGAGCGACGTGCCCCGGGACCTCGTGGAACAGCTCTACCACTGCCCGGTCCACTTCATGCCGCCGCGACCTTCGGATCTTCCAGGGCCAGGTCACGCGGATCACGCCTGCCACTGCCAGGAGTCAAAATGATCGAGACGCTGTCCTTCGCGTTCTTCCAGCGGGCGATCATCGGCGGGCTGCTCATCAGCGTGGCCTGCGGCATCGTGGGCTCGCTCGTAGTCGTCAAGCGCATGTCCTCGGTCTCTGGCTCCATCTCCCACGCGGCGTTCGGCGGCGTGGGGCTCGGCTATTTCTTCGGTTTCGATCCCATGCTCGGCGCCGCTGGCTTCTCGGTGCTCTCGAGCGTGGGCATCGGCCTTTCGTATCGAAGGCTGCAGGGGAGCTTCGACACTCTCTTGTCGATGATTTGGTCCCTGGGCATGGCCGTGGGGCTGCTCTTCATCGCGCTGTCACCCGGCTACGCGCCGGATCTCATGAGCTACTTGTTCGGCAGCATCCTGCTCGTGCCCGAGGGATTTCTGTGGTTCGCCTTTGCCTTGGACGCCGCGGTCATCGTCGTCGTGGCCCTGTTGTTCCGCGAGATCCAGGTCGTGGTGTTCGATGAAGAGTTCGCCCAGGTGTCGGGAGTCAATGTCGAGGCCATCTGGCAGACGCTGCTCATCATGACCGCCCTCACGGTGGTCACGGTCATGAAAGTCGTCGGCGCGATCTTGGTCATCGCGCTTTTGACTTTTCCGCCAGCCATTGCCCGGCAGTTTTGCACCAACCTCAAGCCGCTCATGCTGTGGTCCGTGCTCATCTCCGCGGCCACCACGATGCTCGGGCTGTTCGGCTCGGTATGGCTGGGTCAGGCCTTCGATCTGCAGTTGCCTACCGGACCGCTCGTCATTCTCATCGCAGCTGGGGCGTATCTGCTCGCGAGCGTGGGGAAGTGGAAGAAGAAGCCTACCGCCAGCTGATGCCTTTGAGCTCGAACAGGTGAGTGTCGATACGTCCTTCTTCGACGCCGTCGAGATCGACGATGCGGATAGTGCCAAAATGCTCGCCATCGATGACGGCCAAGACCTCGCTATCCGGGGACCAGGCCAGCACGTCCGGGCCACCGAAGCCATTGTCGATTTGGGTGATCACCTTTTTGCTGGTCGTCGGTGCGATGGGGTCGATGGTGCGGATCTCGGTCACACCGTCGAGCACATGCAGGTAGGCGATGAGGGAGCCATCTGGAGACCACTGCGGCGCGCGGTTGACGACCTTGGCCTGGACCACCTTGGCTTCCTGCGTGAGGTTGACGAGGGGAATGGACTTGCCCAGTTGAGCGATGTAGAGGTCGCTCGAGTAGATGTCCCATACGTCGTCGCCGTTGAGCAGGCCATAGGCCACGGCGTCAAGGCTCGGGGAAAGAGTGGGCATCATGGGCTTGTTGATGACCAGGGTGCCGCTGTAATTCGTGATCTGCCTCTCGTCGTCGAGGTCCATCGACCGGGTGTAGATGTGCACCGAGCCACCATCCGAGGGCTGCGAGGTATAGACGAGCATGTTGTCGCGGCAGCTCACATCGTTGGACCAGCCTGTCACGTTGAGCTTGACTGGAGCAAAGGGCGTGGGCACGGGCCAAGCCACGGTGCGGACGTCGTAGCCCTGCACGAAGTAAATGCCGTCGCCGTCGCCAGCCCAGTCTGGCGTGTAGATGTCGAGCGTCACTGTGCCGGACAGGTCTGTGATGGTCTCGCCGTCATAGGTCGCAAAATAGAGCCGAGCCTTTTCCGCCAGGGACGAGCTGGTCTTGGCCGTGAACAGGAAGCCGCGCGTCGTGCCGTGAGGGGCGATCGGGTTCTGGCCCGGTTCGGTCGTCTCGGACGCGGTGTCCTGCGAGCCTGTGGTCGAGCCCGTGTCGGTGCCGCCCGTGTTGGTATCAATGGAGGTCGAGTCAGTATCCTGGGTGGTTGAGCTGGTGTTGGTGTCGGTGTTGGTGTTGGTGTCGTCGGAGGTCGAGTCAGTATCCTGGGTGGCCGAGCTGGTGTTGGTGTCGTCAGAGAGCGAGCCCGTGTCCTGGGTAACCGAACCGCTGTCGGTCTCGTCCGAGGTATTGCCCGTATCCTGGGTGGCCGAGCCGGTGTCGGTGGAGCAGGGTGGCTTCTTACAGTAGAGCGTGGTGCCAGAATCTTCTTCGCCACAGCCCATGAGCAGGAACAAAGAAAGCCCAAGCGCAATGGATATGGTCAGTTTTTTCATTTTGTGACTCCTTGGTCTTTTGGCCTCGCCCCGGCAATCGTGAAGGTCCATTCACCGAACACTTGGGTTCTCCCGTACTGCGCTTCCGTTGGGGCTGTCAACGAGAAGATGAGGGAGGTTAGGGAGAGGCCCTTCCCGGTGTGGCAGCTCCGTTGGGCTCTGGGACGAACGCGCCCATGGCTCCATCGGGAACGTATAGACCAGCGCGCACAGCAGAACGGCCTTCGCCAGGAGAATCGGGCAATCCTGGATAGGCGCTGACGAGGGCGCCGCTCTTGTCATAGAGCTCCACGGACTCGGGCGGGGCGTTGCGCAAACCCGCAGAACCGAGCGAGCTGGCCAGAGAGAGCAGTGGCGTCGTCGCAGGAACGCCTGCCGCGCTCGGGTCGAATTGGGGGCCTACGATGAGCGCGACTCCCTTTTCTGAAAGCACGCTGCCCTGCGGAAGCACATCGCCGTTTCGATCGGCGTTATCGTCGATCATCCATCCTGATAGGTCGATGGGCGACTGCGCGAGGTTTGCCACTTCCACGAATTCTTGATCGGGCTCTGGGCCGAGAGGATCGGCCAGTATCTCCGTGATCGCAATGCCTGGGCCAGGGGGGAGGTCACAGGCGAGCTCGAGCGCCGTCGCGTTGCCCGAGGCATCGGTCACAGCCAAGGCGAGGGACACGGGGCCAGGCCCTTGGGCGACCGCGACAATGGCATGGTGCTGCGTGGCGTAGTCCTTGGAGAGCATGCGCAATTCGAGTCCCAGCGGCGCGTCCTGCAGGCGCACGATAGCCGGCTCGCCCGAGCCGAATCGCAGGCTCAAGCTGTAGGGGCCAGTAACGGCGCAGGTGAGCCCGAGCGATTGCTCGGAGCCGACGCATGAGCCTCGAGTCAAGGAAGGAGCAGTCACGTCTGACGGATCGGGCTGAGGAATGTATTCGTCATCCGCACCGCTGCCCATGCCCTCGTCGGACCCGGGCTGTCCATGTATCTCGCTCGAATCCGTGCTCCACGATTGCATCTCGTCGAGGAGCTCGATGTCGAGGCACGAGCCGAGCAGGAGAAACCAGGCAACCAGGGTGAGTGTCTTGTGTCGCATGACCTCTCTATCGGCCGCTTGGGCACAGGAGTTTCCAAAAAAAAATGAATGAGGGGATTTTTTTTCTAAAGACCCGCGGCTCCTGGCCCGCGCCCTCAAGGGATGGTTTCTGAGCATTGAGTTCCTTGAGGCAATGAGTTTTGGGACAGTAGTGACACCGCTGTAATAGTTTAATGTAGCGAAAATAATGAACATTTTTGTGATGCCCCATTGTGTTCGCAGTTTCTGAGACCTATCATTCACTCAAGTAAATGCCGCGCTAAGCCGTGCTGAGGTCAATCGGTTAGGCAAGGGCGTCACACCTACGAAAAAGTATTTTAGGAGAAAAATCATGTTGATTAGCGCACGCAAATACACGTTCTTGGCAATGTTGGTCTCGCTAGCAGGGCTTGCAACCAGCGGTTGCGAGGATGCGACGTATGATTCGATCGATGACCCGTGGGCAGCGAGGGCCTTCACGTACGTCCAACGGGCGCTGACCGATGCCAGGCCCGAAGTGACAAAATTTAACTATCCGAACCAACCAGATCACTGTAGCGCTGTTTTTATTTCACCAACCTACCTTCTAACCGCGGCCCATTGTGTTGACTTCCTGCCACATACTACGAAATACGGGTCTGTT
>JALOQD010000048.1 GCA_025453525.1 Myxococcota bacterium
CTTTGTCCGCCCCGCCAGAAGTCGTGACCGAAACCACGTAGACACCGCCAGCGTGTTTTATAACCTGCGTCGAGGCCAAGAGGGGAAAAAGGGTCGCACTGGCGGCGACGAAGATCGCAAGGGCAATGGCTGGGGTTTGTCTCATGAGAACGTCCTCGCTCTTCTCGGTCTCAAACGGGCTGTGTACAAGACGGAGCGCCCGTGTACGATGTTCAAAATGAAAGCTAACATATCGAAACGAGCGCCGTCGAGCCCTGACGAAACCGAGGATAGTCTGTACGATGGGCAGCTCCGGCTTCGCCAGCCCGCCCTGGGGTATCGATTTGCGGTCGACGCGCCCCTGCTCACGGCCTTTGCGGCGCAGGGGAAGAGGGCTCGGTTGGCCTGTGACCTCGGCGCGGGCTGTGGCGTGGTTGGACTGGGGCTCCTCTTTTGCGGCGCGGCGCAGCGCCTCGTCGCCGTCGAGCTCCAGAAGGAACTGGCCGGGCTCGCACTGCGCAATGCGCAGGACAACAATCTGGGAGATCGGGTGGAGGTGATCCATTCGGACCTGCGCGCCTTTGGCAAGGCCGAGAAGGCCACACGCTTTGATCTCGTGGTGTGCAACCCGCCGTATTTTCCCCCAGACGAAGGCCATTTGCCTCAGCACGAAGGCCGCAGGATCGCCGGCTTCGAAATCGAGGGTGCGCTCGGGGATTTTCTGTCCTGCGGACTGCGCTTGCTCGGCTCCAAGGGGCGGTTGTGCTTGGTCTATCCCTGCCGGCGTTTGGATGTCCTACTCTCCATAGCAGTCGAACGAGGATTTGGCGTTTCTAGACTGCGTGTGGTCCATCCTGTCGAGGGGCGAGCTGGAGAGCTCGTGCTCGCGGAGTTGCGGCCTGGTAAGCCAGGTCGAGCAGAGGTGGGCTCACCTCTGGTCCTGCGCACGCCGGACGGACAGGACACGCCCGAGGCTGCGGCGATCCTCTCGGGCCGCTTTGCGCTCAGTTGATGGATTCTTGGGTGGGGGTAAATCCCAACAGCATATCAAAGGTGATGAGCGCGGGCGCGGCTTGGTCGATGAACACGAGGGTGCCATCGGGCATGGGGGCGATGTCCGTCACCCGATTGCCCACTACGAACGACAGGGGGGCGAATCCGCCGGCTGTGGCAAAGCCGAGGACAACTTCTGGAGTTTTGTCTTTTGTATCGGTGTCTTTTTCGAGTTCTTTGTAGAGCTCGGGCAGCGCCGGTCCCTCGCGCAGGATGAAAGAGAAGTAGTAGTTGGTGAACCGCTCGTCCACGAACACGCGCTGGCGACGACCGTCCGAGTCGTCGGGCATGGTGCATATCTGCGAGTCGGTGTCGAGCTCGCCCGGGGTATACAGGTGCCCGGTGAGCGAGCCTTTGAGGATGTAGTGATCCGCAGCGCGGATCTCGTAGTTGAACGCCTGGCCGTAGCAGTCGATGGACAGCATGTTGGTGGTGCCCTCTTTGGGATACCGGCCGTTGTTCACTACGATGATCGTGTGAGGGTCGAGGACGCGGGCGATTTGATAGACGAGGGGGGATGTCTCGACGTCTCCGAATAGGCTCTCGCAGTTCGATGCCAAAAGGGGCGGCGTTGGCTTGGAGGTCACGTAGAATAGGTCTCCCACGGGCTCGCCACGCACGCCGCGACCTGCTTTGAGGCCCATGGCGCAGAAGTCCTTGGTGTCGTCAAACACGACGAGGGCAGTCTCAGGTCCGCCAAGGGCCATGGCGTCTGCGGAAAAGTCCGCGACAGCCGCTCCAGAGATGCCGATGGCCCCTTGATAGGTCAGAAGCCAGTCGTCGCGCACCCAATCGCGCGGATTTTCGCGCATGGCCAGGCCTGGAAGCAGCGGACCCCCGTCGATGAAGCCCTCGGGAAGCGCGTCTTCGCCCTGCGGAGCGCTCTGGGTTTCGGTGTCAGCGGCTGTTTCCGTATCGACGTCGGAATCGGTGTCCGTGGCTGTTTCGCTGTCGGCCGTGGTGTCGGTATTGGGCTCGCTTGCCGAGTCTGTGCCGTCGCCCTCGAAATAGAGGAAGTCGGCGGCCTTGTCCCCCTGGTAGGTCTGCCCTCCGGCGCTGACCGCTGGCGGGGTCATGTATCGCGTCCCCGACGAATCCGTGTCGCTCGCGTCCAAGGTCTTGTCGAGGTTGGCCCTGGAGCGAATGGAGTGGGGGTGGAACAGCGCTGGGTCTGCTTGGCTGTTGAAGTCCGGATCCGATTTGCGGTCGTACACATCGAGGACGTAGATGGCGGCCATGGTGGTGGAGGCCACGGCAAACGTCCCATCGAAGGTCAACGGATCGTAGGCGTCTCCTTCTTCGGCAAAGGTGAGGAGCTCCACGTTAATCGCGCGGCCTGGCAGTTTGATACTCTCAGGATCCGCGGCCTTGCGATCCCCTGCGTTGGCTTCGACGAGCAGGCCTTCGAGGAGATCGATGGCCAGGAGCCCGCCCAGCTCGTTTTCCACTGCGTAGAGCCAACGCGGGGTCTCCCCTGGCTCCACCGAGAGCTCAGTGGTGGTGAAGCTGCGCAGCGCTCCTTCGAGAGAAACGGCGCGGATCAGGGCGTCCTCGGGCAAGGCCCCAGGTGCGGATAGCGATTCGGCCCGCTGCACCAGCACCCCGAAGTCGAGCTCTAGGATAGCCGCGGCGTTGGAGGCGCCCATGAACAGCGACTGCGCGGCGCTCGCCAGCGCCGAAGGCGAAAAGGGTTGGCCGTCGAGCGTGGGCACGCTCAAGGTCGGAAGCACTGGCTCATCTTCTGAAGAAGCCGTTTCCGTGTCTGTCTCCACCGTGGTCAACGTATCGGTCGCGGTCAACGTATCGGCCGCGGTCAACGTATCGGTCGCGGTCAACGTATCGGCCGCTGAGAGCGTGTCGGTCGCGGTCTCCGCTTCGACGAGCGAATCGGTGTCTTCAATGCCCGTCGGCCCAGCGAACTGCAACCAGCCAAGGAGCTTTCCAGACGGGTTCTCTCCCTCGTCTTGCGCAGCGGTCAGGCGCACCACGGCCAATCGATGGAGGAGGGGCAGGGTGGCGAAGACGTAGTCTATGCCAGCCACGCGGGCCACGACGAGGTGGGATGGAGCGCCGCCGAGATCCACCGCGATGGTGGGGAACAGGATCCCGTCGAACACTCTGCGCACGTCGATGAGCGACAGGTCTTCGGTTTCTGCGTTGGCGGTGATCACCGTTGTCCCGTCAGCGGTGGCCGCAATGCCTGTTGGCATGCCTCCCACTGGGATGAAGCTGGCGTAGGGAATTCGCTCGTCCTGGTCGACGTTGATTTCATCTGGGTTACGTAGGTGTAACTTAGGCGTGAGATTGACCATCGCTACTTCACCCGGGGTGGTCTGGGTCACGAACGCAAGAACTCTTTTCTTGTCGTTGTTGGCGGCGTCGCGGCACACATCGAGGGCCACAGGCGAACCTGTTTTCAATTCGCCTTCCCAGCACACCAAGGCCACATTTTGCGGCCGCTCGAATTGCGAAATGGGGTTGTCCGGCGGCTGCTCTTGGCAGGCAGCTGGAAGGAGAAGAAGAAGAAGGAGAAGAAAGAAGCGCAAGCGTTTCATGGTGATCGCGACTCCAAGCGCTGGCTAGTTGTGTTTTGCGGGCAGGCGGGGCCTGCCGATCTTGACGATGGCCTGCTCGTCTGCTTCCTGGCCCGTCGTTCCCAGATCGCTCACTCGGAGGTAATCGAACCTCGGCTCGCTCGAATCGTCGATCACCAGGATGGAAATGGTCGACTCGCGGAAGTTGGCGATGTAGATGCGCCGTCGCTCTGAATCGATGGCCATGGCCTGGGGACCGGCGCCGGTGGCCCGAGTGGTGACGAGATTCATGGTTTGCGTATCAATGATGTAAATGCGATCAATCGAAAAACACAAGACAAAGGCGTACGTTCGATCATCCGAGGGGTCATCCGGTGTGCCGCCATCGTGTTCGTAGAGCCTGACGATGGAGGGTTCAGCGCCGACGACGGTCTCGCCGACCATTTGGCGCGCCTCGAGGTCCACGGCGATGAGCGCCGCTGGCTTGCGGGTCACCATATAGCCGCGCCGTCCGTCTCTGGAGATGGCGATGCTGCGGGCGTCGGTGGCAGAGTAGAGCTCCTTGCCCAGGGAAATGCGTCCCACAACGTTGAAGTACGGGTTGTTGTTGATTTGTCCGGCGCTCCCGGTGAGCAGGCGGAGCACCGCGATGTCCGGGCTCGAATCGCGGCGCCCGGTCACGTAGATTTCTCCGGATCGCGCTGGGTCGACGTCGCGAGAAAGAGGATTGGCGGCGATGCCGCTCGCGCCAGGGGCGACATTGGAAGCGGCGCTGATGAACTGCGGTTCGAAGGTGACGGCGTCCCCTTCTCGCTCTTCGATTTTAAACAGCGATACCTGGCCTTCGGCGAGATGCGTCGCGGCGCCATACGTGATGGTCTTTTGGCTTCCGTCTTGGGCTTGAACCTCGAATGAGGTGACCTCGTAGGGCTCGATGGGCAGGTCGCTGCTCCTGATCTGGTGAGTCGTATCGCAATTTCGGTGACGATTCTCCGCTTGTCCACAGGAGATACCGTTTTCCTGTGCGTCGACGATCAGGATGGACTTGGAGCCCCGCACGGGAATGATCAGCCGATCTCCGGCAGGGGTGGTTTTCAGATCGCTGGCAAAGGCACCGAGACGGACGGTTTGGTCCGAGATGATGAGCTTGTCGTTTGTTTCCTCGAGATAATACTCGCTCCCGTTAACGCTCGGCCCGTAGAGGTATGGGCTCGGAGCGCCATCGCCGTCGTCGTCGGCCTCCCAGGCGCTTTGAGTCTCGGCAAGAGCCCCGCGCAGGTCGGAGACGTCGATGGCGACGAGGGTTCCGGCGTTGTATTTCAGGTCGAAGTTGGAGTTGAGCGCCACGAGATAGCGGCCCGAGGGAGTCATGGCCAGGCCCACCGGGTAGATGAGTCGGTCCAAGGGTGGAGCGATTCCCGACGTGTCGGGCATGCAACCAGCCAGAAGCGCAGCGCCTATTAGATATTTCAAAATAGTTCGTGTCATTGGCGCGCATGTTAGACGAAGGCGGCAGTTGGCGCAAGGCAGGTTGAGCGCCGTGGTTTTTGTCATTCGCGACAGTGGCGACCGTGGAACCGGTGTGGTAACACATCGGCGGACAGAAGTTTCTCCACGCTTATGTAGTTTGTTTTATTGAGTACATGTAAGCAGAAACGAGGTCGGCCATGCTGGATTTTTTCTTTCGTCCTAAAGTCGTTGCTGTCATGGGCGTCGATGGGAGAAGGCGCTGCCCGGCTGCTGAAATCGTGGCTAACCTGTGCCGCGGAGGCTTCGAAGGACTCATCCTGCCGCTGGGCCAAGGCAAGGAGTGCAGCGGCGTGGAGGTTGCAGAGGATTTGGCAGCTCATCGGGGTTCTCTGGATCTCGCGGTCATTGCCTCGACGCCCCAGCGCCTGCTCGCCGACTTGGAGCTCGCCCTGGACGCTCGGGTCCGGGCCGTGGTGGTGTGTACCGAACTGACGCCCGGTGAGTCGAACGCGGCTCTTGCCGTGGAGCTCGCCTCGCGATGCGCCCAAAGAGGTGCGAGACTTCTCGGTCCGAGCTCCCTGGGTATCATCAACACGGGACACAAGCTCAACGCCTCCCTGCTCCCCGGCCCGCTGCGACCCGGAAGCGTCGCCATCGTCTCCCAGTCCAATGGTGTGGGAGCAGCGCTGCTCGACGCCATTTCCGGGGCCGCATCGGGGGTCTCCACCCTCGTGTGCCTCGGGGATCGGGCCGACCTCACCGAGGGCGAGCTGTTGCCCGCCATGGCCGCAGACACCCAAACCCGCGTGGTCGCCTGCTATCTCGAGAACATCGACGCCGGAGAGCGCTTCGTGAAATCCTGCGAGGCCGTAACCCAAGACAAGCCCCTCGTCATCCTCAAGTCCGGTGTCACCGAGCTCGGGGCCAAGACCGCCCGGCTCCACCTGGGCAGGACCGCGGGCGCGGACATCGCCTACGCCGCGGCCTTCAAGCGCGCTGGGGTGGTGCGGGCCGAGCACTTCGAGGAGCTCCTGGACTTTTGCTTCGTTCTTTCGACCCAGCCCCTGCCTGCCGGGCAACGCATCGGTCTCGTCACCAACGCCGGGGGAGCCGCGATTATGGCCGCGGACGCGGTGGAGGACAGCGGTTCGACCCTGTCCCAGGACGACGAGAGCGTCAAGAACCCCTGGGATCTGGAAGCCGGCGCCGAACCCGAGCGCTATGCCGAGGCCATTTCGCAGATGCTGCGCTCGCCGAGCCTGGACGCGGTTGTCGTGATCCACGCCCCTGATCACGAAGTCCGGCCTGACGAAGCCGCCAAGGCGATTGCCGAAGTCTGTCGCAAGAGCAGTAAGCCCGTCACTGCGGCCTTTCTCGGCGGCAGCGCTCTGGCCGAGGCCAGGCGGCTGCTCGAGGCAGCAGGCATCCCGGCGTTCTGCGGTCCGGAGCGCGCGGTGCGGGCTCTGCGAGCCGTTTGCGAGTATTCGGCGTGGAAGAGGCGACCGCCGCGCATCGTGACGAGGTTCCCGGTCAATCGTCGCAGGGTGGAGCGGATCCTGTTGCGGCAGCAGCGCACCGGCCACTTCGACGTCGGCGAGCTGCAGGCCAAGGAGGTCCTCGCTGCGTATGGCTTCGCCGTTCCGCAGGGGCAGGTGTGCTCCACGGCGGAAGAGGCGGTGGAGATCGCCGAGCGCATCGGGTTCCCGGTGGCGCTCAAGGTTATCAGTCAAGATATCGTGCGCAAGGCGGACTACGGTGGCTACAAGCTCCATCTCTCGACGCCGAGCGACGTGCGCGACGCGTTCGACCTCATGGTGCTGCGCATTCTCAACAAGGCGCCAGAGCTGAGGCTCGAGGGCGTCTATGTCGAGAAGATGTGCCACGGCAGCCAGGAGGTCATCGTGGGCATGCAACACGACCCGCACTTCGGCCCCATGCTGATGTTCGGCGTGGGCGGCACCTACGTGGAGACCATGGAGGACGTGGCGTTCCATCTGGCGCCCATCTCGGCAGTGGAGGCCATGCAGATGCTGCGCAGCACCCGTTCGTTCTCCATGCTCGCCGATCGCGGCGATTCGGGACTCAACCTGCCGGCCATCGCCGAGGCGCTGCAGCGGGTGAGTCAGCTCGCCACCGACTTCCCGCAGATCTCGCGAATCGACATCAATCCCCTCATCGTCGGTCCAGCTCCTGCGCCGGCCATAGCCGTGGACGCGGAGATCCTGCTGTCGAGACAGGAGGAACCATGACCCCTCGGAGCTCTGTCACGGACATTCCCCGGCCAGACCACGACGTCGCGTGGCAGCTCAAGTACGCCTCGATGGTGGCGACTGCAGAGCACGCCGTGGCCCGTATTCGACCCGGTCAGCGCGTGTTCATAGGCACGGGTTGCGCACAGCCGACCGTGTTGGTCCAGGCGCTCACCGGGCGCAGCGCTACGCTGCCAGACACGGAGATCGTTCACCTGCTCACCATCGGCGACGCGCCCTACGCCCATCGCCAGCTCAGTCAGTTCTTTTCGGTCAACAGCTTTTTTATCTCGGACAACGTGCGCGACATTATTCAAGAGGGGCTCGGCAGCTACACCCCCATCTTTCTCTCCGATATCCCGCGCTTGTTTTCCTCTGGGCAGCTCCCGCTCGACGTGGCGCTCATCCAGGTCACTCCTCCAGACGAACACGGCATGTGCAGCCTGGGCATTTCGGTTGACATCGTGCAGAGCGCGGCCAAAAACGCTTCCCTCGTGATCGCTCAAGTCAACCCGCAGATGCCTCGCACCCTGGGCGACACCGAGTTGCATGTCTACGATATGGACGTGTTGGTGCCCGTCGACCTTCCGCTCATCGAGTTCACTCCGCGGCCTGAGACCGAGGTCACCCGCCAGATTGGACAGTACATCGCGGCTCTGGTGGACGACGGTTGCACCATGGAGCTGGGCATCGGGTCGATTCCCCACGCGGTGCTCCAGTTTATAAAAGACAAGAAAGATATCGGCATCCACACCGAGATGCTCACCGACTCCATCATCGACCTCATCGAATCCGGAGTCATCAATGGCTCGCGCAAGACGCTGGATCGGGGCAAGGTGGTGGCGAGCTTTTGTATGGGCTCGCAGCGGCTCTACGACTATTTGCACGACAATCCGTCCTTTTCTTTTCATCCGACCGAGTACGTCAACGACCCGTTTCTCATCAGCCAACAACACAAGATGATCGCCATCAACACGGCGCTTCAGGTCGATCTCACCGGCCAGGTGTGCGCCGACTCCCTGGGCGAGAAGTTCTTCTCCGGGATCGGCGGTCAAGTGGACTTCAATCGAGGCGCGGCTCGCTCGCCCGGCGGCAAGGCGATCATCGCCTTGCCGTCCACCGCGCATCAGGGACAGATATCTCGCATCGTCTCGCGCCTATCGCCCGGAGCTGGAGTGGTCACCACCCGTGGCGACGTGCACTACGTGGTCACCGAGTTCGGAGTCGCCTATCTGCACGGCAAGAGCGTCCAGGAGCGATCGCTGGCCCTCATCAGCGTGGCCAGGCCCGAGTTTCGCGCCCAGCTCCTGCGCGACGCCATCGACATGAAGTACGTCCGCCCCAACATGGCCGATGTGGAGGGACGCATCGTGGTCGGCCCCCAGGAGTTGCGCACCGCGCTGCTGATCGAGGATGGCACGCAGATCAGCATTCGGCCCATACACCCCACGGACGAAGCGCGGATGAAGGACTTGTTCTACGCCCTGTCGCAGCAGACGATTTATTACCGGTTCATGTCCCATGTGAAGCGCTTCCCTCACAAGCAGGTGCAGAACTTCGTGTATATCGACCATCGCAACGAAGTGGCGTTCGTGGCCACGCTGCCCGAGTCCCACGGCGAGGACATCATCGCCACGGGCGGCTATTTCCTCGATCCCACCACCAACCGCGCTGAGGTGGCGTTCGTCGTGCGCGACGAGTGGCAAGGGCACGGCATCGGCACGTTCTTGCTGCGCTACCTCATGACCGTTGCCAAACGCAATGGGATCTCCGGCCTCACCGCCGAGGTGCTGCGGGCCAACAAGTCCATGCAGGCGGTGATGCACAAGGCCGGTTGCCAGGTCCGCAGCCGGCTGAGCGGCGATGTCTACCATTTCGATCTCGATTTCGTGTGACCTCTTTGGTCCCGAGGTCTTCTTCGAGGAGGCAGGAGAGAAGTGAACTGGACGCAGTATTCGGAATCATTGGAAGGCGTGCGACGCGGCACAGAAGCGCTGGAACGACTCGGACGTGTGCTGTCCGGGCAGCTCGCGGAGCTCGTCGAGTCGTGCCATGAGGGAGAAGAGGATCGCGCCCTCGTAGCCCTGTGCGGCGAAGCAGTGGCCAAGGTGGCGCGGCGCACGGGTTGGAGCAGCCTGGTGATCAACCCCGGCTCCACCTCGACAAAGGTCGCGGTGTACAGCGGGTTGAACCTCGTGGCTCGCGACGAAGTCTACCTCGAGCCGGGTGAGAGCGACAGCGTGGAGCGACGTTGCGAGCACCTGCTGGGCTGGCTCGGGGGCCTGCGCTTGTCCCTCGGCGAGCTTTCGGGAATCGCCGTGAGGGGCGGCTTCATGGCTCCTTTGCCGTGTGGCACTTACGGCGTGTGCGAACAGATGCGCATCGATCTTGAGACCGCCCCATATCGGCATGCGGCCAACTTGGGCGTGCCCATGGCCCTGTCCCTGGCCAGGCGGATCGACCACGACATAGTGCTCACGACGACCGACCCCTTGACCTGCGACGAGCTCTCGCTCGCGAGGCGCGTCACCGGCTCGCCTAGGCTCATGGTCAAAGGGTCGGCGGCGCACTACCTCAACATGCGCGCCCTGGTCCGGTTGCTCGGCCATTCCTTGAGCAAGGCGCCCGAAGAGTTGCATGTGGCGGTGTGTCACATGGGCGGCGATATGTCGGCTGGGCGGTGGTGCGAGGGGCGGTTCGCGCAGGTGGTCAAGGTCTTTGGCCACATGCCCTCTGCCGAGCGTTCCGGCGGCCTGCCCCTCGACGAGGTGCTGCGCCTCGCCGAGCAGCGTCAGTATACGTTTGAGGAGATGCGCGGTGATGTCCTCGGGAACAAGGGCGGCCTGCTCGCTTTGGCCGGCACCACGGACTTCCGGGCCTTCGTTGAGCTCATGAGCGGACCGCTCGAGGAGCCGCGCCGGCGCAAAGCCGAGGCGATCCTGGAGTTCTTCGTGAACCAGGCCGCGGCGGCGATTCTCGAGCTGTTTGTCAGCGACGCGCCTCTCGACGCCGTCGTTCTGAGCGGCGGTCTCGCCGCTAATGAAGTGTTCTTCAAGCGCCTGTCGGCCAAGCTTCCGCTCATCGCTCCGCTCGTGAGAGTGCCGGGATCAGTGGAGGCGCAAGCCCTGTGTGCCGGCTTGATCAAGGCCTGCGCCGATCCTTTGGGGCGCAAGAGCTACGCTCAGACCAAAGCGAGCCAGCAGGGGCAGCTGCAGCGCGACGTTCAAATCCTCGCCACGCCACTCATCGAGCGAAAAACGCCACGCTGGGATCCCAAAGCGCCGATCACGTCCCTCGACGAGCTGCTCGTCGCTGCGCGTCCCCATGGCGCTGCGCTGCCCACCATCGCGGTGTGCGGCGCGGACAACGAAGAGGCACTCCTCGCCGCACGCCTCGCGTGCGCCTCGGAGAACCGTTTGGCGCGTTTCGTACTCATCGGTCCGTACGCCAAGGTCTCCCAGCTCGCGTGGGAGCTCGACGTGCCGATCGACGAGGAGAACACGTTCATCCTCGATTCCACCACCCCGGTGGCTCAAGGCATCGAGCTGCTCGACGCCGGGATCGCCGACATCCTGATGAAAGGTGGAGTCATGACCGCCGACATCCTCGGCGGGTACTTCCAGTATCTCAAGGCGAGGGGCCTCAGCGGCGGCCGCACCAAGCTCGGCCATATCGGTCTGTTCGAGATCCCTGGACGGAGCAAGCTCGTGGCGGTGAGCGATGCGGCCATCAACCCAGCACCGGATGTGGAGACCCGTCTGTGCCTGCTCGACAACGCGGTTTCGGCCATGCACAAATTGGGCATCGCCCGGCCCAAGGTCGCGGTGATCTCGTCCATCGAGAAGCCGACTCCGAAGGTGATTTCTTCCGTGGAAGGTCGGGAGATCGCCGAGCGCTGCAAGGATCGCGAGGACATGATCATCGACGGGCCTCTGTCCGTGGATCTCGCGCTGTCTCCGGAATGCGCCCACGAAAAGGGGTACCGCGGTCGCATCCAGGGCGACGCGGACCTTCTGCTCGTGCCGACCTTGGACGTCGGCAACGCCATCTACAAGGCGTTCACCGTGACCGGCGGCGCCACCATCGCCGGCGCGGTCATCGGTGGCAATCGTCCTCTCGTTCTGACCTCTCGTGGCGACAGCGCGCGCTCGAAGCTGTCGTCCATCGCCTTGGCCTTGGTGCTGGCGCAGGCGGGCGAAGAAAGGAAGCCATCATGACGGACAATCTCAAAGCCGATCTCCTCGGCCTTTCCGCTATCGATCCGCCGGCCCGTCTCAAGGGGCGTGGACCGGGGGCGACCCTCGAGGGCTATCGCGAATATTTGACGAGCTGTGCCAGGGACAGCGCTGGGCTGTGGCTCAAGGTCGCATCCGAGCTGCGCTGGGACACCGCTCCGTCGGGCCTGGGAGGGCCTGGTGGTTGGTTCCTAGGTGGGAGTATGAACCTCGCGGCTTCGTGCCTCGTCGGGGAACAAGACGCGCTGGCAGTGCTAGAGGCGGGGAGCCAGGGTGTGGAGCGATTCGCGACAAGTGATTTGCGCACGCGCATCGGCCAGGCAGTCTCGGCCTTGCGAAGACTCGCACTGGCGCCCCGGGATAGGGTTCTCGTGTCCCTGCCGTTGTCCGTCGATTGGCTCGCCTGTGTGCTGGCCTGCGCTGAGCTGGGATTGTGCTGTGTGCCGGTGAACCCGCACAAGGGTGCGGCTCAAGTCACTGCTTTTGCCGCAGCAGCCGAGTGCCGCGCGGTGGTGGTGCCCGACGGCTTCGAAAAGCCCGCAGTCCGCTTCGCGCTTGCCGCCTCGGACCTGCGCGCCGAAGGGCCCTCCAATGGAGTTGGCCCTCTGCCTTCCATGCATCCGTTCTTGCTCCTGTCGGACTCGGCAGGCCAGATGTTTACCATTCCCCTAGCTGGATTCATGGTCCAAGCCGCCGCGGCGTTCGAGGCGCTGCTTGCGCCGGCAGGAGAGGGTGCGCTCTGGTTGGCTACGCCGGGCAATTACGCTTCGACCCTCGCCATCGCTTTTGCCGCTCTTCGATCCGAACGCGCGTTGGGACTCATCGATCCCGCGCAGCTCGACTCGCCAGCGGCCCTGTGGCGGGCCTGTGAGACGTGCCGACCCGAGCTGCTCGTGATATCCGCCCGCACGGCCCAGATCATTGTGGAGACCGCGGACACGCCACCGCCCCCGGACGCGTCACTGCCTGCGTTCGTGGCCGTAGAAGGCGAGCAGTTCGAGCCGCGCTGCTACGGCGCTTTGCGTCGAATCGTGCTGGGCGGCCGTGCCCATGTCGTGCAGATCCTGGGGCGCCCAGAGGCAGGCGGGCTCGTCGCCGGTCCTCAGCCGGCAGTGACTCCCATCAGGCCATCCTCGGTGTGCTTTGGCGCGCCGGGCCTCGAAATCGCCATCGTCGACCACAGTGGACAGGGGAGTCCTGCGGGTCTCGGAGGACTCCTCGCGCTGTCGCAGTCCACCCCGGCACTTGCGATGGAGCTGCAGGAAGTGCCCCCCCCCATTGCCCTCGAGGTCAAGGCGAGGCTCGACCACAAGGGTTACCTCTGGACCATGGGAGAGACCAAGGTTCTTCGGCAAGCCGTTGATCTCGGCGCCGGCACGGCTGAGATCGAGGCACTCATCGCCTCCCTCGAGGACGTCGAGCAGGTCGCCGTCGTGCGCTTCCAAGACCCGACCGGCTCCTGTACCCATGCGTTCGTCAAGCCGATCCGAACCGGTCAGTTCGATGTCGAAGCCGCGACGCTCCTCATCGCCAGTAAGGCAGGGGTGGCGGCCGAGGGAATGACTTTCCAAGTCGTGGAGCGCCTGCCCTACAGCCGTTCGGGAAAGTTGCTGCGCAGCGTTCTGCGGCGCGTCGCGGCTGGGGAGCCAATGGGCCTCGATGACGCGAGTCTCGTGACCGACCCCCAAACCGTGGCCGATCTCCTGCGGCGATAAATGGCGCCTGCCACCCCAAAAAGCCGCTTTACCCCTGCGGGCTTGCTGCTATGATTCGAGGCTCAATGACTAGATGCTTTACAGTTGTTTTGTCATATGCAGCGGTGCTGCTTTTCGGGCTCGCCTTCCTTGCCACGGCGGGCTGCGGCGGGGCTCAGGACAACATGCTCGGCTATGCCCAATCGGCCGAGAAGGCCTACGAAAAGGGCATGGACGATTTCGAAGACGAAGACTGCGCAGGGGCGGAGAAGACGTTCGAAGAGGTCCGGCGCAAGTTTCCGTTCAGTCGATTCGCTCCTCTTGCCGAGCTGCGGATCGCCGATTGCCAGTACATCCAGGGAAGCTTTTCCTCAGCCGCCGTGTCCTATCAGCAGTTTCTCAAGACCCACCCCACCCACGAGGATGCCCATTATGCGGCGTTCAAGAAGGCGATGAGCTACTACGAGCTCATACCCGGCGACTACCTCATCACCCCGCCGCCGTGGGAGCGCGACCAGGCCTCGACCCGAGATGCGCGCATGGCGTTCGATTCTTTCATCAAGACGTATCCCGGCAGCGCAAATGTCCCCAAGGCCACGCAGCTTCTCGAAGAGGTGGAAAACGCGCTCGTGCGCCACGAGATGTACGTCGCGAAGTTCTACCTCAGCCGGGCGGATAGAAGGGCGGCCGCGGTTCGTCTTCAGGGCATTAGGACACAGTTTCCCAGCTCCTCGTTGGTGCCGGAAGCCATGCTGCTCCAAGCGCAGACATACCTCGAGATGGCTCAGCCCGACAAAGCCAGGGCAGTGCTCGAGGAGATCGTCGCCTACTTTCCGGCCCATTATCAGAGCCTGCGAGCCAGGCAGTACCTCAGCGCTATCGACAAAGTGGCGGGGGGTGCTATTTAAAGGCAACGATGGACAAGGATATCCTCAAGAATTTAGAAAAGGGCCGGGAACACTACGAGGCCAGGGAATTCGACAAGGCCGAGGCGTATCTGCTCAAGGTGTCTGAAGAAGAGCGGTTCGCTGACGTGATGAACATGCTCGGTGTCATCTATCATGACAAAGGGCAGGTGGCTCGGGCCCAGTCGTACTTCGAGTCTGCGCTGCGTATTAATCCCAACTACACCGAGGCCGCGCTGAACCTGGCCGTGACCTACAACGAGCAGGGTCAGTACGATCAGGCCAAGCGGATCTACACGCACGTCACGACTCGGCCCAGGGGCCCGGACGGGTCCATTGAGCCGTTTGCTAGGGGCAAGCTCGCCAACATGCACGCCGATCTCGGCCGTGCGTATGCCGAGCTCTGCATGTGGCAGGAAGCGGCGCGCGAGTACCGCGCGGCTCTTGTGCTATCCCCGGATTTTGCCGACATCCGCACCCGGCTCGGGCAGCTCCTCAAAGACGCTGGAGATCTCGAGGGCGCCGTGTCCGAGTTGCGCGCAGCCGTGGCCCAGCGTCCGAGCTACGTGCCGGCCCGCGTCACCCTGGGGGTCACGCATTTCGCCAAGGGCGACCGACAGGCAGCCCGCGAAGCTTGGGAGGGCGTGCTCTTGGTAGATCCCAGCAATCGCACCGCCGCCATGTACTTGCGCATGATGGACCAGCTCTCCAGCCGTCCCTCGGCGACGACCGCAGATGGCGAGGAGCACCCGGACGAGCTGTCGTTCTCGTTCGATGGCGTCCGGGCGTCGGTGATGCCTGCCGATGACGACGAGGGCAATTCTTCCCCAAAGTGAATCTCGCTCTCCCGCTCAAAGAATGGACAGCTCAATCGATGGTTTCTTCTTATTAAGCATCACGCAAGAAGACTGTCCCATGCTCGATCGCTCCCTTCTGTGAGCTGTGAAGGACTGATACAGGTGTGCCGAGGTGCCTTTTGTTCGGCGTCTGACCCTGGGAACTCCTAAAAAGGGGAAAAGCGCGGACCGTGGGTCCCCAATAAGATCCCCCTCCTGACTTGACGACATTGCGCTCCGTTTTTTATGAGATATACAGATTAGGCACGTATGAAACCAATGTGAATGGAGGAGGACAAGATGAAGTGTTCCGAACTCTTTCTCATGACAGTGCTCGCTGCTCTCGTGGTGTTTGGGGGCCAAGCCTGTGACGAAGAACCGTTTGTTTCACCTAATAGCACCGACGTGTTGGACACAGATACCAATACCAATGACGCAAAATTGTGTGGGACGGTCATTGGTTTTGGCTCAGATACGCCAGTGCCGAATATGAAGGTCATCCTCCTGGACAACGACACCGCGGAGCTGCTCGCGATGCCGGAACAAACGAGCGGCTCTGACGGTCGCCTGTGCATCAGCGGCCTTCCCGAAGGCAAGCGCGTCGGCCTCAAGGTTGTGGGCGTGCCCGGTCAATTTGTGGATACGTATCAATTCAATATTCGCACTGATGCGCAAAACGAGAAGATATGGATCATGTCGAAGTCGACGTTTACCGCGTCGCCCAAGATGGCCCAAGTCACGGTCGACCCGACCAAGGGCATTGCCGCCGGCGGGGGGTACTGGCTCGATAAGGACAGAAAAGAATACCCCGTGGAATGCGGGACCATAGAACCCCTCACCGGAGAGGCGGACATTCGCTACTTTAACGATCAGGGCCTGCCTGCCCCGGCCAACTTGGCGACGAGCTTGAACCGCGCCAACGGATACTGGGTCGCGGCCAACATGACTCCCGGCAAGGTCACGTTGCAGCTCATGGTCGATGGAGTAGCAGTCGGGAGCACGACCTTCTTCGCCTATCCTGGGGAGGCCATATCCTTCGGCAACATCGAGGTTGATCCAGAGTACACAGAGAATCCTGGGAAATGCGAGTAGCGAGCAAGCGCTCTTAAATTTCGGGGCGTTCTCGAGCAAGAGCTCATCAGCTAGGTGTCGTTCGAGAGGAAAACACGGAGGAGATGGTGAAAACGATTTGCATGTTCCTGTGTTGCAATATCGTCTTTTTGTTCACCGCTGTTGCTTTGGGGCAGGGGGATCAGAAAACAGGCCCCAAGGAACAGCAGGGCGGCCAGGAAGAACAGAAGGCTGGCCAAGAGGAACAAAAGACGGGGTCCGAGCCACAAGAGGAAGTCCCCGAGGGCACGGTGGGAGGGCAGGAGAAACAGGCGGACGAGGAAGCCGGTCCAGGGAAAGAGTACGCCGAGGAGGAGGTCCCAGAGGAGGAGGAGGAGGAGGAGGCGTTCGACGATTCCGAGGACAGCTTCGATGATGATGAAGAGAGATCGACGTTCCGTGTCAACGGTTACTTTCAGATGCAAACCGGGTTCTTTGTTCCGCTCGGTTTTGACGGTGTTTATGATCAGGACAAAGCTTTTCAGGACCACAAAACCGAGGCGTACAAGAAGTTTGGGGCGGATAATCTCGACTATGACCAGCCCTGTGACCCCGCGGTTGATCCCAGCAAGGTCTGTTATCCGATAGACCACGGCGGTCGAGCCGGCGATGCGTCGATGTTTCGAGGCACTGTCCAGTTGGATGTCGACTGGGAGCCCACCAAATCCATCAACCTCCACGCTGTGATGCGCGCCATCCGCGCCATGGAGTTGGCCCAGGACTATTGGGCCCAGCCCCCGAAATATTTTGATGTTTCTGACCGGCCCGCGTGGGTGGCTGACAATTTGTACAACCAGATCGATATTCGCGAGCTCTATCTGGACATCTATACAGCCGACTGGCTGTCGTTCCGCATTGGCCGACAGCCAGTGACCTGGGGCGAAACAGGCCAGTACAGGCTCCTCGACGTGATCAATCCTGTGAATGAATCCTGGCACTTTGGGCCATTGGAGTCGTTCGAGGACATGCGGACTCCGTTGTGGTTGGTCAAGTCACTGATTGAGTTCCAGTCCATCAACCACGACTTGGAGCTGGTCTTTGTTCCCGGTATCGACCGGCCAGAGGATTCGGTCACGACGCCCCTGAGCTTTGTGGGAGCCTGGGGCCTGCCGCCGACCAATACGCCTTCTCCCTTTCTCGTGAAGGAGAAGAAATTCTTGTACCCGTCCCAGAACATGCCGGACAGCATGCGCGGCGGGTTTCGCTGGAAGGGCAGCCTCGGCAGCCGCCTCAGCTATTCTCTCGTGTACTACTACACCCATCAGCTCTCGCCCCCGGTGCCGTCGTACTACGACCTCGAACCCTGTGTCGTGGGCGGCGCGGTCGTGGCCGACTGTTATGACAACACCATCATGAAGACGCTCTATCTCGAGTTCCCCCGCCAGCACATCGCCGGCCTCGCCATGGAATACACGTTCGATAACCCCATTGGCATGGTGGTGAAGCTCGAGGCTGCGTTCGAACCGGATCGCACCTTTCCCAGAACCTCGAGCACGCCGCACAGCCGCGTGGATGAAAGCTTCAAGAATTACGGGCAGAGATACTATTTTGAAACCGTGCAGAAGCAGGTGATGAGCTATGCCGTGGTTCTCATGCGGCCGACGATGATTCGCTGGCTGAATCCAACGCAGAACTTCATGTTCCTCGTTCAGTGGATGCACACCATCATCCCCAATCTCGACGACGATGAGAAAATCGACTTGGTCAATATCCCCGGCTTCAACAAGGATCCGATTGCGACCCATTCTTGGAAAATCATCGGGGTCGCCGGGACATCTTACCTCCACGGGTTGCTCGCACCCAAGGTGGTCGGAGCCTATGTGCATCCCAATAGCGGATTCGTGACAGCCAGTCTCGATGTTCGGCTTTACGACAATTGGCGGTTTCTACTCTCAGCGACCGATTTCTTTGGCAAGGATCCTTACAAGGGGCTGGGCCTCTTTCGGGATCGCGACGAGATCAACCTGCGTATCCGCTTCCAATTTTAGGTGCTCGTTTTGGTGTCATTTGAATTTTTTACGGCCGCCTGTGTTCGAACAAGAGACAGGAAAGGTCATTTGAACCGCGGAGACACGACTGCCGCACCCAACAAAGGTAGGTACTGAGATGGGTTATAAACGAATCAGAAACGCAGCGGCTCTTTTGAGTGTTCTCGTGTGCAGTGCTCTCTTGTTCGGAGAAACCGCGCCAGCCGCTGATCCGGTTCAGACCCCCGCCGAGGGCGAAGGCGCAGATGCCAAGGCAAAGGCGGCTCCCCCCAAATCGAAACCCGGCGGCCAGATCACCCCAGCGACGTGGTCCGAACAGGCTGGTTTCAAGCCGGATCTCACCGGTCTGGGGGATATTTCCGGCAAGGAGATTAGTGCCAGCAATGCCGGACAGTACGAGAAGTATTTGAGTAAGGGGCTGAGCGTACTCATCAATAAGTACAAGCTCGACATGAAGATGAAGGGGTATAAAGCCATCCGCCCTTCCCTGGGGTATATCGAGGCGACCAACAAATACGCTGGCCAGCCCAAAATCATCGACATCGGCAAGGACTACCGCAAGCGCGGTCTGGAGAATTACACGGCCGGACTGCCGTTCCCGCAACCCAAGAACGGGCTCGAGGTCGCTTGGAATTACAACTACGCCTATAACGGCGACGACGGCGACCTGCACTATGCCGTGCAATGGGTCTCTGCTGCCCGGGGAGTGGAGCATACCGAGGAATGGCGTTGGGCCTTCATCATTCGCACCATCAACCGCACAGACATTGAACCGATTCCGGCCATCCCCGAGTTCCTCGAGCAGGAGATTCAATACACCTCGTTGACCTACGCGCTCAGTCCGTACGACAAGAAGGGCTTTGGCGCCGTGTACAGTCGGAAGGTCACCCCGCAGGACCAGCAGGGTCACATCTATGTTCCGGCGATGAAGCGCGTATTGCGCAACACCTTCGGCACTCGTGGCGATACCTGGAACTCCACCGATCTTCTCTATGAGGATGTCCGCGGCTACATGGGCTATCCAGAATGGATGAACTGGAAGCTCGTGGGAAAATTTACGAAATTCGGTCCGATGAATGCGGGAATTCGGCTGGGCAAGAAGAACATTGAGAACACGTTCAAGAACGACACATGGCCTCATTGGAACCCCAAGGCGAATTGGGAGCCCAGGCCCACGTATGTTTTGGAAGTCACCTCCAAAATGCCCGACTATCCGTATTCCAAGCAGATTATGTTCGTCGATGCCGAAACGTATTTCATCTACTACAAAGAGGTTTACGACAGAAAAGGCGAGTTGTGGAAAGTGCTCATCAACGGTTTCAACAAGTCGCCGAATGCGGATACGGTGCCTCCGATGTATGCGATGAGCCTTGTCGTCGACCTCCAGAGCGAACACGCGACCACGTTTCCCGTGTATTCCTACGACGCCAACACAAAGCTGAATCCCGGAATGTTCACGCTGTCCAGTTTGCGCAAGAGGGGTAGATGATACATCACGTTGGGCCCATGCTGGTGACTGCTCTCCTCGCCTCCCTTGGGGCAAAGCCCGCCACGGATCTTCAATCGCTGGACAAACGCGACAAGCTTTACGATGTTTTTGTCAAAGGGGAGGATGTTTGGATTGTCGGGTATCCAGGGCGCATTCTGCGTTCGACAGATGGCGGCAAGAGCTTTGCGATTGCGCCGGTACGCAGCAAGGAGGCGTTTTTTGCCATTGATTTTGCCGATGCCCAAAATGGCCTGATCGTAGGACGCGCGGGGCTGGCGCTGCGGACCACCGATGGGGGGAAATCGTGGTCGCCAGTCAAAACCGAGGTGGAGGATCCCCTCTTTGATGTGGACGTGGTCAACGCAAAAACTGCTTTTGCCGTGGGCCACTTCAACACCATCCTCCATACGGCGGACGGAGGAGTGACGTGGACGAGACAGAGCTTCGAATTGCCGCCAGACGCCGAAGAGGAGCCTGGCTTGAACGCGGTCTGTTTCGTCGATGAGCAGCGCGGCTGGATCGCCGGTGAGTTTGGCACGATTCTCCATACAGAGGATGCTGGCACCACATGGCAGAGCCAACAAAGTGGGGTTTCCACGAGTCTGTACGACATTCACTTCGAAAACTCGGAGAGCGGTATGGCCGTGGGATCCCAAGGCACGGTGCTCAAAACCGTGGATGGCGGCAAGACCTGGACCAAGACCGACACAGCCGTCAAAGAACACCTCTTCGCGCTCCACGTCTCTTCGGACGGTCACCTGCGGGCCGTGGGACAGGAGGCGGTCTTTGTCGACCTGCCAGCGGGCGGGGAGAAAGTGGGCCGCGTCCTGACCGGCATTTTCACCTGGCTGGACGGTGTGCACTTTTTCAATGCGCAGGAAGGGATCGCCATCGGTGGTCGTGGCTCTATCGTGCACACGACCGACGGCGGCCGAACTTGGAAACAGCTATCGGGAAAATAGGCGGGTAAATGTATCAAAATCTCGGAAGGTTTTTGCTGAAGAACCGTGTGGTGCTCAACTG
>JALOQD010000049.1:0-25601 GCA_025453525.1 Myxococcota bacterium
GTGATCGACGATCAGGACAATTTATACTTCTGGACCGCACGCGGCCGACTGCACAGCGTGGACAAGCGGGGCAAGCTGCGCTGGCGCCTCGACCTCTGCGACGCGGGGCCACCTTATGACAAGGTTTTCACTCCCAAAGAGCTTCCCATGATTATGGACTTCCATGGCACTCTCTACTTTTTCGTGGGAGATGAGCTTTACGGAGTGCGTGGTTCGGACGGAAAGGTTCTGCTTCAACGGCGAATCATCATTCCAGGAGTAAGACCCGATCCTCGTGGGGCTGCTGAAAACCTCACGATGGCCGAGGGTGAGAGGGTCACCTTTTTTCAATACCACGGCCTGGCTCCTGTACTTGGCGCGGATGGGACGTTGTATGCCGCATTTCAATTATCAGGGTCCGGAGAGCGCATTGTTTCTAGTGGCTATCTTCATCTCAGTCGACTCGGCGATGCGCTAGCCGTATTCACCCGACAGGGATTGGTTTCCGTGGACTCGATAGTTGGAGATCATAAAGGCCGCGTAATTGGAAGTCATACCGAGGTTAGGGTCGTTTCCGGACAACTGTGTGATGAAGATGCCGAGGAGCAATCTGTTCGGGTGGTATCCGTAATCGCAGAGGAAGGCTGGACGCAACGCGACGGCAATCAAGAGTTGCACGGTCGAGTCGTCAGCAAGACCGGGATGGTTTACTCCGTGGACGGGCGACTGTTTCAATATTCCGCGGATACGCCGTCAAAAAGGCTTGTCGATATTGCCAGCCAGGACGTGGACTCGTCGGAGATCAACGCCTTCAACCGTCCAGTCATGGATCGCGACGGCTTCATCTACGTGACCCGCGATCAAGGCTACAGCACGGGCGTGGGTCTCATCGCTTTGGACCCTGTGAAGATCGAGGCCGGGGTGACAGACCCCAAGGCGTACTTGCTGACCATGCCCAACGCTCCTGGGTATCTCTGGGGCCTGAGGGTGCCGTATCCAGCGCTCAACGCAACGACGCCTGTGATCACGAAGTCAGGCATCTTGTACACAGCACTGGGCGGGAGCCTCTTGGCGTTGCAGTTGAAAGAGGGCGGGGCGCAGCCCACGGTGACTTGGGAGTACATCGCCCCTGGCGGTCTCTACCCCACGACCATGCACGTTCTCTCGGACGGCACGCTCCTCATCGGCGACGATTCCGGCTGGCTGTACTTTCTGCGCGATGGCATCGATAACGGCGGTCTCGACACGCAGGCTGCCTGGCCACGGCCCTATCACGACAACTACCGCTCGAACAACGCGTCGCACCCCATGAAGTGGGACCGCGCCAAACCCGCGCCCTATCCCTCCCTCGAGGAGCTGCTGGAAGAGGCCCGCGCTGGTTGGAACTGCAACACCGACAACCGCTGCTATCCCAAGAAGTATTACGAGACCTGCGACTGGGGCGGTGACACCGACTGGGCAGGCGACGAGGTGAGCTGCGGCAGCAAAAACGCCATCGCAACGCCGTGCCCCAAAGAGAACGACCCGCGCCGCACCGTGTGCCTCGCCACCGATGACCTCGCGGTCCACCCCTGCGATGCGCCCCCGTCCGACCCCCAAAACTGCAACTGCGCCACGCCCGGAGCCATCAAAACCTCGACCGTTCCCTGGCTCGGCTTGGCTCTGTGCCTCGCCGCGCTCGCGGCGATTGTCCTTCGCGTCCGTCGGCAGTAGCTAGGCATCGAGCCGTTCAGGATCTGGATGCAGCGGCTGCAATGTGATTTGTGATGGGTTGTGAGCTTAAGGCCCCTCCTGCTGGGCGACCCGATCCTTCTCGAAGGCGAGCCCGAGGACGACGAGGCGGTAGACCGCGGATACGCGCGGGTCCATGCCGTGATGCAGCAGCTCATGGACGAGTTGTCCCATGGGCGGAGGCTCTGGGTGGGGCGGCGGTAGGTAGCGTCTCGCGTGTTGTCTCGTACACTGTCTGTATGTCCGTAGCCGGAGTGACTTACAAGACGCTCGCACCCGGTTGTACCGTGGAGGTTCGACCCTACCTTCCGGTATCAGGGGAGGAGCGTGCTCTTCAATCGACTCGGCGTCACGCCAAGGCCTCGGCAGGGCTCACGGTCGAGGTCGGAGTCGCGTTTCCCGTGGGCTCTCTCGTGGTTCTCGATCTCACTTTCCCAGGCCAGGCATTCACCTATCGTTCTCGGGGCATGGTCTCGTGGGTGACGCCGAGCCAGCGCGGCGATGGAATGTACACCATCGGAGTGCTGGTCTTCGGCATGGACAAGCTCGACTCGGGCGGAGTCAACCTGTCGCGAGCGCCGCAGCTGTCTTCGTATAGTCTGGCGCCCACCGATCCCACAAGCGAGTCGCGGTTGTCGATGCCAGAGCCTCCGCGGGAGAGCGAACCTTTGGGCCGAAGGCTCAGGGACAGCGAGCCAGCCCCTGCCTGGACCAAGCTCGTGCGCGACAAGGGCGAGCCGCCCCCGCGCTTCTCGCCCCCTCCAAGGTCCGGTTCGGCCCGCGGGGCGCTCGTCTCCATGTGCGCTGTGGATCTCAAGATCGCCCGTTGGATGGCCACAGCCGCGGAACGGCCGGTGCTTGACGAACCTGCGGTGCGTGAACCGACCCTGCATGAGCTGCGCGCCGCGCTCGAGGCCCAAGGCAAGGCCGCGCCCACTCGGCCGCCTGGCTCGCCCTTTGGGCCGAGCGCTGCCTCGACCAAGCCCGCGGAATCGTCGCCGCTCCCCAAAGCAGGGGGCATCGCGCCGCAGCGGCCTTCGGTGTCTCGATCGTCCCAGCAGTCCGCGCAAGGCGCTGCGATGGCAGACAAAGATGCCCTGCCGGTGCAGATGGCAGCCGCGGCTCCTGGTGGCCCAGATCCCCTGGCGTCGACGATGATGGCGCCGCGCAGGCCGTCTCGACCTCGTCCGCTGGGCCGACGCACCTCGGAGATTCCGGTCATTGCCGAGGAGATGCGTCCCGAGCCTTTGGTAGAGTACGACGCCGAGGAGCGGACCATCGAAGCGTTTGAAAAGATCCACGGGCTCTACGGCTGCAAGGATCGAGAGAGCGCCGCGGAATTCGTTCTCGGCCTCGCCTGCAAGCTCGTGCGGTGCGAGGCGGCTGCGTGCTGGCTCATCGCTGAGAAGACACCGCGACTCGAAGCCGTGGCTGCGCAGGGGACTCTGCTTTCGAAGATCGAAGGCACCAAAATAGAGCTCGGCGCAGGGCTGCCGGGCAAGTCCGTGCGCGAGGGGCGACTCATCCGATCCGAGAGCGCCTCAGACCTCGCTCCTTACAGCGGTCCTCCGTATCCTCCTTCAGGCTTTCGGGGCCCGGTGCGCAGCGCGCTCGTGGCGCCGGTGATGCACGATGGCCACACCGTGGGAGCTATCGAGCTGCTTTCGAGTCAGAGGACCGGCGGGTTCGTTCAGGGCGAGGCCAACGTGCTTTTGTATTTATCTGTGGCCTTGGCCGAGCATATGGGCTCGGCACTGCCGCTCCGCGAAGAGGGATAGATGGCCAATGGCCGCGCCATGGTCAGAGAACTGCGCGTTCGAATCAGAACGCTGATGTCGGTCTTGATTCGCCCAAATGCCTCGATCACCGATCCCGAGGAGCGCTGGCAGGCGCAGCTCTTCATGTCCTTGTTGTTGCCGCTCGTGGCTCTCACCATCATGGGCATGGCGACGGTGTTTTCCGTAAAGCACAGCGTCGGTTCGCCTTGGGGACACATCCTCTCCTTGGCGATACTCCTGGGCGCTGTTGGGCTGGGTCGAACCAGGCATGTGGGGCTCGCCGGAATTCTCGCCGTCATCGGGGCGGGAGTGCCGACCTTATGGCTCACGGTGGAGAAGCGCTTCATCTCGCCCGCCGATGTGGATGGCGCGATGGTATGGATTGCCGTTGAGCTCGCGTTCAGCGTGCTGGCGCTCAGCTTTCGGCGCGCTCTCTTCATGAACATCCTGTTGCTCGCCTGCTTGATGGGTCTGGTCGCCTTGCTCCCGCCCCATCCGGCAATGCGAGTCGCGCCGGCCATCTCGTTTTTGTGGGTGTTCTTTCTGATGACCACGGCGACCTCGGCGATCTACCACCGGGTCCGCAGCGGCTTCTTTGCCGAGATGCGCGAGAGGGAGAGGGCCGAACAGCTCGCCCTGCGCAGCAGCGAGACCTTGAGCGCGGTCGTTTCATCATCGCCAGCCGCGGTGATCATGGTGAACCTCGACGGCCTCACGGAACTGTGGAATCCCGCGGCCGAGAAGCTGTTCGGATGGCGGGCCGACGAGGTGCTGGGCAAGCCCAATCCAGCCCTGGTCTCTGGTCAGGATTTCGATGCCACTCCATCCATGGGGGAGAATCGCCACTCTCGTCCGCAGCTCGTGCGCGAGGTCGAGGTTCCCACCAAGAGCGGTCAGACAGTGGTGGTCAATCTGTCCACCGCGTCGGTGCTCGAGTCTAGTGGAGCCCCAGCCGGTATCGTCGGCGTGGCCGTGGACGTGACCACTCGCAAGCAGCTCGAGGCTCAGTTGCGCCATGCTCAGAAGATGGAGGCCGTCGGGAGACTCGCGGGCGGAGTTGCCCACGACTTTAACAATCTCCTCACCGTCATCAACGGCAATGGAGAGGCGGTCCGAAGCGAGCTGGGCTCCCAGCATCCGGCCCATCCCATGATGGTGGAGGTGCTCGACGCGGGCTATAGGGCCGTGACCTTGACGAGGCAGCTCCTCGCTTTCAGTCGCAAGCAACCGCTGCTCAAGGAGAGGCTCGACGTCCACGAGGTGGTGAGCGGGATGACCAAATTGGCGCGGCGGCTCGCGGGTCCCAACATCGAGCTCGAGCACCGCGATTCGGACGGGCTGTGGGCCGTGGAGGCGGATCGCGGTCATTTGGAGCAGATCATTCTCAATCTCGTGGTCAACGCTGCGGATGCCATGCCCGACGGAGGCAAGCTCATCATCTCCTGCGCGAATGGCCGCTACGATCCTCGCCAGCGATTGGGCGAGGGTTCTCTTGTGATTCCTCGCGCCGTGGTGCTGACGGTCAGTGATACTGGCCAAGGCATGATCCCCGACGTGAAGGAGCGCATCTTCGAGCCGTTCTTTACCACCAAGGCCGAGGGCAAGGGCACGGGGCTCGGCCTTTCGACGCAAGGGCACGGGGCTCGGCCTTTCGACTGTCTACGGCATCGTGACCAATGCGGGTGCGGCGATTGAGGTGGACAGCGAGCTGGGCAAGGGGACGACTTTCCGCATCTACTGGCCGGCGAGCTCAACTCCGGCGCGGCTCGACTCCTCGAAACCGAGTGACGTCCATGGGAGTGGAGAGTTGGTGCTCGTGGTGGACGACACGGGCAGCGTTCGCGCCCTCGTGGGCAGATTGCTCGAGCGCCTCGGATATCGGCCTGTCCTCGCCGGCAGCGCCGAAGAGGCACTCGTTCAATGCGAGGACAATATCGGGACAATGGCCGCGGCCATTATCGATCTGTTCATGCCAGGGGCCAACGGGCCGGTCTGTGCCAGGAAGCTGGCAGAGCGCTGTCCTGGGCTGCCCATTCTGTTCATGACAGGGCTATCGGATCACGAGGCTGGCCTCTTGTCCGATGTCGACTCCGCCTACCCTTTGCTCGAGAAGCCGTTCGGCCTGCGTCAGCTAGGGCAGGCGCTTTCGCAGGCCAACTTGAAGCGATGTGTGCCCGACGCTGTCTCCGCCCCGCCCAAGAACGAGTAAAACAGAGAGGGAGTCGGTCATTCTGCTCCCTTTTTCTCGATATTCCCGTTAGAGTCCCCTCATGATCGCAGGCGTGTTAGGCGGCACCTTCGATCCTCCCCATGTGGGCCACCTCGGCCTCGTGCGGGCGGCGCTCATCTCGACGCTCGTCGACGAGGTGTGGCTCGCGCCATGCTGGTCGCACCGCTTTGGCAAGGCGCCTGCGGCGTTCGAGCACCGCGTAGAGATGTGCCGCTTACTCGTCGCGGAAGAGCCGCGTGCGTCAGTGACAGATATCGAGCGGCGGCTCGAGCGACCTGGACATACCCTCGACCTTGTTCTAGCGCTTCAAAGAGACAATCCAGGCGTGCAGCTTCGCCTCCTCGCCGGGGCCGACATCTACTTTCAGCAGCACCTGTGGCATCGCTACGACGAAATAGCGAGGATCGCTCCGCCCCTCTACTCGGCACGCCGGGGAGCTCCAGAATTGCCAAGGCCCTTCCTCGAGGCGCCGAGGGAGGTGAGCTCGTCCGAGTTGCGGCAGCTGCTGCGCCGCAAAGAACGGCCTGTGGACCTGATTCCCCATGCAGTGCTCAAATACATCGAAAGTCATGGCCTCTATGCCGAAGGAGGGGAACCGTGAACCCATCCGTGTTTCTCATTGGGGCTGGTGCGGCTGGAAGCTCTTTGCTCGTGGCCTTGAAACAGGCAGGTTACAGGCCCACCGGCGTGTTTGACGTTTTGCGAGACAGGGCCCTCGAGCTCGGACGCCAACTCGGCTGTCCCGGGCTCGCCGGCTCGCCGGAGCTGCTCGCTCGCTCCCGCGAGGCGGATATCGTGATCGTGGCGACGCCGGATGCCGACATCGAAAGGGTCGCTCGCTTGGCCGTGTCCTGCGAGGCCTCACATGAGCACCAGGTTTGGTTGCACCTCGCCGGCGCTCGAGACGAAAGCGCCCTCGATGCGCTCAAGGGGCATGTACAGGGAACCGCGGCGTGTCATCCGGCGTGCGCCTTTCCCCACGGTCGAATATCGCCCATCCCCAAGGGCACCTGTTTTGGTCTCACCGGTGACGAAGCAGCCCTGCGAGTGGCACGCGGCCTGGTCGCCGCCCTCGACGGAGTGCCGGTCGAGGTGCCGGCCGAGTCGCGCGCTCGCTATCACGCCGCTGCCGTGATGGCGAGCAACCTCGTGGTCGCCCTGCTCTTTGCAGCAAAGGACGTGCTCCATGGCCTGGGAGTCGAGGCAAACGACGCAGAACGGCTGGTGCTCGCCCTGGGACAAAGCGCCCTGGAGAGAGTCGCGGAGCTCGGTCTGCGAGAAGGCCTCTCTGGTCCGGTGAGCCGCGGCGACGCCCAGACCATCGAAACGCATCTTGACTCCCTGGGCCAGGAAGGAGCGCGAGCTCTCTACCTCGAGCTCTCCAGGGCAGCCCTGCCGCTCGCTGCGCAACAAGATGGTTTTGACGAAAAGAAGGTCGCTGCGTTGCGGCGAGCGTTGTTGATGTAGGCGCCAAGCGGATCGAAGGCGTTCTTCAAAATGGAAAGAAGATTTTCTTGAACTCGCCCAAATAAGAATCTATGCTCCTAGGAAAATGAGTGAGCGCTCACTCAGTGCAAAGGCGCACCAGGGAGGTCAAGTTTCATGTCGTTTGACTTGATAAAAGCGAACCTCAATCTGTATGCCATCCTCAAAAATCTGGAGGATCTCGTTGTTTATGACGCTGAGACGAAAGAGGCCGCGCGGGATTGGGCTGTTTCAGTTCAATTCAGCGTGAAAGGAGGTCCCAAGGCCTATGTTGCGTTCCGGGATGGAAAATGCGAGGTGGGCCGCGGAAAATGCTCGAGGCCCTCGGCGCGCTTGTACTTTGTTTCGCCCCGACACCTGAACAAGATGTTCGAGGGCCAGGCGAATCCCATTCCACTCAAAGGTCTGACAAAACTCCGGTTTCTGACGCGAGATTTTCCCAAGGCAACGGAGAAATTGGAATACTACCTCAAACCGACGGCGGAGCTCCTGAACGACCCCTCCTATATGGCGCTCAACACGCGGTTTACGTTGACGACGGCCGCCTATGCCCTCAGAGAGCTCTTCGAGTACGACCCGATCGGACGTTTAAATGCAACCCACATCGCCAATGGGACGGTCATGCTCAAGGTACTGCCCTCGGGCCCGTCGGCCCACTTGAAGTTCGAAGACGGAAAAATTTCTGTCCATAAAGGAGACACAAAGGACCCTACAGCCCTGATGACTTTTAAAAACCTCGAAGTGGCCAACGCCCTTTTGAATGGTAAAAGTGATGCTTTTGCGGCAGTAGCGAGTGGAGATGTCGCGATGAAAGGCCGCGTGCCTGCGATAGAAGCTATCAACATTGTTCTCGATCGCATCCCGCTCTATCTGTCGTAGGAAGCACCCTTTAACAAAAAGGAACAATCATGAGGACATACAACTACGAAAAATCGCAAGGCTGGTTCAAAAGAGCAGCCGAGGTACTGCCTTGCGGCATTCCTGGCCACATGAGCCCCGTTGTAAACATTCCGGTCTCTGACTATCCCCTCTTTACGGAACGGGCACAGGGATCAAAATTTTGGGACGTCGACGGCAACGAGTTCATCGATTACATGTGTGCTTATGGTCCGATGATCTTGGGGTATGGCCATCCAGCGGTCGACAAAGCAGCGCTCGACCAGTACAAAGTGGCAAATTGCACGACAGGGCCGACAACGCTCATGGTGGAGCTTGCGGAGTATCTCGTGGAGACCGTCCCAATTGCACGTTGGGCGTTTTTTGCAAAAAATGGCGGAGACATTACCACCTATTCGACAATGATTGCTCGCAAGGCGACCGGTCGAAGAAAGATCGTTGCCATCAAGGGTGGATATCACGGTGTGGCTCCGTGGATGCAATCTCCAGGACACCCAGGGACCGTGGGAGAAGACCACACCAATGTGATTCGAATCGGTTGGAACGATTTCGACGCCTTTGAAAGAGTGGTCGCAGAGAACGACGGCGATGTGGCGGGGTTTATTGCGACGCCTTATCACGTTCCCGTTTTCCAGGACAATGCACTTCCAGAAAATGGCTATTGGGAAAAAGTCGAAAGGTTATGTAAGAAAAAAGGAATTGTGTTGATCGTCGACGACATAAGACATGGATTTCGGCTGAATCTGGGCGGTTCAAACGAGTACTTTGGGTTCAAGCCGGATCTGATATGCTTCTGCAAAGCCTTGGCTAACGGATATACGATTTCTGCCCTGGTCGGTACCGGGGAGCTCAAAAACGAAGCTGCGAAGGTCTTCTATACTGGTAGTTACTGGTATCAAGCTGCGCCCATGGCAGCCGCGCTGGCGTGTCTCAAGGAACTGAATCGTATCAACGCCCCCAAAATCATGTTGGCTCAGGGTGAGAAGTTACTCACCGGGCTCACCGCAAGCGCGAAAAGCCATGGCTTTGATTTAAAGGTAACGGGATCTCCCTCGATGCCATACCTGAGGATCACCAACGATGAGAGCCAAATGCTTCACCAGGAATGGTGTGGTGAATGTACTAAACGCGGGGCGTTTTTTGCGTCCCATCACAATTGGTTCATGTCTACTGCCCACAGCGACAATGACATTGAAAAAACGCTGGAAATCGCAGACGAGGCGTTTGGGGTTCTCAAACGGCGCCATGGGTGATCTCGAATCGAGTTGGTTGTTTAATGCGCAATGAAGCGGAGGGCTCAGTGCCAATCGACAAAAACGAAAAACAGCGCCTTCAAGAAAAGGCAAGGCAGCACAGGACTGACATCGTTAACGTGACCGAATGGGCTGGGGGGGCCCACATCGGCGGTGCGATGAGCATGGCGGACATTTTGACCATTCTGTACTACAAATTTTTGAGAATTGACCCGGCTAGACCCGATTGGGATGAAAGAGACCGGATGATTCTGAGCAAAGGCCATGGAGGCGTGGGGCTCGCGGCGGTTCTGGGAAGACGAGGGTATTTTGACATGGCACTGCTGCGAAATTTCAACAAATTCAAATCCCCCTTTGGTATGCATCTAGATTGCCGAAAAGTTGCGGGGGTAGACGCCTCTACGGGATCACTGGGTCACGGCATGTCCATGGCCGTTGGTCTTGCCTTGGGGGCGCGTTTGCAAAGAAAAAGCTGGATCACTTACTGCATTGTTGGAGACGGTGAATGTAACGAAGGGTCGATTTGGGAGGCGGCGATGAGCGCCTCCCACTTCAAGCTCACAAATCTCATAACGATTGTCGACAGAAACTCCTTGATGATAGACGGTCGCACAGAAGATGTCATGGCCCTCGAACCATTCGCGGATAAATGGAGGGCCTTCGGCTTCCTCGTAAAGGAAATCGACGGACACGATTTTGACGAGTTAAATGACGCGATTTCCGATGCAAGGGAAAAAAGGCAGGCTCCTGTGGTCATCATAGCCAAGACCGTCAAGGGGAAGGGCGTCGACTACATGGAAAATGAGGTGAAGTGGCATTACGGGAGCATGAATTCCGAGTTGGCGCAGCAGGCACGAAGATCCATCGAAAAAATGCATTCTGCGTAAACGAATTCACGCGAGAGCGCGATGACGGACGATGCGAACACAAAAATCTATTCGACAGTTCGGAGGCGAGCCATGGCATTAGAAACAGGCACAACCTGGACAGTGTATGACGCAAATAAAATGACTCAGTCGGAGATCTATGGGGCTGTGCTGTGCGAGCTCGGCGAAAAATATCCAAGCATCATCGGGCTTACGGCTGACTTGGCCAAATCCACGAAAATCGGAATGTTCGAGGACAAGTTTCCCGAGCGGTTCATCAACGTGGGCATTGCCGAGCAAAATCTGTTTGGCATCGCTGCGGGATTGGCCACGTCTGGGCTGTTGCCTTTTGTGTCCACCATGGCGGCGTTCGCGTCCATGAGAGCGTGTGAACAGGTACGCACGGACATTTGTTACCAGAACCTCAACGTCAAAATTATCGCGACGCATGGCGGGATTTCCTTTGGAACAGCGGGAAGCACCCATCAGGCCCAAGAAGATATCGCGATCATGCGCTCGTTTCCCAATATGACCGTCATCGTTCCTGCAGATGGGATCGAGACGGCAAACGCGGTGCGAGCGTGTGTGGAGTATCCCGGCCCTGTCTATATCCGCGTGGGTCGTGGGTTTGAGCCGTGCTATTACGACCGGGAAGACTATGGATTTCAAATTGGCAAGGCAGTCCAAATAGCCGAAGGAACCGATGCGACGCTCATCTGTTGTGGCGTGACGGTTCTTCAGGCAGCCGAGGCAGCGCGGGTGCTCAAAGACGAGGACGGGTTGAGTATCGAGGTGCTCAATATTCACACGATCAAACCAATAGATACAGAAGCCATAATGCGGTCCGTTCTGACTACGCGAAGAGTCATTGTTGTGGAGGAACACTCGGTGTTGGGTGGTTTGGGAAGTGCTGTCGCAGATGTGATCGCTTCGAGTGGAAAAGGGTGCGCCTTTGAAAAGGTGGGCATTCCGGACGAGTTTTCTCTCGTAGGCTATCCAGAAGATCTCTATGCACATTACAAGCTCGACACCAATGGAATTATAGAAAAGGTCCGAGCCGTCATGGGACAAGCGTTCGAAGAAGACGAAAACTGGGAAGATGAGGTATGAAAATGTCGCAGCCCAGAGAAATGATAGCAACGAACATCATATTGCGAGCCATTCTACCTGTTATGAAAATCGTTCTCGATGATGACGAGAAAATGGCAAAAAGATTTGAGAGAGTAAACGGAAAGGTACAGTTTGTAGCGAGACACGGGACAGAAAAAATTGGCAGTTTGCTCATCTTCGAAAACGGAAGGCTGACCATTAAACATGAAATATGTGCCGAACCAGATATCGAGTTTGGTTTTGCCAGTCTGAAAAAAATGAACGCCTTCTTAGCGGGAAAGCCGATATTGCCGAGAATTAGAGGAGTGCGAAAGATTGGGCTCTTGACCAAGGTGCTGTCATTGCTGTTGGGCATAAAAATATTGTTGCCGACGTCTCGACCGAAGAGCGAACAAAAGAAAAAGCTCAAGGTGAAGGCGGTCATCTACATGATTACAACGGCCTTGAGTCAATATAATAGAGACGGAGACGATGAGATGCTTGCCTGGACTCAGAAGCAGCCCGATCGAGTTTATCAAATGTCCGTGGAGTCCGAAGAGAGCATAGCCGCCTACCTGAGGATAAAGGCTGGAAAGTCGAAATCTGGACGGGGAATATACACCCGAAGACGACCTTTTGTTCATATGAAGTTTAAAGACGTGGACAGCGCACTTTCGGTATTTCTAAAGGATGTAGAATTCGTCGATGCGGTGTCAAAGGGATATATCCGCGTCGTTGGGTCACCCGAATATGCTGCTAACCTCAATGATTTTATGCAGAGAATACAGGCGCTGGTAGCCTAAGATGCATTCAATAGAGATCGGCGAAGAACAAACGCCAAAGAAGTACCATCAGAAATCCTTTGAGATCATCGCAATAGAGAAACAGAACCGAGTATACGCGGCCGCTACGGCTGAATTTGCAAAAAAAGGATATAGCGCCGCCAATATAAACGATATCGCGAGAAACGCTCAGATTAGCATTGGTTCCCTTTATAAATACTTTCTTTCAAAAGAGGATTTGTTCCTATCAATCGTAGATAACGCCTACTCCATTCTCGAAAAAATCATCAAAAAAATCGATAACAGATCCGGGGATATATTCGACAAACTCGAAAATGTCGTTCGCGCAGCTCAGTGCTTTGCCAAGGAATATCCCGAGTTCAATCAGATCTATTTGTGCATCGCGTCGGAAGAACTCGCGCATTTGTCTGCCAAACTCTCTAGAAAGGTCGAAAAAATTACCGCCGACTACTACCGGTCCCTGATAAAAGCTGCTCAAAAGCAAAACCTACTGGACCCAGATTTGGACGAAGGCGTAGTGGCGTTCTGTATCGACAACCTCATTCTGCTTTTGCAGTATTCCTATACAACGGCGTATTTCAAAGAGCGCATGAGCATCTTCTTGGGCCAAACTGGCCACGACGATGACGAAAGAATCATTTTGGGAACAATGCGATTTTTGCGAGGCGCTTTGGCGGCGAAGAGCCGCGAACTTCCACAAGGAGAAGAGCGAAACGTACACATAGTGTGAAATGAGAAAAGCCAGGATAAGAAAATGCAAAATTGCCAATAACGGCGAGCCATTGGGCTGAAATATGGAGGAAGGGTTGTTGGAAATACAACGAGTGTACGATTTACAGAAGGCCAATCGTTGGGCTATAGCTCAGACCAGCGCGAAAGAGAGAATCGAAAAGCTCAAGAGATTGCGTGAGGCCCTATGGCAACACCGGTCTGATATTCAACAGGCGCTCTACAGTGATTTTAAGAAAAACCCAGGCGAAGCCGATTTGACCGATTTCCTTCCGGTGATTTCCGAGATCAATCACACCATCAAGCATCTTTCATCTTGGATGAAGCCCAAGAGGGTTGGAACCCCTAAAATGCTTTTCGGAACCTCGTCCGCCATCTACTACGAAGCCAAGGGTATGGTCTTGATATTGTCCCCTTGGAACTACCCCTTCAATTTGTCTCTAAACCCCGTCGTCGCCGCGCTGGCCGCTGGAAACTGTATAATGCTAAAGCCTTCGAGCAAGGTGCCTCATGCCGCTGCAATGTTAAGAGAGATATTGGGAGAAGTATTCGAAGAAAGGGAAGTTGCTGTTTTTGAGGGAAGGCCTGAGGTTTCTGAACAGCTCTTGAAGTACAAGTTTGATCACATCTTTTTTACCGGCAGCACAGGAGTGGGTAAGAGGGTCATGAAGGCTGCCTCGGAGCATCTTACGCCAGTGACCCTCGAGCTCGGTGGTAAGTCACCGGTGATCGTGGATGAGACGGCCGACATTGTGAAGTCGGCTGAGAGAATTATGTGGGGAAAATTCCTGAACGCAGGGCAAACCTGTGTGGCTCCTGATTATTTAATGGTCCATAAAGATAAGGTCGAAGAATTTATCTCTGCTTCCATTAGCGTTTTAGAAAAGCGATACGGGAAAACGGCCCAGGAGCGAAAGCAATGTGATTCCTTTTGTAGGCTTGTGACAAAAAAGCAGCTCCTTTGGCTCAAAGGACTTTTGGACGCCTCGGTCGCGCAAGGCGCGAAGCTTGCCTTTGGGGGCGGAATCGATTCAGAGGACCGATATCTTGAGCCTACCTTGCTGACGAATGTTGCCGAGGATTCGCCTGTTATGAAGGAGGAGCTTTTCGGGCCCATCTTGCCGATAATGACATATAAGCATTTGGATGAGGCCATTCGAGTTGTTCAGAATCGAGAAAAGCCCCTTGCATTGTATATATTTAGCAAGTCAGGCGAAGGTATTGAAAGGGTCTTGCGAAGCACAAGCTCTGGCGGAACCTGCGTAAATACCGCCATTCTTCATCTCGCTAATCCGGACTTGCCTTTCGGCGGAGTAGGCGAAAGCGGAATGGGCAACTACCATGGTTTTCATGGATTTCGAAACTTGTCGCATGAGAGGGCCGTGCTCAAACAGAAATCGCCCGATATACTGACCTTGTTTTACCCGCCATACACTGAAAGAGTGAAAAGAAGCATTCTAGCTGCCGCGCGCTACATTAGTTGAGCAAACGCTCATGGCTGCTGTCGCGACGACCCATGAGGCAGAAAATGGCCCTGGCGCTCAGCGGGTGTGCCTCGCGAAAGCTTGGAGCGAGGCATCCCGCGTTGTGCAGCCGAGGGGCATTTTCCGGGACTATTTATCAGAGCAACAAGATGACTCAGGGAGAGCAACGTATTTTTGAAAAGGAATGGAATGCAATTGGAAACGTTTGATACTCTCAATGGAATCAAATGAATCTTCAGAAAGCTCGTTGGCAAGAAGAAGAAACGCTCCAACACCGTAAGAAATATTGCGGTCTTTGGGAATCAACTTATAGCCGAGCTTGCTTTCCGGGTTGGTTCCCATGGAGATCTCTTCCATCGTGAATCCAGGACTGCGACGCTTCATTCGGGCGGTGATCGCCTGAAAAGTATCCCGAGCCAACTGTCTATACTCAGGAGGCAAAAGGCCAAGACGCGCCCCGATGGCATAGCCCGTGGCGACCAAGGCCGAACCCGAGCTTTCTTCGTAGGCATAGCCAGGATCGTCTACCACGGTATCCCAGTATCCCGATGGTTGCCTGTAGGGAAAAATCGCTTCGGCTAAATCTACAAAAAGGTTGGAGAGCTCCTGGTATCGTTCGTGCTCTTCCCCTATGAGCAGAAGAATTTCAGCCATGGAAACGAGAGCCCAACCATTTCCCCTGAGCCAATGGGCGTTGTTCTCCGGATATGGAAGGTCTTTGTCGAGGTTCCAAGCGTGAAAGAAAAGACCGGTTTGGGGATTTCGTAGGTTGTCTGCAAAAACGAACGGCTGGTCAACGCCAAAGCGCAGAAGGTTCTCGTCTTTGGCGTAGAGTGCATATTTAACTGCGAGTACGTCCCACATCATCAAAGAATCGACCCAGATGGAGCTCGGAAACCAGAACGATTTGATATTATTGTAGCCCAAGTGGTCGATGCTACCCACCTTGTTGCGCTTCGCCGTCTTGATCCAAGAGATGACCTTCTCGACGCTGGACCACGCAAATCCATCGTGGTGAGCGATGGCAAGGTCGAACGCAGAAAGGGCCGAAGGACAGGCATCGGCCCATTGTATTTTGGGCAGACCCTTGGACAAATGATGTTGGTGATATTTTATTACATAGGAGATATATTGCGCGGCATGAACGGATTTTGGCGCGATTTTGAGAAGCGGATATAGAAAGATGGCTGGCCCCCAATTCCAGTCGAGTGAATCTGGCTTGTTTTTGGAAAAGAAACGAGAGATGACCAAATCGGCTATCTCAATACTGCTTTCTATTGAGTTGTCGAAATGGACCTCCGCAGAGACTTGGGTATTGCCGCATTGTCCCTCCAGAAGGACTGTGTGATCGCCTTTGGAGGGCAAAAACACGTCGCCGACCCATCGGCCTCCAAATGACTCCTTGGTCCAAAGCACAGGATGGGAGTTGCCCTCGATGATGGCGCTGATGCGTGGAGACCCATCGCAAAGGATGATGAATCTCGCCGTGTCCCCGATGACAACACCATCGTCGGTGGGTGATATGATTTCCAGCGCCCTCGCTGAGAATGGCAATGTCAGCAGACAACTAAAGCCGAGTGCCCATAGATTTTTGTACATGCAGACTCCTTCGCTTTTCATTGCGGGCAGCGAATCGAACAGCGACAAATCGCCGCTCATTCGACCATTTTAGTGTGAAAACAGCAAGTACCGCATATTTTTCTATCGCAGGCCTGCCGCGGACTTGTCGAGCTGCTCGTCGATGGCCCTCATCAGGGGCTCGTTGCCTTGACGCTGGTAGGTGGACAGGCGGTCCTGGCAGCGTGGGATGTCGGCGATAAATCGCTGCAAGACGTTCGCATCGATAGCTGGCGCGTCGTGGCCGTAACCGAGACTTCGGAGGTAACGACCGTTGAGGACCTGCTCGAACTGCCCGGCAATCGGCACGCATAAAAGGGGTTTTCCAAGATGCACGCACTCTCCCATGGTCGTGAACCCACCGCCGGCTACAACGCCTTTGGCGCAGGCCAAGTCGTCGATGAACGTGGTCTCACTGAACGGCCGGTAAAGGACGTTGTCGTCGCGCAGGTCCTCGCTGATGTCCCGCCGTAGGCCGTAGACGCGGCACTCGAGGTTCGAGCGTTTGAGGGCATCCAGAAGGGCACCGTAGCCCTCGGAGGTCTGATACACGAGCAAGTGAGAGCCTTGCCTGGGCTGTGCCGCTAGGATCTCGGGCCTTAGGATCGGACTGTGCAAAGTGGTGCGCTTTTTTCGAATCTCGGGATAGAAAAACGTGGTGATGAAGTAGTGATCGCAATGGGGGAGCTTGGCCTTGATGAACGTCTTGGCGATGACATAAGCTTGCTCGTCCGCGCAGGCCATGTCCTCGTCATGCCGGCAGCGATTGATGATCTGCATGTTGTCGATTGAAAGAACGGGCAAGCGGTGCGTCTTGCCATAAAGGTACGACCAGGACTCGAAATCAGAGACCACCGCCTCGGGCTCGAACTGCCGTATGAGCTCGAAGTAGGCGTGGATCTGCTCGGGCAGCGCGGCCCGACCTTCCTGAATGTTGGACCACAAGGTGGCGCCGCGACGCACCCGATTTTCCTCCACCACGATGTGAAAGCCGGCAATGCGGTGCACGCCCGAGAACCGCTTGGCAAGGGTGTCGACCGCGCGAGACGAAGCGACGATGGCCACCTCGTGTCCCTCTTTCAGAAGGTGCTCGAGCACCACCGTGGACCGCATGGCATGCCCCATGCCTTCGCCGACCACACCGTATAGCAGCTTCATGGATGAGACCCTCCTCCACCCTTTTGTCGCTTACTCGAAATGCAATGCTCGCTCGAAATCTCCAGGGCTAGTGGCGGCTCGCTTGGCAGTGTCGAAGGTGATGAGCTCGCCCCTGTAGAGATCGGTGAGGTATTGGTCAAAGGAGACCATGCCGTACTGCTCCCGACTGCGCTCGATGATGTCCTTCATGGACGGAGTGAGCGCCGGATCCTTGATGGCATCCTCCATGGTGCCGGTGACCTTCATCAGCTCGATGCCTACGACCATGCCGTTGCCGTCGGCGCGGGGTAAGAGGCGCTGACTCAGGGTCGCGCGCAGGTTCTCGCCAAGGCGAATGCGCACCATCTCTTGTTCTGCCGGAGGAAACACCGCGATGAGCCGCCCCACGGTCTTGGCAGCGTCGGGTGTGTGCACGGTGGAGTAAACCATGTGGCCTGTCTCGGCGGCCTTGAGGGCGATGTCTATGGTCTCTAGGTCGCGCATCTCACCCACGAGAATGACGTCAGGATCCTGGCGCAGGGCAGCGCGAAGGGCCTTGTTGAAATCCACGGTATCGGTGCCCACCTCTCGCTGGGAGATCGAGGAGCGGCGGTCCTTGTGCAAGAACTCCACGGGATCCTCGATGGTCACGATATGGGTGGCCCGCGTCTGATTGATGTGGTTGATGATCGCCGCGAGCGTCGACGATTTGCCTGTTCCGGCCGCTCCTGTGACGAGAACCAGGCCCCGCGTGTAATCGGCCAGGTCCTTGACCTGAGGCGGGAGGAGCAGCTCATCGAACGCGGGGATCTTGTCCGGGATCATGCGCAACACCATGGAGATGGAGCCGCGCTGGCGGAACATGTTGACTCGGAATCGGCATTTGCCCGGCAGGCTGAACGACGTGTCGTAGTCCTTGATTTCATCGAGGTGAGCGATGAGGTTGTCGTCCTTGAGGATGTACCGCGCGGCGTCTAGAGTGTCTTGCGGCTTCAGTGGCTCCTCTCGGGCGCCCTTCAGCTCTTTGCGGATGCGATACAGGGGCGGCGAGCCAACCTTGATGTGAATGTCCGAGGCATTGAGCTGGAGCGCGCCGTGGAGGTACCGTAAGAATTGCTCTTGTTCCATGTCTGTGCCTTCTGTCGCTAAGTCGAGCGACTTGTCTATAAGCATGGGAGAGAATGCGAGCTCTTCAACCCTCTTTGAGTGCACCAAGGCACAACCTCTGGTGCTTTCTGATCGCCCTTGCCAGGATCTCCTGCTGCTCTTATGGATAAAAGCCTCTCCTAAGCTTCGACTCGAAAGGTACGGGTATGGGCAACGCGAAGACTCGACAGGAACAAGGATTGGTCCGTTGCGGTTGGGCTGGTCCTGACCCAATTTACGTCCAATATCACGACGAAGAGTGGGGTGCGCCGGTGCACGACGATCGCGTCCTACTGGAGTTCCTCGTTCTCGAGGGAGCGCAGGCAGGCTTGTCGTGGCTCACCATCCTGAAGCGCCGGCAAGGCTATCGTCGGGCCTTTGCCGATTTCGACCCGCTGGCAATAGCGCGCATGACAGAAGCGGATGTCGCGCGGCTCATGCAAGACACGGCGATCATCCGCAACCGTCGCAAGATCGAGGCCGCGATTCGCAATGCCGGAGTTTTCCTCGACATCTGCGAAGAATTCGGCAGCTTCGCGGCGTACCAGTGGCGGTTCGTGGACGGAAAGCCCATTTTGAACCATTGGAAGACGCTCCAAGAACTGCCAGCCCATACCCCCCTGTCCGATACCATGTCCAAAGACCTCAAGAAGCGCGGCATGGGTTTTGTCGGCTCCACCATCATCTACTCGCACATGCAAGCCGTGGGCATGGTCAACGACCACCTCACGAGCTGCTTTCGGCATGAGCAGGTGGCCAGGCTTTCGATGGCGGAGACTCGATAGAACGTTTAGCGCATCTTCTCCTGCATGATGGCCAGGATCTCGCGGTCCGTGGCCGACATGCCCCGCTGGGCGATGCGACCCATATTGGCCAGGCTCGCTCTACCGTCGCTGCCGACGATGCCATCCGAGGCTGGGATGCCGATGCCGTCGAGCGCCAGCGCTGCGGCTCGAAACGCGGCGTCCACGGCGGTCATGGTCTTCAGGGCGCAGCCGATCTTCGCGCCGTCGCAGATCATCCCGGTGACGTTGCCCACCATGTTGCTCACGGCCAGGGAGATCTCGTTCGTGCCGCCACCGCCGAGCACCACGAGCCCGGCCGCTAGGCCGATACCCGCTGCATTGGAGCAGCCGCATACGGCCGACAGGGTGCCCAGGTGATGCGTGGTCGCGGTCGTGAGCAGGCAGGCGAGAGCCAGGGCTCGCTCGACGAGCTCTGGTGGACAACCCACCTCCTCGCCCCACAGGGTGAGCGGCACGGCGCAGGTGATGCCCTTGTTGCCCGAGCCAGCGAGCGACATGACGACGAGATCCTCGCCCCACATTCGAGCGTAGACACCGGCACTGACCAGGCGCGAAAGTCGGGTCAGTGCATCGGTGGGCACAGGTCCGCGGAATTCCCTGCTGAACAGGCCAAGACCGTGGCGCGCGATGGCGAGGTTCAAGGTCGAGCCCTGTCGCAACGCGGCACGGTCGTCTTGCGTCAGGTCGTCGCACAGGGGCTCGAGCTGCGCCAGCGACAGCCCGGCGATCCTGGCGCGCATGGTGGGTCCGACGCTCGCGTCCGTGGAGTCGAGGGGAAGCGGCACGCCGTCCCTCTCGAGCCGCACCAATCGCGTGTGGCATTCCTCGATGACAGCGCGGCCCTCTGTGCTGCCTCGGCGCACCGTGCAGTCCACGAACAGGCCGTCGCGCTCGGCATCCACCTCCACCTGGACGCCGCCGCGCTCGAGGAGCGCTCCGGCAGCCTCGAGCACTGAGTCGTCGATACCGCGGAAGCACTCGAGCTTGGCCGAAGCATCGCGAAGATGCGCGCCGATGGCCGCTGCCCAGCGAATGCCGATCTTGTGGCCCGAATGGGGGATGCCCACGGCGTAGCAGTTCTTGAAAATCCGCGGATCGCAAACGAGCTTCACCTGCCTTACCTCGCCGGGGCCTTGCGCCGCTGCGCTTGCCGTGGCATAGGCGATGGCCGCGGGCTCGGTGCATCCGAGAGCTGGGCGCCACTCCTCCGCGAGATACTCACTGAATGTCAAGTCCATGGGGTCGGTGCTCACCAAAGGCTCACTCCTTTTCAAAATGAGGCGATCTAGCCTTGAGGTGGGAACACTCGGATGGCGGCTCGGCCTTGGACTGGGCAGCCATGCTCACAGTGTCCACAACCGTGGCAAAGGTCCTTGTTTACCGTGGGCTCGAAGACCGGGTCGCCCCACGGCGCGACTGCAGAGGTGGGGCGCAGAGAAATCGCGCCTATGGTGCAAGCCGCGTAGCAAACGAGGCAGGCCGACGAGCCGGCGATGGCGACGCAACGCGGGCCTTCGATTTTGGCCAGCCCCAACACAGGGCGTCCGCGAACCGTTCGCAGCGGCTTGCCGAGCGCACCGGTGGGACAGGCTTCTGCGCAGGCGCGGCAGTCTTCGAGGCAAGGTCCCTTGCGCGGCACGAACAAAGGGGCGCGCGACGCGAGCACCTCGCTGCCCGAGGTGTCGGCAGGCCATATCGCTCGAGTGGGGCAGGCGGCGACGCACGCGCCGCAGCGAATACACAGTGTGGTGAGACGCGCCTGGGGAAGGCCTCCTGGAGGTCGGAGCGGTTCGTTCGAAGGGTCTGTCTTCGCCCATGTCGCCGCGATGGGCGCTAGGGGCACAGCGGCGAGGTGCGAGATGGCCTGCCGCCGCTCCTTTGACATTGGCTTCGATCTGCTTTGCTTTCGCCACAATCGCCCGAGCCGCACCGCCAGAGCGTAGAGCGCGCCGCTCGGGCAGAGAACCCGGCAGTACGCCCGCGGGCCCAAGGCAAAGACCAATCCGACCACGGCGACGAGCACCGCCGCGCCTAGCCACGAGCGCCGTTGCGGCAAAACGAGACCCAAGCTTTCGCTCAAGAGCGGCAGGGGCGAAGCCCAATAGGCGAGGTTGATGCCGAGCGCGGCAAGGGCCACGACGCAGCCGAGCACCAAGTAAGGAACAAAGGACGGCAGACGGCGCGCTCGGCGCCCCCCGAGAGCATAGTCGACGGTATCTTGGAGAGAGCCCATGGGACAAGCGTGGTTGCAATAGAACCGGCCCCAAATCCCGGTCGATAGGAAGGCGATGGCGCAAACCCAAGCCGCGGTCGGCCAGTACCGGGAAGAAAGCGCTGCGCAGAGCACAGCCGCGAGGTCGACGCCGAACATGACCGTCCATACCGGAGCCGCAGTGGGGATGAGCACGAGCGCGGCAAAAAAGGCAAGGCAGCCCGCTTGAACGACACGCCGGAGCTTGGGCTGTTTCATTTCTGCGCCCTTGGGGAAAAGGTCATCCCGCCCACGGAGCATAGCGCCGTGCAAACCCCGCACCGGACGCAGAGTTTCCGATCGATGACCGGGCCATCCGGGGTCACGGCAATCGCCGTTTTGGGGCAGGTGGCGGCGCAGCCGGTGCACGCCTGACAGTTCGCTGTGCGCACGGGCCCTGGCTGACCCGCTTCGGGGCGCGGCACCGCGGCGACAAAGCCAATCCCCACGGTGGCGGCAATGCAGAGGGCCGAGCGGCCGAGAAAATCTCTGCGGCCCGTGTCCTCCTTTGGAGGCGAGCTTTCGTTACTTGGCATCCCGCGCTTCTTTCCACGGTAGGCCGCGCCTGGCGAAATCTACGGTCGAGTCATGAAACCTCCAGCGAGTCTTTAGGGTGCGATAGACAGTCGGTTCTAGCCTGCGGCGGTAAGGACGGAGCGCGTCGGCCGTGGCAGCTCCTAGCGCAAACGCTTCCAGAACGACCTCTGCCGCCACGCGTCCGGACAGAATCGCGGACGAGATGCCACCGCCCGTGTTGGGATCGAGGAAACGGGCAGCTCCGCCGCAAACGAGCAGACCGTCGGCAAAAGGCACTTCCAAGGGGCGCGCTTCGGGGATCATCCCGACGACAATTGCGTCCTTTCGCCCTCGAGCGAGATGAGGCTGCGAAGCGATGATGCTGTCGAGAAGGGCTTGCGCGCGAGACCCCTCGCGGCCGGGAACGTACAGGCCGACATTGGCCTGCGCAGGCCCATTGGGGATGGTCCAAAAGTAGTACGGATAAGCGGGCCAAGGGGGCAACAACGGTTCCATCGTCATGCGCCGCGGGTGCGCGAGGCTGAGTTGGGTCATTTGATAGGCGACCCCTGACCCGATGGCAGACAGGGGCAGCCGCGTGTTGAGGCCTGCCTTGCGCGCTGTGAGCGACGAAACTCCGTCTGCGGCTATGATGCAGCGGGCGTTCACGAGGGTCCGCTCGTTGCCGTGCTCGAGCGTGGCAGGGCGCCGCTGGCCGTCGAACGGTCCGATAGCAACCAACGTCGTGCTCGACATCACGGTCACGCCCGCGGCGCTGGCGATGAGCGAAAGCTCGAGCTCGAAACGCGCCCGATCCAAAACGACGAGAGGGCCCTTTGCCTCGAGCTCTAGCCGAACCCAACCAGGACGAGGTTCTTGGTCCAGAAGCTTGAAAATCCAAGTTTGGGTGACCTCGCCGCAACGGATGGGGCTACCGATGACCTTTCGACTATCTACGAGCATGATCGAGAGGCCCTGGCCTGACAGTCGCAATGCGGCGGAAAGTCCCGCTGGACCGGCTCCGACAATAAGAACGTCTACAGTTGAATGGCTCACCATACCCGACCGTTTATAACAGACTTTCAGTGAATTTGTTGCCCCCTGATATCGACGGGCTGGGTTGCCGAGGCAGCGCGCGAGCATAAATGGTGGGCAAAGAGCTTCGAATTGACAATCCCAGGGCATGCGGGCCAAAGTAGTCTTTCGGTTTTTTTAATAGCTTTTGCCCCAGCTCCTGCTCTCCTTCGGAATGAAGATGGGCCAAAGGCGAAGGAGCTCATCCGTGCCACTTGCAGAACGCGACGAAAAGACCATCGAAAAGCTGCGGGAAATGCGCGATCAGGCTGCGAAAGGCAAGAACGGGAACAGCGCCCTGCGCCGGTACTACCATGAGCAGCTCCTGCGACAGGTGCGCTTCAACGTCCCAACAGGGGCTTCGATTCTCGACGTGGGCTGCGGCAACGGCGACATGCTCGCGGCTCTTTCGCCCAGGCGCGGTCTAGGCATCGACTTTAGCGAAGAGAACATCAAGCTCGCCGTGCAAAAGCATCCGCACATCGAGTTTCGCGTTCTGGATGCTCACAACCTCGAGCTCGGCGAGAAATTTGACGTGGTACTGCTTTCCAATCTCGTGGGCGAGCTGCTCGACGTGCAAGAGGTGCTACGGCGGTTGCGCGATGCCTGCCACGGGCGGACCCGAGTTATCATCACCCATTACAACTACATGTGGGGACCGATGGTGAAGCTCGTAGAGCTCATCGGTATCAAGCAAAAGCAGCTCGAGCAGAACTGGCTCGAGAACGAAGACCTCGAGAACCTGATGGAGCTTGCAGGCATCGAGCCGGTCAAGAGCAATCGCCATCTGCTAGCGCCTCTTCCCCTCGGCCCTGTGGCGGATCTCATCAACAACTACGTGGCCACCATGCCGTTCCTCGGAAGGTTGTGCCTCAACGAGCTGGTCGTCGGCAGGCTGAAACCCGATACGCTCAGAAAGCGCAGGGACTACGCGGTTTCGGTGATCGTCGCCTGTAAGGATGAGCGGGGCAACATCGAGGAGCTGGTGCGCAAAACCCCGCGCATGGGCAAAGGCACTGAGCTCATTTTCGTCGACGGTCATTCCAAGGATGGAACCTTGGAAGAGATCGAGCGTTGTATCTCCATCGTCAAAGAGCTCAATCCCGAGCTCGACGACGTGCGGGTCTTCACCCAGCCGGGCAAGGGCAAGGGCGATGCGGTGCGCATGGGCTTCGACATGGCCAAGGGAGATATTCTGATGATCCTCGATGCCGACATCACGGTGCGACCCGAGGATCTGCCCAAGTTCTACGAGGCTCTCGTCACTGGCCAGGGCGAGTTCATCAATGGCTCGCGGCTCGTCTATCCCATGGAGAGCCAGGCCATGCGTTTTCTCAACATGCTGGCCAACCACTTCTTTGGCTGGACTTTCTCTTGGCTCCTCGAGCAAAGGCTGACCGACACCTTGTGCGGCACAAAGGTGCTGTTTCGCGAGGACTACGAACGCATCAAGGCCGGCCGCGCGTTTTTCGGCGACTTCGATCCGTTCATGGACTTTGACCTCTTGTTCGGCGCTGCCAAGCAGAACCTCAAAATCCGCGAGGTGCCGATCCGCTACCGGGCTCGGGAATATGGCGATATCAAGATCGACCGCTTCCGGCACGGCCTTTTACTCCTCAAGATGTCTGCCATCGGCTTCAAGCGCTTCAAGCTCCACCGTCAGGCCTCGGACGACTAGCGAAAACCCGGGTCGCTGGCGCGTCGCCGCTCGCGCCGTTGGCAATCTCCGTGTGGGTTTGATATGGAGTGTCCATGACCTTTGAGCAGATTGCGTTCGCGTTCGGTCTCACGTTGTTCGCCGGGCTCGCGACGGGTATCGGGAGCGCCATGGCGTTCTTTGCGAGGAAGTTCGACCCGCGCTTCCTCGCGTTGTCGCTCGGCTTCTCGGCTGGCGTGATGATCTACGTGTCGCTCGTGGAGATCTTCGCCAAGGCCAAGGACCACCTCTGTGCCGCCCACGGCGATACGCTCGGGTACTGGATCACGGTCATTGCGTTTTTTTCCGGCATCGCGCTGATCGCGCTCATCGACAAGCTGGTGCCGTCGTTCGAGAACCCCCACGAGCTACGCGACATGGGCGACGCTCCGCCCCCGCAGACCTCGGACAATAAGAGCGCGCTCTTGCGCATGGGGATGTTCTCGGCGCTCGCCATCGGTATCCACAACTTCCCCGAGGGCCTCGCGACGTTCATCGGCGGCCTCCAGGATCCGACGCTCGGCATCAGCATCGCGGTGGCCATCGCCATTCACAACATCCCCGAGGGCATTGCCGTGTCGGTGCCGATTTACTACGCGACCGGCAGCAAGAGGAAGGCATTTGGATACTCCTTCCTCTCGGGTCTGGCCGAGCCGGTCGGCGCCCTCCTCGGTTACTTCGTGCTGCGCGCGTTCATCGGCGAGACCATGTTCGGGATCGTGTTCGCCACCGTGGCCGGGATCATGGTCTACATCTCCCTCGACGAGCTTCTGCCCACGGCCGAAAAGTACGGCGAGCACCACCTGGCCATCTACGGCCTCGTGGCGGGCATGGCTGTGATGGCCCTGAGCCTGCTCATGTTCGCCTGAGCAGCCACGGCTCTTTACTTTCTTTGCTTATCGGTGAAGGAATGTTCTCCTTCAATTTCCATATACTAAAAAACAACGACCCGCTAAGAGACCTGAGATCGGAAACTGGGCATCCCCTTCCAGGCCTTTTGGAACTCGGGCATGAAAAGGACGACTCAGACAGTC
>JALOQD010000049.1:25611-26467 GCA_025453525.1 Myxococcota bacterium
CCTTTTGGAACTCGGGCATGAAAAGGACGACTCAGACAGTCCTCGGCCTTCCACGGGATACCCAGTTTCCTCGTATCGGTCTTTTAGCGGGTCGTTGCTAAAAAAGCTATTACAGAAGAACTGCACATTTACAGAAATTTTTAAAAGTCATTGATATTTATCTGGTTTATCTAGAAATGCGCATTGAAAAAGTGCAGAGGCGGTGCTACGTTCTTTGGCGATAATGGCCCAGGAAATGGGTTTGAAAATTAAACACTTTTAAAGGAAATATCCGTGGACACAGTAAAGCTATGGCTCGTACATGGTGTGATTAAATCCCGAACGGAATGCCGAACCCGAGAAGATTTTAGGGAGAATCAATTATGAAAAAAATGTTTCTTAAATCAAGAACTGTCTCGTGTGTCTTTTTGCAAACAACATTTGCTTTGATTATATGCTCGGTCGGCTGTAAAGGAGGGAAAGGTGATAAGCAAAACTGCGATGGTGAACCGCATGGTGCCGAGCAGAGTCGAAAGCGATATGAAACGAGTTCTGTTCTGACTGGAAAAGCCTGTGTTTTCGAAACCCAAACTCGCACTTGTGACAATGGTACCTGGTCAGATTGGTACGGAACTTATGGAGAAGAGAAATGTGAAGTCGAAGGATTCAAGAACTGCGGGGACACGCCTCATAGCAGTGAAGAGAATCGAGTGCGCTGGCAGGCAGCGAGCGTTCCGTACGGGTCGACCTGTGAATCTCAAGAGCAGGTACGCGTCTGCGCATCCGTGATCTCCGAAGGCACCCGAAGAAAGTATAAATAGGCAGATTCATTTAGGCAGCCTTGCTCGGCACGAGGGTACGAATCCTTGTGGCGAGC
>JALOQD010000328.1 GCA_025453525.1 Myxococcota bacterium
GATGCGGAAGTAGCCCCGGCAGCCAAAGCCCGAGCCCGGCACCACGAGCACGCGGCGTTTCTTGAGCTTTTCGATGAACGCGATGTCGTCGCCTCCGGGCGCCTCGGGGAAGACGTAGAACGCGCCTCCCGGATAGGGCACCTTGTAGCCCATTTTGGTGAGCTCTTTCACCAGGCGGTCGCGCTTGCGGCGATACCAGTCGAGGTCGATGAGCTCGTCCTGCACCTCGGCCACCACGCGCTGCATGAGCGCCGGCGCGTTGACGAAGCCCAGCACGCGGTTCGCAAACGCCGCGCCGGCTGACACCAAGGGCGCGTCGTTGCAGCGCGGCGAAACGGCGAGAAAGCCGATGCGCTCTCCGGGCACTCCGAGATCCTTGGAGTGGCTGGTGCCCATGAGCGTGTGCTCGTAGGCGGAGAACGGGCTGGTGCAGCGGTCCATGTCGTACACGAGCTTGCGGTACGGCGCATCGTCGATGAGCACGATGGCCCGATCGCGACCTGCCGATGCCCGTCGCAGCATCTCGCCGAGGCGGTCCAAGGTCGCTTGGGGATAGACCACGCCCGTGGGGTTGTTGGGATTGTTGATGAGCACCACGCGAGTCTTGCGCGAAATGGCCTCGGCAATGGCGTCTGGATCGATGTCGAAATTCTTGCGGGTGGGCACGGTCACCATCTGACCGCCGTGGTTCTCGATATAAAACCCGTATTCCACGAAGAACGGCCGAGACACGATGACCTCGTCGCCAGGGTCGAGAAGCGTCTTGAGCGCGACGTTCAAGGCGCCGCCGGCACCCACGGTCATCACCACATGCTCACTGCGGAACGGCAGGCCATAGCAGGACTCGAGGGAGCGAGCCACTGCGGCGCGCGTCTCCGGGTAGCCGGGGTTGGCCATGTACTTGTGACGGCCGTGGGTTTCGTCGCAGGCATAGCGCCGCAAGGCATCGATGAATTTGCGCGGTGGCTCGAGATCCGGGTTGCCGATGGAGAAGTCGTAGACCGGACCGCCGCCGTCCATCCTCATCTGTTGGCCCTCCTCGAACAGCTTGCGGATCCACGAGGCCGAGGCGAGATGAGCTTTTATTAGCTTCGAGATGGTCATAAACGGCTCCTTTGGACTTCAGCGGTCGTGTTTAGGTCGCGAGAATATCCTCATGGGTTTCGCAGGCAGGTCCGAGCAACGCCTGTGCGAGTTTTTCAGGCAAACGGCCTGGTTTTCCAGCGGCGTTCGTCACGGCGTGGCGCGTGTATCCACTGGCCAGAACCTCGGCGCCGCGACAGATGCTGTGCGCAAAACGCACCTGGGCGCGGCCGAGCTCGCCGAGCCAAGTCGAAATCTCAAGCTCTTCGTCGTAGCCGGCGCTGCGTTTGTAGTCGACGTGGGACTCGACGACCGGTAAGAACGTGCCATTGCGCTCCAGCTCATCGTAGGACGAGCCTCTCGCGCGCATATAGGCGCTGCGACCGACTTCGAAGAAACGCAGGTAGTTGCCGTAGTAGACAACCCCCATTCGATCCGTATCCGCGTACAACACGCGAAGGCAAACGGTGGTGGTATTCCTCGAATCGGGCAACATCCAAGTGGCTCCCTATCGTTAAGACCCTCCCTGCCGCATAACAATAAAAACGGGCGCACTGCAAGACGATGCGTCGATCTTCTCCAGAAGTGGGGAAATCTACCCCTATTCAGCCATGGTCCGGGGGGCCCTTAGGGCCATGAGGGCCTTTTCCAAGGCATCGAGACCGAACGGCTTGAGCAGGAACCCGGTCTGACCACGGGACAGAAGCTCGTCGGTCTGGGATTCTCTGGCAAACCCAGAGCACAGCAGGACGGGAATATCAGGGCGCAACTCGCGCAGCTTGCCAAACGCCTCGGCGCCGCTGAGCACCGGCATGATCATGTCTAGAAGCACCAAGCTATAGCGCTGCGGATCCTGGGCCAACATGGCCACAGCGATCTCTCCCTGGGCAGCGGTGTGGACCTCGAAGCCAAACCGCTCGAGCATCCGCCGCGCAGAGAGGCGCATGAGCTCCTCATCGTCCACTAAAAGGGCGGTTCGACCGCGGCCGAGCTCGCAAGGATCTGGCAGCGGCGGCAGGGAGGAAAGGCAAGGGGGAGCGACGCTCCGACGGGAAGCCTGTCCGCTCACCGGCAAGTAGACCGAGACGCGCGTACCCTTGCCCGGCTCGCTCGTCAATCGGATCACGCCGCCGTGATGGCGCACCGCCCCGTAGGCCATGGACAGGCCAAGCCCCTTGGCCTCGCCGCGGGGCCTTGTCGTGAAAAACGGCTCAAAGGCCCGCTCCTGGGTGTCCACATCCATGCCCACCCCGGTATCGCTGACTTCCAGTAGAAGAAACGAACCAGGCCGGAGGTCCCGATAAGGGCTGACCTCGTTCTCGTCGAGCACGACGAGGCGGTTTTCGAGGAGGAGCGTGCCACCGGTGTGCATGGCTTCGAGGGCGTTGTCGACCAGATTGCGCAGGACGTGGCGGAGTTGGTCCGGATCGCCCTGGGCCGGCGGAAGGTCCACGTCTATTCGCAGTTTGACGTCGATATTCCGAAATCGCTCCCCCCGAATCGACTCGGCCAGCTCCGAGAGGAGTTCACCGAGGAAGACGTCCCGTTGTTGGAACTTGCCCTTGCGGCCAAATCCCATGAGGTTGCGCACCAGGGTACGCCCTTGTTTACAGGCCTCGGTGATCGCCACCGCGTCCGCCCGCCGATGGTCCTCGGCGGGAAGATCGTCGCAGAGCACGGACGAAAGACCGAGGATGGAGCCGAGGATGTTGTTGACGTCGTGGGCAATGCCCGCGGCCAGGGTGCCCACGGCCTCCATCTTCTGCACCTGTCGGATCTCGCGCTCCCTGCGGCTCGCTTCAGGGGCAAAGGGCACGACCGCAGCAGCGGGTGTCCGCGCCGTGCTCGGCTCAAAGGTGCCGCCTGCGGCTCTGCCTCTGCCCTGGCGCCGCGATACGGCGCGGTGGAGGGCGTCGAGTAACCCCATGGCGTCGAGACCTTCGATCCCCACGACTTCTTCAGCGCCGAGCCGCAGCAGACGGTGCTCATCTCCACGCTCGAACCTCGGGCGAAAAACGACGACAGGCAGCGTCGAGGCGGCGAGCAGACCCTCAAAAATCTCGGCTCGCGACGAAGCGCGCAGCTCCAAGAGGGCCACATCGTATTTCGTGCCACAGGCCACGCTGCGCGGCTCCGGCAATGCGGCAAAGACCTCCAGATCGCCCCGTATGACGCACGTCTCGAGCAGGGGCTCCACAGCCGATGGCGCTGCGTCCGGACACATCAGCAACGCACGCAGCTTAACGGTCATGAAAGGATATTGGGCCCGCTAGAGGATCCGATGAGATCGGCGCCGGCAAGCACCAGCCGATCCGCTATCTCTCGAGTGCGAATGCCGCCCGAGGCTTTGATGCCCATGCGATTCTGCACGGCGAGCCGCAACACCTCGATATCGAGCGACTCGGCGCCTCGGGGCCCGAAGCCCGTCGAGGTTTTGACGAACGCCGCACCCCCGGCCTCGGCGGCCATGGCGCCATGGGCCATCGCCTCTGGCGTCAGAATGCCGGTCTCGAGAATCGCTTTCACCGGCACTGCGCCGGAATCGACCACGTTGCGCACGCCTTCGCGAACCAGCTCCAGCTTGCCCGAGCGCAGCGCGCGCAGGTCGACGACATAATCGAGCTCATCGGCGCCATCGGCTACGGCGTTTTGGCTTTCGAGGGCGCAGAGCTTGGCGCAGGAGCCGGACAGGGGGAAGTTGATCACCGCCACGACGAGAACATCGGAGCCAGTGAGGAAGCGGCGGCACTCGGCCACATCCCGAGGCATGCAGCAGACCGCCCGCATTTTGTGCACGATGGCGTCCTGGCACAGCTGCCGCACGTCCTGAACGTCCGCGTCGAGTCGCAACAGGGTGTTCTCAATCCTCCTGGAAAAAAGCACCGGCGGAATGGGGCGCCGTTCGAGGAGCGCAGGCGTGTACGAAAGCTGGCTGCAGGCTGCTTGCGACCACGACTCGACTTGCTCGATGAGCGATCCCGCATATTGCTGTGTCATGGGTTAAAGTTGTATCACAAACAAGTCGAGCTACAATGTGGACCAATTCAAGGTGAAAGAATGACCACGAGCTCCAAAAAACAGACCGAGCACACCCTGCAAATCGACCGCTCGACGATCGCAGAGCAAATGCGCGATTCCCGGCGACAAGGGCGTCGCTCCTGCTTCGTCGTGCTCGGAGGGCTCGACGTGGGCCGCGTGCTCGACATCAAGGACGGGATTTCCTTTGCCGGACGGGATCCGGCCTGTGAGCTCATGCTGCGGGACGACGGCATCAGCCGACGCCATGTGGAGATCAACAAGGTCGCTCCCGACGCCATCTTCATTCGCGATCTGGGCAGCACCAACGGCACGTTCGTCGCAGGGGAGCGCGTCGAGAGCGCGACCTTGCGCGACGGGGACAAGGTGCTTCTGGGTCGTCGGACTGTGCTCAAATTCTCTCTGGCCGATGATATCGAGGACTCCTACCAGCGGCAGATGTACGAGTCGGCCACGCGCGATGGCCTGACCGGCGTGTTCAACCGCAAATACTTCGACCAGAAGCTCGTGGGCGATCTTTCTTTTGCCCGTCGCCACGGCCTCTCTGTGTCGCTTCTGATTTTCGACATCGACCACTTCAAGAACATCAATGATACCCATGGGCACCGCACCGGCGACCTCGTGCTCGAAGAGGTGTGCGCTGCCGTGGGCGCCGCGCTGCGCGCCGAGGACGTCTTGGCCCGCTATGGCGGTGAAGAATTCGCAATTATCGCCCTGGGCACTGACTTCGACGGCATCGGGGCCCTTGGCGAACGCGTTCGACGCTGCGTCGAAAACCTCGAAATGCAATCCCTCGCAGAGCCGCCCCGCTCGGTGAAGGTGACCGTCAGTGTGGGCGGTTCGACCGCGAGCCCGACCTCCGGCGCCACGGCAGAGCAACTCATCGGCCATGTGGATCGAAATTTGTACGAAGCCAAGGATGCCGGCCGCAACCGAATCGTGACGCGGTCTTACCCGTGAGCATCAGAAGGAGCCCCGAAATGACCGATCGCGCCGAGGTTCCGAGTTCGCTCATCGGCCAAGGTGCTCACTTTCACGGCAAGCTGAGCTTCTTGGGCGCTGTGCGCATCGAGGGATTCATGGAAGGGGAGGTCCAATCCGAGGGCACCTTGATCGTGGCCGAGGGCGGCGTGGTGCGAGGAACCGTTCATGTGGGCACTCTCGTGATTACCGGAGGACTCGTGGACGCGACGGTACGCGCCACAGTGAGCGTTGAGCTCCATCCGCCAGGCAGGCTTCAAGGCGAAGTCGAGACCCCTGCTCTGCACATCGAGCGCGGCGGCGTGTTCCACGGCACCAGTCACATGCCCGACCAGGCCTAATGCCTCGTCCCTTTCGCGATCATGGGTAAGGGCGAGGGCCTTGGGCAGGCTCCTAGCTCGCGTCGATCTCCATGCAGAAGGTCGTGCCCTCTCCCACGGTGCTTTCCACGCTGACCTTGGCTGCGTGGTTGACCAAGATGTTGCGCACTATGGAAAGACCGAGCCCGGTGCCCTGCCCCTCTGCCTTGGTGGTGAAGAACGGGTCAAAGACCCGTTCGAGGTTCTCGGCCGGAATGCCACGCCCGCTGTCGATCACGCGCAGCCTCAGCCGTTCGGGCGTCATCATGGTGGCGTCGATTCGGACCTTGCCTCCATGGCTGGGAAGAGATTGACAAGCGTTGGTCACGAGGTTGACGATCACTTGCTCGAGCTGACCACGGATACCGTACACCGGCCGCACATCGTCGGGGATATCTACCGAGATCTCTGCCTTGCTGCTCGAGAGAATATGCTCGCAGAACGACAGGGCACGGGCGACAAGGCCTCGGAGGTCCACGATAATCGGCTCTTCGCCCGAGGGCCGAGCGTAAGTGACGAGGTCGCGTGTAAAGCCTTGAATGCGGGCTGCTGCCTCGAGAATCCGCTGGAGCTTGGCCGCATCCCGCGGCTCGATGACGTCGTCCAGCTTGCGAAGGAGGTACTCGGTGTAGACGGTGATGGTGGTCAGTGGGTTGTTGAGCTCGTGAGCCACCCCGGCCGCCACCTGTCCCAAAGTGGCGAGCTTTTCCGAATGGATCACCTGGGACTCGAGGTTGCGCAGCTCCGTGAGCTCTTGCCCCACGAGGATGACGCCCTCGATCTCCTCTCGC
>JALOQD010000050.1 GCA_025453525.1 Myxococcota bacterium
GTCGCCGATTCATCCCGGTCGGCTTCGTTGCTCGTCGGTTAAATACCAAGAGTATTCGCCCTTCTCGCGCCTTGCCGAACGGGCGACTCGACGCCGTAATTCTGGGAAGTATTTTTGCGGCGGGCGCTAAGGAAAGAAAGGTCTAGTGGCTGTCGACTTGGGACTGTGGTTCGATGCTCGAACGCGCACCTTTGTAGATGAGAATGCGGAAGCAGTTGGTGCACTGGTGCAGCACGTCGCCCCTGATGAGCTCGTTGTAGCGCTGGGCCAGGATCTCCATATGACAGCCGGTGCACTTGCCGTCCACGGCCGACACCACGGCCACTCCGAGTCTCTTGTGGATGCGTTCGTACAAGCGATAAACCTGCGAAGAGATGCGGCTGGCGATCTCCTTGCGCTCCGAGTCGGTCTTGCCCATGCTCGATTCGAGAACGGTCATCCGCGCCTGCACTTCCTTCTCACTCTCGAGAAGGTGCTCTTCGAGCTCGCCGAACTCCTTGCTGTGGGCGAGGATGGCCACGCGGTACTGCTCGATGGCCTCGAGGATCTTGAGGGTCTCTTCCTCCCGGTCTTGGATGTTCTTGCGGATGGCGTCGATCTCACGCTGAGCGGCTTTGTTCTCTTTTTCGTTGCGGGCTCCCTGGAGCTTGGCCCTGCTCTTGCCGATGAGGTCGTTTTGCTGCGCCAAGTCTTTCTCGCGTTCGGTTTTCCAGGTCTCGGCCTCGGTGAGGCGCTGGCGCTCGCGCTCTAAGAGCTCGCCCATGCGGGCCACGTCCTCGCGCATCTGCTTGATGCTTTCTGGGAGGGCCTTGAGCTCGTTGCGCAGCTTGAGGGTTTCTAGGTCGAGGGACTGGAGTTCTTCGAGGGCGGCGAGTTCAGATTTCAAAATTACTACCTCGATAGGGCCCTTCAAAAAAGTAGCCCCTAGGGATTCATTCGTCAGTGGGCCCGCCCGGAATCGAACCGGAAACCACCCGGTTATGAGCCGGGAGCTCTAACCTAGTTGAGCTACGGGCCCCCTCAAAAGCGGCGCGATTATAAAGGCGACTATTTTTCGATGCAAGACTGTTCCGGTTCTGTTATCCATAAAATTCTAAGGAGGCGAACATCAACATGAAAATCGGCATTGTAGGGTTTCCGGGTTCGGGCAAGACCACGCTTTTCAACGCGCTCACCGGGCAAAACGCCCCGACGGGCTTCGGATCGAGCCGCGTCAATTTGGGCGCCATCAAGATCCCGGACCGCCGCGTGGACCGACTCGCGCAAATCGCCGATCCTCGCAAGCTCACTTATGCGGAAGCGACTTTCGCCGACGTGCCAGGCGGACGGGGCAAGGAAAGCCTCGATCCCCAAACCATCGGTCGCATCCGCGAGATGGATGCCCTGGTGCAGGTGTTGCGCGGCTTCGACGATGGAACTGGCGACGTAGGCCCCTTGAGCGAGCTCACGGCGTTCGAGGCTGAGCTCGTGCTCTCCGATATGCAGGTCATCGAGAAGCGCCTGGAGAAACTGCGCAAGGATCACTCCAATCCGGGCTTCACGAAGCTCCTGGAGCGCTGCCTCGAACAGCTCAACGCCGAAAGGCCGCTGCGGGATATCTCCTTCTCCGAAGAAGACCTCAAGGCCCTGTCCGGCTTTGCGCTGCTCACGGCCAAGCCGCTCATGCTCGTGCTATCGCGTCCCGAGTCCGAGGCAGCCTCACCGCTCCCTTCGGAGCTCGTCTCGGCGGCCAGAGCTCGCCACCTCGAGCTCATCAGCCTGTGCGGCTCGGTCGAGGCGGAGATCGCGACCTTGTCCCCGCAAGATCAGCTCGAGTTTCTCGCGGCGCTCGGTCTCGAAGAACCGGCCTCGGCGAGGTTCTTGCGCGCCGCCTTTGCCATGCTCGATCTCATTTCGTTTTTGACTCATGGCCCAGACGAGTGCCGCGCCTGGCCCATCCGCCGCGGCAGTACGGCAGTCGTGGCAGCCGGCGTGATCCACTCCGATATCGCCCGCGGATTCATTCGCGCCGAGGTGATCAAGTTCGACGATTTGGATCGTTTTCTGACCGAGGCCGCCTGCAAGGAAGCAGGGAAGTTCCGCGTCGAGGGTCGCGACTACGTCGTGCAGGATGGCGATATCTGTCACTTCCGATTCAACGTATAGCCGCTATCCACCAGGACGGCCTGGTGTCGCGAACAAGAACGTCACAGGTGAGACGAGGGGACGAACGAGAGGCGCTCCAGGTTCTTGGGAGGCTCGTTGGTCAAATAGAACGGCTGGCCCGTGGATTCGAGCACGCTCAGCCAGAGTGGACCTTCGGGGTCGAGTTGTTTGCGATTGCCCACGAGCTCGGTCAACGGCAGGTGCGTCCATCGGCCGTGAGAGCTTCCCACTGCCATGCCCGTACGTCCGCTCATGCCAGCGTGGGCCGCGGCCTGGGCCAGGTGCCCGCAGAAGATGGCGTCGTTGGAGTCTGCCGGCGCCGAGCGGATGATGTAGCTCGGATCGATGTACTTGAGGGACACGTCCAGCGTGCGGCTGAAGTGCGAGGTGATCTGCTCTTTGAGAAAGGAACCGATATCCACGAGCTTGGCATTGCCCGACTTGTCCTTCTGTCCAGTGCCGGAAACGAGATCCTGACCCGCGCCCTCGGCCACTACGATGACTGTGGACTTGCGGGCCTTGAATCGACCCTGGAGATAGTCGAATAGGCCATTTTCTCCTTCGAACGTGAAGGGAAGCTCTGGGATGAGCACGAGATTGACGACACGCGCCGACAGGGTCGCGCTCGCGGCGATGAACCCCGAATCGCGCCCCATGAGCTTGACGAGCCCGATGCCCCGATCCGCTGACTGGGCCTCGTAGTACGCGGCCATGATCGCGTCCTTGGCCAGCCGCACAGCGGTATCGAAGCCAAAGGTCTTGTCGATGAGCGGGATGTCGTTATCGATGGTTTTGGGAATGGCGACGATCCCGACCTTGAGCCCACGCTTTTTGATCTCCTCGTGGAGCGCGAGAGCGCCGCGGAACGTTCCATCCCCGCCCACGGCGAATAGAAGCCGCACGTTGCATTGCTCCAGCGTATCCACCATGACCTCGGGCGGCTGTGGGCCACGGGACGTGCCGAGCATGGTGCCGCCCTGGGTGTGGATGTTGCGCACGCTCTCTGGCGTGAGCTCCATGAGCGGGTGACCGGCCTTGGGGTTGAGCCCGGCGAATCCGTACTTGAAACCGTAGATGCCCGAAACGCCGTAGCCGTGGTGCAGGGTCATCACCAGACCCCGGATGATGTTGTTGAGCCCAGGGCACAGGCCACCGCAAGTCACGATGCCCACCTTGAGCTTCTTGGCGTCGAAGTAGATGTTCTGTCTCGGCCCAGCTTCCTCGAAGCTGCTCGGGGTCTCACCGCGCTTCAGGCTCGCCATGATCTTCGAGAGCTCGACGTCGGCCACCACGCGCGCATCGTCGGGCGTGTAGTCTGCCAGCAAGTCGCCGGACTGCGTGCCGAGGAGAATAGGAGACTGGATCCGCGCCTCGCCGAGGCGTTCGATCTCATGGGCCATGGTTGGTCTTATCCTTGTTGATAGGGCTTGATGCCGCGCATCGGCGTGGGAACGAGCCGAGGGCCTCTCGAGGTCAGCTCGGTGACGGTGAGTCGCATTCCCGAAGGTCTGCCGTTTTCGAAAATGGGGTCGATGTCGATGGCGATGGCGATCGTGGCTTCCCCCTCGGTCTGCACCGAGTATTTCTCCGGGCCGACGAGCGCTCCGCTCAGCACCGCGCGGGCGTGGTCTGCCACGCGCTTGCGATCTTCGGCGACGAGAAAGTCCAAAAAGCTCATGCCCTGCTCCAGCACGCAGACCGGCGCGACCGGCTTATCGCTGGGTCGGCGCTCTGCGGCCTTCACATAGAAATCGAGGTCGGTTTCAAAGACGCTTGGGTCGAAGAGTTTTCTCATGTGCCACTTTTTTCCACGCTCCCACTGAGCCAGCCGCTCAGGGGACTATTGCACCGTAAATGATCATCTTTTTCAACCTCGCTAATTTACTCCCAATTGAAGACGAGACAATGAAATGGCCCCAAAAAAAGCGGGGATCATTGAACGACCTCTATTTCGATGGCCGATGGGACTGGCGAAAGATGTCTTGAATCACGAGGCCGGCGAGGGCCATGCCAAAGGCGGCGGTCACATGAACGAGAGAGCCGTTGATGAACGCCTTGTGACTGCACCATTCATGGGATGGGACGCCCTCTTCGAGGGGTAACCTGGGGCACATGCACGCATGGGAGCCGCAGGCCGTGGCCACGCCGCTGTTCTCCATGATCTCTGGGCTGTATACGCAAGGCACGTCGCCGTCGAAGCCGATTTCCCGAAGACCTCGGCGAACCCGACGGGCCAGTGGACAGATTTCGGTTTTCCAAATCGAAGCGACTCTGATTTGCGTGGGGTCGAGCTTGGAGGCCGCGCCCATCGAAGCAAACACCGTCGCCCCGCAGCGGTGGGCAGAGGCGATGAGATCCACCTTGCAGGAGAGGCTATCGATGGCATCGAGCACATAGTCGAAGCCGCCGAGGTCGAACTCGTCGCGGGTCGCAGGAGAGTAGACCTTCTGCACTGGTACGATGTCGCAGGCCGGGGCGAGCTCGGAAAGCCTCTGCGCCAGGGCCGTGACCTTGACCGCTCCGGCGTTGCAGGCAGTGGCCTGGACCTGTCGGTTCGCATTCGTGATGCAGATGAGATCGCTATCCACGAGGGTGAGATGGCCGAGGCCGGTGCGCACGAGCGCCTCGGCAGACCAGCTCCCCACGCCGCCCACGCCGAATACGACGGCGCGGGAACGAGAGAGCCGATCCATGGCCGAGGTGCCGAGGAGCAGCTCGGCGCGGTGGAAGATGGGCAAAGTGGGCATGGGGACCTCTCAAATCAACACTTGCCTCGATGCCAAAGATGATCGGTCACTGGACACCGGGGTCGCCGGAAAACAAACTAGTTTGTACGAGACATGCGCCGTGGGTACCAACGAAAAGGCAAAAAGGAGAAAACCATGTCCTTGTCATTGACCCTCCGATCCTGGCCAGGATTGCTTTGGGCAGCTGCCGTGGTGTTCACCTCTTCTGCTTGCGAAGAATGCCGCGCAGCTGCTGACTGCGACCTTTCGGAGATCTGCTCACAGGGCGCTTGCGTGCAGCCCGACGGCGGAAACCCCGACACCTACAGCGACGGCTGGGGTTCCACAGATATCGATACCTCCCTGGACACGGGGAGCTCGAGCGTCTCCGGCTCAGAGACCGATACTGGGACGCAAAACGATCCTGGCCTCGACGCGTTCGTTACTCCTGATGCGATGGAACATGCAGAGGCGATCCTCTTCTGCGACGATCTTACCCATGACGACGCCGCATGGCATCTGCCCAATGTCAACGAATTGCGAAGCCTCATGGTGGGTTGCGGAGAGCTCCACAATCTCGCCCTCTCTGACCCGGGTTGCCTGGGAGAGGAATGCAACGACGACTACGGCGGTTGCCCCCAAGGAAAGGGTCCGGGAGAGTTCGACTGCTACTGGGCCATTGAAACAGAGCTCAATTGTGCGGATAAGTGGTTCTGGTCCAATTCTCAGGTTACTAACAAGCTCGAAGATTTCTGGGTGATGAACTTCTCCCAAACCCTCGCCGAACCTTCAAATGACCGCAACCTGTATTGGGTTGTGTGCGTGCGCAGCCTCGAGTAGCGAGCCGGCTTCGACCTTCATCGTCGGGACGAACCCATTTTCAAGCATCCTCGCAGAGCTCGGAAAACAAGATCGCGCCGCCTGCCACGGCCGCGGGCCACAGGAGCACGAAGGCCAGGGGGATGGCCCAGGTGAGGAGCACGGCAGTGCCCAGCCCGAGCACCGCGGGTCTGTGACGCCTCATGAATTCGAAGCGCTTCTGGGTGTTCCAACCGCGGCGGGCGCCGCACCAATCGAGGTAGTCCATGCCCGTGCGCCGGGCCAGAATGTACCCTCCCCCGACGACGTACAGGACTTGGCCGATCACCGGAATGAGGAGGCTCCCGACGAAGAGCGGGAGCAGCCAGACGAGCTTGAACCCGAGGTGTGAGATCTCCAGGCGCAGGCTTTCCCAAATATCTTTCATCAGAAACGACCAGGAAAAGGGCCTGGCCTCGAACGTGCCTCGCAGCACCTCGACCTTCTCGGACAAGGCGTCACAGAACGCCGCGGTCAACAAAGAAAAGAGCGCAAAGGTGGCGAGCAGCGAGCCAAGCACTGCCACAAGGCCCAGGAGCAAGGTGACGGGCACCTCGAGCCATTGCCAAAAGAAGTGCTTGATGCCCCACCACGCTTCGAGGGAGGGCTCGGACCAAAAGCCATCGACGAGCCTTGGCACGCCATGGGCGATCCCGAAACCCGCCGCGATCACCATGCCTGCGCACAACAGCATCGGTGGGTAGATGAGCCAACCGAGCGATGGGCGATGTTGCCATACAAAGCGCATGCCTCGAAAAAGGCAGGCGAAGCCATCGCTGAAGCCCACCACGGTCCGCAGCGCTTGCTTTGTCGTCGTTGTCGTGCTCAATGGTCGCCTCCGAGGGTCATTGCTCATGGCTGGTCTATGGTCATTGCCCTTGTTTGGTCTATTGTAATATTTATGTTTTGGGTTTGGTGCTAGCGATTGAGACGGCAGATAGGCTGATCGTCTCTATTGCCCGTAAGGCTCGTGCATGGTCAGAATTGACGACGTCATCGATACCTTTCTCCGAAGAAGACCCGGCGCGGACTTCTCGGCCATTCAGCGAGCCTACGTATTTTCCGCCAAGCAGCATGAGGGTCAGCTGCGCAAGTCCGGGGAGCCGTACATGGTTCATCCCCTGGAAGTGGCGCGCATCATCGCCGAGATGGGGCTCGACGAGGCGTCCATCTGCGGCGCCCTCCTTCACGACACCATCGAGGACACGGCGACCTCCAAGGACGAGGTCACGGCGATGTTCGGCCAAGAAGTGGCCGCGCTCGTCGACGGCGTGACCAAGCTGTCAGGTGTGAACTTCACCCACAAGGAGCAGCGCCAGGCCGAGAGCTTTCGCAAGCTCGTGGTGGCCATGTCCGAGGACATTCGCGTGCTGCTCATCAAGCTGGGAGACCGCCTGCACAACATGCGGACCCTCGAGCACATGAAGCCCGAAGCCCGCGAGCGCATCGCCCAGGAGACGCGCGAGATCTACGCTCCGCTCGCCGACCGGTTGGGCATTGCTTGGCTCAAAGCCGATCTGGACGATTTGGCGTTCATGTATCTCGAGCCCGAGGCCTTCGAAGAACTCCAGCGCAGCGTCGACAAGACCACCAAAGAGCGCAAGGCATACATTCAGAGGACCATCGACGAGCTGCAGCGCTTTCTCAAGGAAAACGGGCTCGACGTCAAGGTCACTGGACGCCTCAAGAACTTTTACTCCATTCACAAGAAGATGCGGACCAAGAACATCGCCTACGAGGATGTGCACGACGCCATCGCCTTCCGCGTCGTGTGCGACTCTCTGCGCGATTGCTACGCCACCTTGGGATTCGTCCACTCCCGCTGGGTGCCAGTGCCTGGGCGATTCAAGGACTACGTCGCGATGCCCAAGCCCAATCGCTACCAGTCGGTGCACACGACGGTGGTGGGCAAGGATGGCGAGCGCATCGAGATCCAGATTCGCACGCAGGAGATGCACGACGTGGCCGAGGCTGGTATCGCGGCTCACTGGGGCTATAAGGAAGGCGGTGGCGGCAACAAAAACGCGGCCGACGGCTTTGCCTGGCTGCGCGATCTCGTCGAAGCCCAAAGCGAGAGCACCGACTCTCAGGACTTCCTCGAGTCGGTCAAGGTCGACCTGTTCCGCGATGAGGTCTTCGTCTTTACTCCCGAGGGCGAGGTCAAGGCTTTGCGCCGCGGATCCAGTCCTCTCGACTTCGCATTTGCCGTGCACACCCAAGTGGGTAGCCACTGCGTGGGCGCGCGGGTCAACGGCGTGCAGGTGCCGCTGCGCACGGAGCTGCGCAATGGCGACCAAATCGAGATCATGACCTCCAAAACCCAAAGGCCGTCCCCGGACTGGCTGGAGATTGCGGTCACGAGCCGGGCGCGAAACAAAATCCGCGCGTATCTTCGCCAGGAGCAGCGCAAGCAAGCCAGACAGGCGGGTGGCGACTTGCTCGAAAAGGCCTTGCGAAAATTCGGATGCTCCTTCCCCAAAATGCTCAAGCGCGGCGAGCTCGAAAAGCTCGCCGGCGAGATGCGTTTCAGCAATGCCGATGACCTCATCGTGGCCGTGGGTTACGGCAAGGTCGATCTCACTGACCTCATCAACCAGCTACTACCCGAGGACAAGAGAGCCAGACCACCCGCAGAGCTCAAGGAGACGCCCATCGAGCGCGTGATGCGCAAGGTCAAGGGCAGCGACGATGGTATCGTGCTCGATGGCCTGGACAACCTCCTGGTGCGCTTTGCCCGATGCTGCAATCCGCTTCCAGGCGAAGACGTCGTGGGGTTCGTCAGCCGCGGTCGAGGCGTCGTCATCCACCGTCGCAGCTGCGCCCGGGCAGAGGCCCTCGATCCAGAGAGACGCACCAAAGTGCAATGGTCTCGGCAAGCCGTGAGCCAACGGCCGGTCAAGCTCCGCGTCACGACCGGCGATCGAGTTGGAATGCTCGCGGCGATTACGAATGTGTTCATCAAACACGATATCAGCATCGACTCAGCGCATTGCCAGGCCGAGGGGCATCAGCGAGGCGTCAACGTCTTCACCTTCATGGTGCGGGATCTGACTCAGCTCAATGAGCTCGTTCGCGGCCTGAAGAACACCAAGGACGTGGTCGATGTCGAACGCGTCCACTACTAGGAGGACCAGCGCATGGAAGAGCAGGACAGGTTTGTGGAGCTCGTCAGGGTGTTCGACACGGTCGAGGCTGACCTCATCGCCGCGTTCCTCGAAGACGACGGCCTCGAGTTTCAACTCGAGCGCAGCGCGCGAAGCTTGGGGCCGCTCATGCCAGGAGCGGAGTCTCCCACGATCATCAAGGTGTATGCCGAGGATCTAGACCGCGCCCGCACCTTGCTCGAGGAGTACGGTCGCCTGCAACAGCGCGTCGATGTTCCCAGCGGGTTTCCCGAGGAGGGGGCCGAGTTGGGCTCAAAGGACGAAGAGAACTGAGCAGGTGATGAAAAACGTCGCAATCGTCTATGACACCCACACCGGCACGACCAAGCGCGTGGCTGCGCGATTGCAGGTCGCTTTCGGCGATCCCATGCCTCGACTGCTCGCGGTATCGGAGACTTCGATGGAGGAGCTCGCCGATGTCGGTTTGCTGATCCTGGCCCTGCCCACCTGGGGGGTCGGAGATCTGCCGGATGGCTTCGAGGCGTTTCTGCTCGAGCTTGCGACCGTGCGGTTCGAGGACCTCACCGTGGCGATCGTCGGTTTGGGCGACCAAGTGGGCCATCCCGACTCGTTCGTCGATGCCATGGGCGAGGTGTGCGAAAAGGTCGTTTCCACCGGCGTGCGGGTCGTCGGGGCATGGCCCACCTCTGGGTACCGTTTTCTGTCTTCCCGCGCCTTACGCGACGGCGTCTTCGTGGGCCTTCCCATCGACGAACACACTCAGCCCGAGCAGACCGGCGCCCGCATCGATGCCTGGGTGGCGATGGTGCAAAAACACCTCTAGATCAATCGAGCTCGTCGCTTCTTCCCTCGAGCAAGAGGCGCGGCGCCATGCTTGCGAGCTTCTCGAAAGAATCGCCGAAATCATCGCACAAGCACAGAAGAGCTCTGCGCAGCAGCGGAAGGTCTTCGGGCTTGTGGATGTCAGACGCGATGAGGTCGTAGCCGCCTTCCCCCAGAACCTTGACGGCCATGGCCTGCGCTTTGGAACCGTAGCGACCCACGAGCGCCATGATATCGAGCTGCAACAGCATGCCCGCGCGCCGAATCTTTTCGAGCCTAAAGAAGTCCCTCTGCAGGTCCGCTATCCGCTCCGGGTGGGCAAGCACCAACGTCAGCCCGCGCGCAGTCAGGCGAAACACCTGCTCCTCCAGGCGAGCTGGCACTGCGCCTGGCTGCATTCCCAGCTCGACCAAGTAAGCGCTTCCCTTTCCACCGATGGGCGGCCACAGGGCAGCGTGGGCCGGGTCGAGAAAGCGCTCGTCGAACATGATCTCGGCACCTGGGTGGATGCGAGGCAACGAAGCGCCGTCTCGCGCTATCTCGATGGCGTCGATAAGGACGATCTGCTTGCCGATTCCCGGTTCTCCAGAGGCGGCGTCAAAGTGGGGGGAGACCGCGATTTCCGCGTAGCCGAGCTGGGCCATTCCATCGAGCATCGCCACGGACTGCGCCACCGAGCGGGCGCCGTCGTCCACGCCAAATAGTACGTGGTTGTGCAGATCCACGAGCCCTGAAGGGGCGATTTTCCCAAATGGCGCAGTGCACCGCGATTTCTTAGACCCAAAAGCCATCTCAATTTGATCTAACCCGTGACCTGCCAGAGCGTCAAACCACAGATAGCGCTAGACGAGATTGCGTTGGGCGCCTTGCATCGCTATGGTTCGTTCCATGCCGAGCTGGATGTCTGGCGGAGTGTCCATTCATTATGACCGTTACGGGTGCGGTGAGGTCGTTGTCATGCTGCCGGGTCATTCTCTCGACAGCGACATTTACCTCGAAGTCGTCCAGTATCTTGGAGCAAATATCGAGGCCGTGCTCGTAGACAACCGCGGCTCTGGCCGTTCCGATGCGCCGCGGGCCTCCTTTTCCATCGAAACCATGGCCGCGGACGTGTCGTCCCTCATGCTCGGCATCGGACTGGAACGAGCGGTCATCGTGGGTCACTCCATGGGCGGATTCGTGGCCCAGACCCTCGCGCTCCACAGCCCCGAGCTCGCGGCAGGGCTCGTCCTCGTGGGTACTGCCGCGACCGGTGTCCCGCAGTTACTGCGCACAAGTCCGAAGGCAAAGGCGGCGCGCGAGCTGCGCACCGGCGCTCTCCAGGATATTGTTCGCGCGAACATCGTAGCCGGCGTGGCTCCGGCGTTCCTCAACGACCACGGCGACGAGGTCTCCCGTTTCGTCGACGCCCGAGTCGCTCTTCCGCCCCGTGGACGGGGAGTCGAGGGGCAACGCCGCGCGGTGTCTGGCTTCGACGTCCGAGACCGGCTGTGGGAGATATCCTGTCCCGTGCTCGTCTGCCACGGCGAAATCGACGAAATCGTCCCCCTCGAGCGCGGCAAGGAGCTCGCACGAGGCCTGGCCAATGCGAGCCTCCTGGCCTGGCCTGGGGTGGGGCACTTCCCGCAGCTCGAAAACCCGAAAGCCTTGGCCCAGGCCATCAGCGATTTCTGCGCGAGCTTGTAAGGCCAGGGCTCAGTCCTCGATCAACCAGGCGAGCGCCTCTTCCATCGCATTGAACGAGCGAATGTTGGTTGAGGAAAAACGGACGATGACATCGAGAAACACTCTTTGAACCCCTTCGAGCCCAATGACCGCTGTCTTTTTCACCTTGCTCTTATTGGCCGCTGCTACCTTTTTGAACGCGCCAAGCACCTCTCGGTCGACGTACGCTTGGCTCACGTCGATGACCATGAGGATGTTCTTTTCGGTCAAGGACGACGTGTGCGCATGGTAGGAGAAGATCTTATCGACGAGCTCTTTGCCCATAAGGTTGCGATAGTCGCGAAAGAGAACCTTGTGGCTTTTGTGTTGGATCCAATTCTTGTCAGGGGCGATGGCCATAGGGGAATTATGAGCGGTTTTGCTGGACCACGCCACCTCCGAGGCACAGCGGAAGAAAAGAGGAACGAACCCCTCAGTAGGGAGCGCCTGTTCCGCCGCCTCTTCTTCCATAGCCCGGACCCATGTTCCTCCGCCCCTTGCCTGGATGGGAGGCAAAGAACTCGGCCTTGACCTTATCGAGCTGCTGCCTCTGCGCCTGTGTCAAGGCGTCTCGCACGTCGAGCAAAAGCGACAGGTGCTTGGTCTTCAACGTGTTCTCGAGGGATAAGACCTTGCCCAGCTGCTGCTCCACTTTGGGCTTGCCCTCGCCAGCCCTCACCATGTCCGTGAGCTTGCCTGACTCGGACTCGAGATCCCACTTGATCGCCTCCACCTTGGCGCTCGTGGTCGTGACGAGCTCGCGCAACCGCTTCATCTGCTCCTGCGTGAGCTTGATCTCGTGGGAATAGCGCCGCACGAGGCCCACGGGGTAGAGCACCTCGGCGAGCTCGCGATGCAGGCGGCCGCCATGCCCACCTTCGTCGCCATCCATCGCCTCGGCCGGACCGGGCATGGGAGGCCCCGCAGGAGGAGGCGGCGGCGGCGAGGGTTTGCCCTGGGCCGCCGCGATGCCGCCCACGAGAAGGCCGGCTAGGCATAGAGAGGAAAGGGTCAGTGGTCGACATTTCATAGGGTGCTCCTTTTGTTGTCTGCCCAAGCCGGGATGTCCCAGTCGAGCAGGAAATCCGTGGGGCCATCCATCTCGAGAACCGAAAGCCCATATCCGCCGCTACCGAGATCGACCATGGCGTAGGCCGAGCTCGAGGGTTCGGTGAGCCCCAGGCCCGAGGCGTCGTTCCACTCGTCGCCCAGCTCCTGCAGCGACTCTAGTCCAGAGGCCGCCTTCGTCTTGGAGGCAGCGACGAGCTCTGCATCGGGTTGAGCCCGTCTGGGCTCGTCGTCTCCTTGCGGGGACCAGAGCACCCAGAAGGCAACCAGCACAGCAGCCCCGCCCAACGCCACCGCGAACCGCCATCGCGCAGCTCCACCTTTGCGCCGTTGTGCTGTTTCGTCTTGAGCCCGCTGCCACACCTCGGAAAGAGGAGGGATCGGCGTGCGCTCATCGCGCGCCGCGAACAGGGCGCGCAGGTCGTCTTCGGTTTTCCTAGGTGTGCTCATGGCTCCTCCACGAGGCTCTTCAGGCGCTGCTTGGCGCGATGGTAGTGAGTTCTGGCCGAGCCCACAGACACACCCATGATCTCGGCCGCCGCCTCCACGGTTTGGTCGTGGGCATAGACCAGCTCCACGACTTGGCGCTGACGCTCGGGTAGCTTCTCGAGCAGCTCATTCAGCTGGCGCACGGCCAAGGCGTTGACGAGCTGTGGCTCGTTGGACCGCTGCTTTTCCTGACTCTGCCCGAACGCGCTCAGTACCCGCGACCACACCGCGTGCTTGCGACGGCTCGAAGCGCACAGCCGTCGGGCCACGCCGTACAGGTAGGCTCTCTCATCCTTGGCGCTGGCGAGATCGATGCGACCTTCGAGAAGAGCTACGTAGACCTGCTGCACAAGCTCCATCGCCTTCTCGCGATCTCCTCGGCATAGGCTTTTTGCCCACCGATACAGGCTCTCGTGATGTTCTGCCGCTAGCAAAGCCGCTGTTCGTCCTTGGCCCATTCAACCTTCTCGTGGTGGCGAAGGCGCCATGCGTATGACACGCACCTTGATTAAAAAAAAGTCTGGCGCAGCTCGAGGGATACGACGTCTTGGTTGTAGCCGTAGGTCGGCACGAATCCCACGTTCGGGCCGTGGGGAGCCCTGTCCAGGTTACTGGCGCGTTGGTGATGCCGGTAGGGCAAGGCGAGCTCGGCCCCGCGCCACAAGGCGACGGCGACCTCGGCGCGCAGCTCCCACTCGAAGTCGGCCCGGGTCATGTCGGTGTACTCCGCCTCCCACTCGTCGTTCTGTTCCGGGGTGACATCAGCTACGTTCTGATAGGGCGGTCGAAAGGAGTTTTTGGCATTGCCCCGGGAGTTGAGATACCAGTTGAGCTTGAGACCGGCGCCAACCGACGCCGACAAGCGCGGCACAGGGGTTGTCCAATCCACGTCCAAGGACAGCTCTGGCAACAGGCGATCGTACTTGATCACCGCTGGGTCGTAGAAGGAACGGTCATAGCGGAACCCCAGGAGCAACTTGGCTTTCAGGTTGCGGTCGAGAAAGCTGCGCTGCTGGTGGATCGCAATGCCGTAGCGAAAGGTGCTGCGGTCTTCTTCCACGTAGTTCGGGCGAACCTGGAACAGGAGCCGCAGCTCGTTTGTGACCTTTGGCCTTGCCGAAAGAGCATAGGCTAGCTTAAGGCCAAGCGTCCAGACACCGAGGCCTGGGTCGCCTGGAGTGAAGCCCGGCATGGGCATGTCGTCATCGCTCAAGACCGTGCGATCTTCTGGCAGGTGATCGAAGAGCTGTACCTCACCCTCAGCCCACAGCCGCACCCGGTGCTCCAGTCGCGCAGAGTCGAACCGTGCGATGAGCCCCGCCTGGGCCAGGATCAATGTCAAATTGAAATCTGCCGCTCGTGGGTCGCCGCTCTCTTCGGCATCGCGGCCTATGTCGGTATAGCTCTGGTCCCGGTAGACAGTGAGGCCTGCCTGGCCTGCCAGCCCACTTTTCCCAAATGTGCCGGAGAGGTCTCCGCGAAAAAGGCTCTTGAGGGCGCCGCCCGCGCGATCGCCGGAGTTGTCGTCCGCGAAATCCGCAAGCGGATGGGTGTCAAAGCCGAAGGATCCGCTCAGCTTGGCCAGCAGACCACGGGGATCCGCAAAGGCGGACGACGACTGCAGGCGAGCGTTCGCATCTGAGGCGAATGGGCCTGCCCCGATTCTCGCGGCGTTGCCAAAGAGGATTCTGGCAGAAGACATGTCGCCAGCGTCCATGGCCAACACTCCGAGGTAGTAGTCGACCCGGGCCTGGAGTGGCTCGGGCAGCCCGGAGCGCGATTGTTCGAGGTGAGACTTCGCGCTCTCTCGATGTCCGAGTCGCAGCTGCGCGTATCCCAAGTAGTAGGCGAGAAGCGCCTTGTCCTGGTTCGAGGTCGCAAGGTCGAAGGCCGCTGCGAGGTGCTCCGCAGCCCAAGTGTAATCTCGCCGCTCCAGCAGGAGCATGCCGAGCTCATACCGAGCCTCGAGGCTGTTTGGCTCAAGGATGACAGCAGAGGCGAGGGCCTGCTTTATGGCGGCGATATCTCCTCGTTCCCGGGCGAGTTTCGCCCAGGCCAGGCATGCGACCGCTTCCCCTTGGTCCGAAAGACACGCGGCTTCGAACGCGGCGAGTGCTCGATTCTGGTCCTTTGCTTGAAGGGCGGCCAGGCCCACCTGGTGCTGGAGAATCGCTTCGGGAGAGGAGGCGAGGGCCCTGCCCGACCCGGCGGTGCTCAGGAAGGCCATTACGAGAAGGAGACAAGTACATCGGATGGTCATGGCAACGGCCAGTGTACGCTGGCCAGGGGATGAGATCAAAGGTGTCCGAATAGAGCGCGAGACCAGGTCTTTCGTCACGGATGGTTTTGTCCGTTTAGGCGGGAAGGCCTATGACGTTGATTTCGAGCAGGGTTTAAAGTGAGTGATAGAGAAAGAGATCAGGCCAGGGAGTAACGCATCTGGGCCTTCTCGCCCTGGGCCTTGAGCATGCCCTTTTCACGCAGACCCTTAAGCTGCAGACCGATGTTCCGCGAAGGCATGCCGACGTGCTTAGCAATGACCTTCGCCGAAGACCACGGGTTGTCGCGGAGGAAGTCGAGAATGCTCTTGTGGAGACCGTCGCGCTCATTGTTGGTCAGACGCTTGCCAGCGCGGGCAACGCCTTTGTCACTAGTGCCGAGCATCTTGGACAGCTCGGAAAAACGCAGGGCCCGGAACCAGCTGTCCCAACCCTCTGATTCCGCTTCCTTAATGACTTCGCCAATCGTTGTAGAGGAATTTCCGAGCGAGGCGATTTTGTTTCTGAAAAACTCTACGCGAACGATGCCAGGTCCACCGATTTTCTTCATCATAAAATCGAATAGTTCGGGAGTCATTTGTAGTTCGGACATTTTTTTCCTTTCTGTTTTTTCCAAATCGGATGCGTGTGTTTCATCCTAGCAACAGGATGGCTTATTACTATCACTGCGCTGCCTGCCGCGCAATGATATTAACCTTAAAAAAATGCATTTGATTTTCGCGAATGCCGTAAAGGGTACGCTCGCGCTCATTCCCATCCCTTGGCAAAGAGTCATTCGGAAGCAGGCACCGGACGAACATTGTACTTATTCATTGCCGAGGCCAGGCCGCATTGCGCAATATGCTCGACCACATCTGCTCCTGCGCTTACGAAATCGGACAGGAACGGGGCTTCCTGAAGGCTGAATTTCATCAACACATAGTCTGCCACATTGCCCCTGGCGGGCCGGTCGATGCCCAAGCGAACCCGGACAAATGCCGTGGTCCCAAGCTCTTGTTTGAGCGAGGCCAGCCCCTTGTGACCCGCTGTGCCGCCGTCAACTTTGACTCGAACCGTGGCAAAAGGCAGGTCCAGCTCGTCGTGGATCGCGACAATGCGGTTCGGCAGAATCGCGTAGAATCCGGCCGCCCGAGCCACTGCTCGACCGCTCCGATTCATGAAGGTCTGCGGCTTCAACAACACCAGGGCCTGACCCGCCAGCCGTCCTGTCGTGAGCTTGGAAGAGAATTTGTCAGAAAAAGTGGAGAGCCCCATGCGTCGGGCGAGCTCATCGACAACCATGAAACCGAGATTATGGCGGGTCTGAGCGTATTCCGGCCCAGGGTTTCCGAGGCCGACAATGAGAAGACCGTCTTGCACGAGCTAAGCCTCGCTGGAAGCAAAAAGCGGGAACGACGCGCAAGGCGCGGCGACTATTTCTTGGCGTCCTTCTTGTCGTCCTTCTTGGCCGCAGGAGCAGGAGCCGCGGCAACCGGAGCCGCGGCGGCAACGGCGGTACCCTCTTCTTTCTCCTCGATGACCTTGCTGGCGACCATGACTTGTACCACATGGGACTCAGGCGGAAGCACCACGCTCACGCCCTCGGACAACCGGAGATCCTTGACCTTTATGGACTGGTTGATCTCGAGTGGCGTGACGTCGACCTCTATCGACACCGGGATATGCTGAGGGCAGCACTCCAGGGGGAGGGAGCGCCAGGGCGAATGCAGCTTGCCGCCGGCCTGGACGCCGACCGCGCGACCGCTGACTACGACAGGCACCTCGACGCGCACCTTCTTGTCGGTGGACACCTTGATGAAGTCCACATGCAGAAGCTCGCGAGAAACGGGGTCATATTGGTGGTCGCGCACCATGACGAGCACCTCGGCCGGAGCGCCCTGGGGCGCGCCGGTGATGGCCAAGACCACGGGGGTGTTCACGCGGCGTGGACCGGCGAGGGTGCGCACCAGCTCTCGCGGCGGAACGGACAGAGTCAAGGTCTCCATACCGCTTCCATAGAGGACGGCGGGCACTTTGCCCAAGCGGCGCAGCTTGCGAGAAAACCCCTTGCCAGACACTTCGCGGTAGCTCACTTCGACTTTCGGAAAATCCATAGCTCGGCTCCTTCTCTTTTTTATTCTTCTTGGAACAGGCCACTCACGGAGTCGCCTGTGTGGATGCGTTTGATGGCTTCGGCCAGCAGCGGAGCACATGTCACCACGGTAATTCGACCGCGGGTCCGCTTCTCCTGGTCCACCGGAATAGTGTCGGTGACCACGAACTCCTCGATAGGCGATTCGGCGAGACGGTCGATGGCTGGGCCGCTGAGCACGCCATGGGTCGCGGCGGCAAAAACCTTCTTGGCTCCGGCGTCCACCAACGCCTTGGCGCAGTTGGTGAGCGTACCGGCCGTGTCCACCATGTCGTCGACGATGATGCACTCGGTGCCAGCCACTTCTCCGATGATGTGCATCACGGCCGACTCGTTGGCCTTGGGACGCCTTTTATCGATGATCGCGAGCTTGGCATGGAGCCTGCGAGCAAAGGACCTGGCTCGCTCGGTGCCGCCGGCATCGGGAGAAACCACGGTGACTTCTCCGCTCACACGGGAACGCAAGTGGCTCGTGAGCACCGAGAGGCCGTACAGGTTGTCGAACGGCACATCGAAGAACCCCTGAATCTGACCTGCGTGCAAGTCCACGGCCACCACGCGATGGACGCCCGCGGCCTGCAACAGGTCTGCCACGAGCTTGGCACTGATGGGCGTGCGGGGCGAGACCTTGCGGTCCTGACGGGCGTAACCGTAATAGGGCACCACGGCGGTGATGGATTCGACGCTGGCTCGCTTGAGCGCATCGATGATCACGAGCAACTCGATCAGATTGTCGTTGACGGGCGGGCAAGTGGGCTGGATGACGAACGCATCCGAGCCGCGGACATTTTCTTCGATTTGCACAAACACTTCACCGTCGGAAAAGCGCTTGATGGTGAGAGTGCCGAGCTTGATGCTCGCAGCGCGGCTAATCGCTTGAGCCAGCGGCAGATTGGCTCCACCCGAGAACAGGCTGATCGTCTGAAATGCCATGCCACTCCTCGTTCGCATGAACGGCCTCACGGTTCCCCCTCGCACGAGCGAGGGGTGTGTTTTCTGGTTGGGGCGGTAGGATTCGAACCTACGGATACGGGATCCAAAATCCCGGGGCCTACCACTAGCCTACGCCCCAATACGAGCGTGTGACCTTGGCGGGGTGACTGCCGGGCCCGCCTTCCTCTCCTTGGGGCGAGAGGCCTTCGGTCCACACCGGCTCGGACGCACGCTCTATCATTAGGCAGAACGCGTGTCAATCGCGATGGCGAATCTTAGAGGCTGGAGGATTGTCTGCAGTAGTCGAGCAAACCGAGCATTTGGTCGATGAACATGGTCCACTGAGAGGCAGGGACCCAGCCGGCCATGGCGTCCCATACGCTCATGGTCTGGGGATCGACGAAGAAGAAGAGCGGGGTGCCGTCCCTCATGTCTCCCGGCCACTTGTCCCTGAACATGCGATCGCGCCACTCGTTGGTGAGGTCGCCTAGGACCTCGCTTTGCACTTTGTACTTCGCCTTCCAGTTGGCTGCGTCTTTGTCGCCGGTCTTGCCGCCGGCAATGGTTCCTTCCATGATGGTCACCCACACGGGGTTCCATCCTGCTTCGACGAACGCGGCGTTGAACTTCTCTTCGTCCTTGGCGGCCAAGGCGCAGATTGAGCAGTCCCGAGCTGCGATGTTGACGATCAGGAGGTCGTGGTCGCCATCGCGATAATCAGAGAGGCAAACCTGCGTGCCCTCGTGGTTGGGCAGACAGATGTCGTGCATGGTGTCACCGTTGCCCGACCACTCACCCGAGCCAGTGCCCGCGGCCGTGTCCCACTTCCAGCACATCTGGCCTTTGAATCCATAGGGGCCAGAGGGATAGGTCTCGGCGTATTCGTAGCTGGCCTTGTCCCAATCGTAGTCCGAGCACGCGTCGGCGATGCTGCCTGGGTCGTCATCCCCTTCGCCTTCTCCCTCCCCTTCGCCCTCGCCCTCTCCCTCGCCTTCGCCTTCGCCTTCTCCTTCTCCCTCTCCCTCGCCTTCTCCTTCTCCTTCTCCCTCCCCTTCGCCTTCTCCTTCTCCCTCCCCTTCGCCTTCGCCTTCGCCTACAACTTGGTCTGCTGTCGAGGTCTGGTTAGCGTCGTCCTTGGAGGAAGACTCGTTGCAGCCCGCCCCCATCCCCACCAAGGTCAAAATTGAAATCCATATGAGGCCCAAACGCATTCTCGTCACCTTTCCCCTGCTGATTGCATGGAAGCGGTTTTCGGCAGCAGGCCCTACTCGCCACGATTGTCGAGAGTAACAATCGACAAGCAGGCAGGGCAACACAAAAAAACAGCTTGGCTACACAAAGTCCGCGGCCCCCAAGAAACGCCGGGGGTTTGTCGAATGGCACCCTGCCCAGGGATGGGCTAGTACCGCAAACCGCAATTTCCTTTTTTATTTCGCCGGTCCTCCCCGCCGATGGCTGTGTTGCTCCTCCTCGACATGCCGACAAGCATGACTCGTCGTCGCGCCTTGCCCTCGCCGCGGATCCCTTTGGCGACTTACGGAACGATCTTCCGGTCTGCGGTACTAGTCGGTGACTTCGATCCCCTCGCGGGCATCTGTCAGCTTGAGGAGATCAGCCTTGGCTTTGTCTAGTTTTTCGAGACTCGTTTGCACTTTGGCTTCGTCCACTGGGGTCCCCTTGTGCACCGCCGCTGCCTGGGAGTACGCCTCTGCGAGTCTCTTGAACGCACCCTGGTAGTCCTTTGGAAGCGAGGAAACCTCGAGGGCGCGGAGCTTGTTCGCCCCGTCCTCAAGGAGAGCGGCCTGGGCCGGCCGGTCAGCGGTCGCTTCATAAAGATCGAAAGTGGCGGACTCAATTTCAATCATTTTGTTATGCACTTCGATAATGCTGTTGTCGGTTTTCGATTGCGTGAAAGTATAGAATCCCGCGACAGCGAACACGATCAATCCGATGGCAGAGCCGATTTTTCTTCCCATTGATGCTCCCTCCTCGGGATGGGTTTTTGATATATCGGGTTATCTTGAACTGAATTCCCCGAGTGTCCACAACCCAAGGAAGCGGATCCCCGCTCTGGCTGCCATGGCTCTCGAAACAGGGCGTTGGCCATCTCGACGAGCGCCGTCTATCCCGATCGGAGTTAAAAAAATACAACGACCCGCTAAAAGACCGATACGAGGAAACTGGGTATCCCGTGGAAGGCCGAGGACTGTCTGAGTCGTCCTTTTCATGCCCGAGTTCCGCAGGCATGATGTGTTCTGTAGGCTCCGAGGTTTTTTACACGACACGAGGAGGACAATGCGCACTCCACCCATGCTGATGGCTTTGTTTTTGACGTTTGCCGCGCCAACGGTCCTGGCCGCCCCCAAGGGGGGAGCCGCACCTTCGGCCACGACAGGGAAGCGGGAAGTCCGCGACGCCCTGCATAAGCTGAGGAGCCCCAATCCCGAGGAAGTGCTCAGCGGCATCCAGGTCATAGCCGTGGCTTCGGCCAAGGACGCGGTGGGACCGCTCATCGATTTGCTGCGCACAGGTCCACGAAACGATATCACGAACAGCGCCATCCAGGCACTCGGGACGCTCGGGAACAAAAAGGCTTTGCCAATTCTCATCGAGTACCTGGCGCATCGCAGGACAGACGCCCGCATCGCTGCGCTCTTCGCCCTCGAAGGGTTCGAGGACGCCCCGGCCACTCGCGCTGTCGAGGAGTGTCTGCGGGACTCCGACACCCAAGTCCGAGCCACTGCCGCCCTCGCCCTGGGCAAGCGCAACGACAAGGCGTCGGTTCCCTTGCTGTTCCGCGCCTTCGAGCGCGGTGTGGCGGACGCGGCCATCTCCATCGGCCAACTCGGCTCACCAGAGGACGCCACCCGTCTCGGAACCTACCTCGGCAAGATGGATGTCAAAATCCTTCTGCCGGGGTTCGACGAGTTCCTGCGGCGCCCTGACTTCCCGGTCAAGGCGAAAATGGCC
>JALOQD010000329.1 GCA_025453525.1 Myxococcota bacterium
AAGAGCCGTTCTACAAAATCAGTGTCTAAAAACATCTCGCCCTCTTGGGCTGGCTCAAAAAAAAACGGCCAGCAAAAAACTATACCGCCTTTTTCTCGACGCTCATGTCCGGTGACAGAAGGAGCCTTATCGAGAATTTCAATTCCATGTGCATCGATTTCTTTTCTGCTATCGTCTTTGCCATTGAGACGCTTCGACCACTGCCGCAGGCCGCCTTGGAAAGGTTGGAATGATGAACGCTCGCGTACGCTATTCGTTGATGGTTTCCGTGGGTCTTTCGGTTGTCCTGTCTGCGATCGGATGCAAATGGGGTCATTCTGCGCCATCGGACGCCTGGCGCGACGACGTTGAAACCGATACACAGCCCTGGCCGCTGTTCGAAAACGAGCCGGTCGAGCTTGCGCCGACGAGTCAGGATCTCATTCTCGATGCCTATGAGAAAGGCGAGATCACGCAGGAGCAGTTCTACCTCTTCAGCGTACAGGCCGCGTTCCTTCCCTCGGACCTACTTGAAAAGTATCGCGGGGCCGCTCTGAGCGAGACCGAACATTACGACGTCTCCCCCTTACTCAATGCCGTGGCCGAACAGCTCGACACCTTCAGCCCGGCAGTTCAAGAGACGCTTCGCCCGTTTGTCCTGCCGCCCACGGATCCGCTCAGCGTCTGGCATTCCGACAGCTACGTGTCTCTGGATGCGCTGCTCGAAGAGGCACAAGACAGCGACTCCACAACAGGGGAAATGCCACCGCCTGCCTACCCCCGCGTGCTGAACAAGCATCCCTCTGGTCAGGAGTACTACATCGAAATGGAAGAGGCCTCTGATATGCAGACAGCTCTGACGGTGCGCAGCGCCCTTTCCGAGGCAGGCGTAAAGTACAAGGCCGCCGGGTTCCCCGAGCCCACCGACTGGGTGCTCGTTTTCTTGAAGACCAGTCCGGTGGATAACCTTGGCGCGCCGATCGATGGACTCGCCTTCAGGGCAGAGGTGGATAGCGACGGGGTGAAGCGCTGCAACCTGTGGATCAAGAAGAACCAAGACGAAAAGGGCCTCAAAGCCACGGCCGCTCATGAGCTGTTCCACTGCGTGCAGTTCCACTACCCCCTGCGCCCCTTTCCGACCGATGCCTGGCTCTATGAATCGACAGCGGTCTGGGCCGAGGAGTTCGTGTACCCGCTAGGCAATACCGAGCACGAGTACGACCCGGGGATCTTTTCCACGTTCAACAGGGAGATGTTCGACATTCGCTTCAACCGCCATTACGGCTCTTATCTGTGGTGGTTTTTTCTGTATCAGAACGCGGGCAAAAATGCCGGTCCGATTCGCCAAGCATTAATAGACGCGACTAGTCCGGGCACTCAGCAACGGGCCCTCGAACGGCGGGCCAACTTCAAGCAGGAGCACAAGGAGTACGCGTTTTGGAATCTGAACAGCGAGCCGTTTGTCTACTACCAGGATCACGACAACATGCCGACGCTGGTTCCCATGCCTCCAGGGCTTGTCCAAGAGACGGTGAAGCGCGATTTCGAGTATCCGCGCGATCTGGACATGGAGCCTGGCGGCATCAACTATTACGCCTACAAAATCGATTCCGACATCGACAAGCTCAAGGTGCGGTTGGACGAGGTCAATAACAAGATCTTTCCCGACATTGGCATTCAGATGATTTACAAGATCGACGACCACTGGCTGTACCTGGATGTGTCAGCCGAGGACGAAATCGTCTTCTGCCGGCGACGTCCGAGTGAAAGGGTCACGCGGGTGATCCTGGTGTTCAACAATCCCGACCTGAACGACATGCTCCTCGGCGGGAGCTTCGGTCTGAACGGAACAGAGGAATGCGCGCCGCGGTGGAGTGGGTACACGTATCTGCAATGGTCTGACGGCAAGACCGTTCCCAACCTGCCCACCATAAGCGGCGATCCAGCGGTCGGGGTCTGGGCCGACAGTGGCCAAATCACCATGCGCGATACGCTCGTCTACGATAGGGAGTACGACCAGTTTTTGATCAAGGAAACCTTTTACAATTACGCCTCCAGCGATTGGCAGACCATTAGCTACAGCCGGCCATGCGGTCTGACCTACGAATCGGACAAGTCGCAGCTGCACGGCGGCGGCTCGAAAACCTGGAAGATCGACGGGAGACACCCCTGGTTCAGCGATGCGCCGACGCGCTTTGTGTCGGCAGATGAGGGCAAGGGGATCTACAAGCTCGACATGGGGCCTCCAGTGGGGGTTTTCTACAGCCGATCCGAGAGCCTGACCGAACGGAGATTGTGTCCGGGAGAAGGGATCAGCACGCCGGCCGCTCCAGAGCAGACGTTCGATGTCTTTCAAGATACGTACAATTCAGAAAAAGATGGTTACGTGCCAGTCGCAGACCCGAACACCTACGATGTCCGTGCTGTGTTGAGCGAGGACGGCAAGCGCTTGACCGGAGTGGGCGAGGCCAACTTCCTCTATGGCGGGGTCGAGACGCCGGTGCGGATAGAAATTGATTACAGCCGGAATTGATGATGGTCAAAGGACAGGGATGGCCGCTTCGGGATGAGCTAAGAGCCTGCCTTCTCCCCCTACTCGCTATCTGTGGCTTCCCCTTCATCTGTGGCCTCGGAACCAGTGTCCCACCCACCAGTCCCGTCTGTCCCCTCGGTCGCGGTCTCCCACCCGTCCGGTCCATCTGTGTCAATGCCGTCGTCGATGTAGGAGTCGTCGCAGTAGGAGCCCTCGAAGAGCGGCAGTTCGTCGGCCTTGGCGAGCGAGCTCACGTTGGCGCTGACCATGTGACAAGCGGACATGCCGATGACAAAGTCGCCCACGAGGAGGGCGCGCAAGGCAATGGCGTAGCCGTCGTTCTCGTTTTCGGTCCAGTCGTTGTCGTCGACGATGACGTGGCCCGCGGGCTCGATGTTGGTTTCACTGATGCTCAAGAGGCTGATGCCAGTCTCCTCTTTGTAGCTGTAGTCGGATTCCGAGTAGCCGCTGTAGGGCACGGCGAGCAGACCGGTGTCTGACTTGAAGGTGACGCCCTTGTGGGTGCTCACAGCTACCGAGTCCACGCTCCAGGGGTTCAGATGTGGGGCCAGGGACAGCCGCTCGACGAGCTCTGGCTCTGCGAGGTTGGCTACGTTGTAAAGAGAGACAACCGCACCGTCGTCCTGGCCGAGAGCAAACAGGCTGCCTGCGCCCACGGGCTGCATGTAGCTCGAGTAGCCCGGGCCTTGCCACTCGCCAGCGATACGGGGTTCATACGGATTCGACATGTCGAGGGTGAACAGCGGATCTGTCTGCCGGAAGGTGACGACGAATCCACGCTCGCCCATGAACCGCGCGCCGTAGATCTCTTCGCCCTGACCAAAGCCAGAGAGCTGGCCCACGGTCTCGAGGACGCCGTCCTTCTCTTGAAGCACGGTGACGTGGTTGTCCGAGGTGTTCTCCCACATCTGCCCAGTGGTGCTTGCCACGCGGAGGAAGCCTTGGTGCTCGCCGAGGCAGAATTGGTTGAGCATCCGGCCCGGCACCACGCCGCTGCCGAGGTAGGAGACGCCGCTCGGATCGCTGCCGATGTCGAACTTGTGAAGGCCGCTGACCTCCTCGCTCCAGAGCCCCAAGCTGAAGGCCGCCGCGGCATAGGCGCGGGAGCTCGTCACGTACAGCGCCTCACTGGTTGCATACACGAGGCCTGGATCCGCGAGCACCGCCGTGTTGCGTGCCTTTGTCTCGGGTTGTGCGGCGTCGAGGGTGACGATGGTGAGCAGGCCCGTGCCTTCAGGCGTGCCGGGGCCGTAGATCTGCCCGCAATCGACCATGGGCTCTGGCGAAGCGCCTGTGCTGAGCATGTCGAGAGAGGCAGGGATCTTCTCCTTGGCATCGAAGTTCTCGTACAGTCCAGCCGCTTGCTCGAGAGCAGCGTCGAAGGCCGCTTCCACCGCCGCGATGCCCATTTCTTTGGGCAGGCCGCAGAACGCCCAAGGGTCGATGCCGCGGAAGTCTTCATAGAGGCGGAACGAGCCGCGCAAGATGATCCGCACCGCGCTATCGACCATGCGCGCCGAGACATAGGCGCCGCTGTAAATGGTGTCGAACACCGCGTTGGGCGCGGACGCGTCGGTCACGTCAAATACGCGCACCCGGGTGAAGGATGGGGAGAAATCGCCCTCTTCCGACTGCCGCAGAGACTCGGGAACCTCGTAGTAGTAGGGGCTCGAAAACACCATGACCCGATCACCGTGGAGAAAGAGCTCCTGCACGGGCTCATCGAGCTGTGTGCTGCTCACGAGAGCGAGCTTTCCACTGCTATCCACGGTCACGATGAGGAGCTCTTGGCCTCTGACGAAGAAGATGTGTCGACCATCGGTTTTGACGATGTCCGCCTCGTGGACGCCATCTTCCTGCTCCGTGGGCTCTGTGTAGTCTGTATCGTATTCGCCCTCACCCTCGCCCTCGCCCTCACCCCAGTCCTCGTCCCCTCCGCCCGTGTCCCAACTGTTGTCCTCGGAGTCCGAGGATATGTCCGTCTCCACCATTCCGCCACCTTCGCCCGAGAGGCAGGCGAGGGCCTCCTGCTTTTGGGCCTCGAGCGTGGCTCGGAGCTGCTCATGGGCTGCTTGCCGAGTAAACGCGGTGAGCTCCTCGCACGACCCAAAGATTTGGAGGCTGTGCGTGGACGAGCGCGGCTGCAACTCTGGCTCGGTGGAGCAACCAGAAGATAGACACCCTGCCAGTGCCCCAACTCCCAGCCACGAAATGAGTCCGAAAGTTTGTGTTCTCTGTAACATATTCTAGCCTCCCGGTGTGACGCCGACGTCATCGGCGTGGGTTTCTCTTCTACGTCAGCAGATGCACGAGGCGTGCCAGTCCGAATGGGCACTCCTATGTGCCTGAGAAGAATGAGGAAAGAGCCCTGCGCTGACCTGGCGACTGTGCCAGAGTGTGCCGGGATCGCGAGGTTTGAATCACGCTCTGTGTTGCTCCCGCGATTGTCCTCTAGGGACAGTATTTTAGCGGCGTCGAGACGCTTGGCAAAGAGAATAAGTGGCTACAATTAACGGGTAGAAGCAAAGCGTTTGTCCGATATGGCGCGATGAGATTCTACAAGGTTCAAAATGCAAAGACGAATGACAGTTTCTCTCGCGGTCCTGTCGCTGGGAGCTCTGCTCGGTGGGGCCCCGGGCTGCTCTTGGGATTTTCCTCTGAAGAGCACAGGCTCTGACACAGGCACGGGCTCTGATACAAGCACGGGCTCTGATACAAGCACGGGCTCTGACACAGGCACGGGCTCTGACACAGGCACGGGCTCTGATCCAGACACAGGCTCTGATCCGGGCGCACATGCCGTGATCTACGAGCCGTTCGATTATGCTGTTGGCGACCTGCATCTCCAATCCGGCACCTCCGAGATCGGTCTTTTGGGCTCGTGGTCGGCGCATTCGGGCGAAAGGCCCACAACGGTCGTCGAGACCTCCCTTGCCTACGGGGCACTCCCTTTGTGCGGCGGGTCCATTGGGAAGCTGGATTTTGGTGTGAATCGCTTTGGCGGCGCCCGCAGTGTGAGTGCGTCAGCGCTGGCCAGCACCGGCCTGCTCGCGAGTGGCGCCACCCTCTGGTTCAGCTTGGAGATGGGCTATGGCCGCGATGGCGCTGGCAATCCCGCCAATACTTTGAACGCCCGCTTGGCGTTTGCCCTGGCAAATAGCTCCTTTGCCCCAGGCAACTATCAGTACTGGATTACAAAAGACGGCCTGCAGCCCGGCTCTGGCCTCGGTGTGACCCTCGGGTACATAGACGCAGTTCCCGGAAGAATTGTGGCCACCCAATTCCGCGACGTAGCCTCGGGCGATTTCATTGACGGGAACGTTTTCGGCGATTTCACAGGGACCACCTATGGCAATGATCAACACGGACTGATCGTCGGCAAGATCGTGTGGGGCGATGCCAGCGACACCATTTCTTTGTACCAGCCCGACACCGCAATGAACCTCGGAGCGCCCATCTCCAAGCTCACGGTCTCGGTCGATCAGTCACAGTACGACACCATCACCTTTGCGAGGAGTGACCCGGTGGTGATGGACGAGCTCCGTTTCGGCGCGAGCTACGAGGCCGTGATCGGCGCTTCGGCGCAACCCTGAGAGCTTGTGAAAAAATCTCCTCGGTCGCATTTCGGCCGAATTCGGGCGTTCGCTGCGTTGCTTCTCCTCGACGTATCGACGGATACGCCTCGTC
>JALOQD010000051.1 GCA_025453525.1 Myxococcota bacterium
CCTCGTTCCCTCCGGTTTTATCGGTCGCCGAGTGGCTCGAGGTTGAATCCGTTGAGATGCCTGCCTGCCAGAGCTTCTGCCTGCGCGAGCGATTTGTCTGCTTCAGTTCCAGTCTTGGCGATCACCTCTGGTTCAAAGGGCATTGTCATGACGACATTGTCTGAGGAGAACGCGAGCCTTCTGCCGTCAGGTGATGGAAGAACGCGTTCTCCAGGGAAGCCTAGGCGCATCAGCGGTGAGCCTGTGTCGAGGGAGAGCACCGTGAGCGTATTGCTCGTCAGTAAAAAGGAAAATCGCTCATCCATCGAGTTTCTGAAGGAGCCGTCATGACGCACGGGGACGCGCCACACCTCCTGGCCCTTGTCTGGGTCGAACAAGAAGAAGATCTTTTCGGCCCAGCTGACGCAAGACAGGAGACGTCTCTGGGGCAACCAACTCGAGAATGAGCATGTAGTACGCAGGGCTAATCGATGGTGGATACCTGAGTCGAGATCCCATGCTTCCATGCCATCGTCCTGGGTCCCTATCAGCAGTGACCGTGGCGAAGTGAACTCGCCGGGCTGAGAACGCTGCATCTTGACGTCTGGGCGTTTGGTCACCTTTCCAGAAGCGAGAACCACGAGCCATAAGGAGCCTTCTCCTCCGTTCAGAGCGACGGTCGTGCCATCTGGAGAGAGTCCAAAGCCCCAGGTTTCGTCGGCCATGTCCACTGAAGCGACCAGAGTGCCCTTCGCTGCATCCCATATGCCGAGTGTCTTGTCCCTGTTGAGTGTCACAAGCCGGCTTCCATCTTTGGAGAAAGCAATATTGGCCGTGAACTCAGAGGTGCTTTTCATCACCTGGGTCTCTTGCCCTGAGCGCGAGTCCCAGAGCCGCAATGTTTTGTCCGAGCTCGCACTCGCGAGGATCGCCCCGTCGGGCGACCAGGCAAGTCCTGCGACGCGGTGGCTGCTTGTTCCCACCACAGAGATGCGCTCTGGCCCGAGTTGTCTCCAGACCTCGATGGTTTGCCCGTCTCGTTGAAACGCGATGAACTCACCAGAAGGTGTTGTGGCAGGATGGATTCCTTCTGACGCATAGGCTTCTGGAATTCGCAATAGATCCTTTCCAGAAGAGGTGTCTGTCACCATGAATTCTCTTTTTTTATTGAGGGTGGCTATGAGTGAGCCGTCACCCAGTGCGCGCATGCCATAAATGAAACCAGCTTTGAAGTCCTTGCGGTGTATGAGCGTCAGATCGGCCATTTGCCAGGTCCCAACGGTGCCGTCCCAGGAGCTCGTCACCAAAATATCCTCATTCGCGTTGAACGCGATGTCTGAGATGCCGTCGGTGTGTGCGTTTCGCTTGTCGCGCAGTGTTCTCTCGGGCAGATTCCAGGTGCGGAGCAAACCGTCCCACGTTCCCACCGCGAGGGTGTGCCCGCTCTTCGAGAGAGCAAGGCATGTGACTTCCGCACCATTGCCTTGGAGTATGGCTCTTTGACGCTGCGTGGTGAGATCCCAAATGCGAATCGTGCCATCTTGGCCACCAGAAAGAAGCGCTGTGCCATCTGGAGTAAACGCCAGAGCGCGCACTTCTCCTTTGTGCCCCACGAGCATACCGATGAGCTCGCCTGTGTCTGGTCGAAAGAGACGAATCCCTTCAGAGGAGCTACTGCTCGCTGCCATCGCGCCGTTATGAGATATCGCAAGGGAGACAGCGATGTCGGAATGCATCGGTTTCTCTATGAGGCGCTTTCCGCTCGGGACATCAAAAACCACGATCGTGCCGTCGTTCAATCCAGCGAGCAACCGCGAGCCGTCCTGTGTGAGCGCGATCTGCCTCACCTCTGATGAAGCAACGAAACGCCGGTATCTCCCATAGAAACTGCCGAGCTGCGCGAGGGTGAGCTCGCCGCGCGCGTCCAGCACCAAGTCGCGCGCAGCCTCTGAGGCAGCGGCAAACGAAGATCTGTATTGCGGGCTGCCAGGATTTGCCGGGTTGTTGAGCAAGGACGCAGCAGCGTAGATCGCGGCTGACGTATAATCGAGTGCAGCATTGAGCTCACTCGCCTTTTTGGTGAGCCCCTGCGCCATGGCATAAAGCGCTTGCGCACGTTGAACCTCGGCTGCAGCCCTTTGTGTTTCGGCTGCTTTGCGCTGTGTCTCGGCGACTTCCCTCTGGCGCTGTGCTTCACGACTAAAGAAAAAGAGCCCTGCAGACACGAGTGTGAGAAAGGTGAACGCGAAGAGCACAGCGAGTCGCTTGATCTTCTGGCGTCTGAGCGCATGGTAACGCCCCGCATCGAGAAACCGTTTTACACTAATGGGCAGCGCTTGCAGCCGCGTCGCCAGTCGCTCTGCGTCGCGCAGCGCATCTCCCTGCCACAGCTCATCCACCTTCTGACCGCGATTTTCCCACAGAGCTGCGGCTTGGGTTGCTTCGGTTAGAAATGAGTGTTCCTCCCGGCTCTCGTCAAGCCATCGCGCAAGCTGCTCCCACCGACGGATGAGCGATTCGTGGACGATCTCGAACTCTGCCTCGCCTCTACCCCGCGCCTTGCGCGCGACGATTGCTCGCTCTTGCACCAAACGGTCAAGGACTTCCCCCGCGCTGGCAGGAAGGCCAGAAAGCAGTTCGACCCGCGCTGTCGCGCGCCGGGTACCTGATGGCGTGACAAGGCGCAGGAAGATCTCTCGTGCAGCTCTGAAGTCGACCTCCGATAACCCTGACATGATTCCATCTGCGTGCTGAGCCAGGGCTCCTTCCACTCCGCCAATCGCGGCATACGCAGATTGAGTAATGATCTTTCTCTCCTGATCCCGCGCCTTCCACAGTGCACTCAGAGCAAATTGCAGAAGAGGCAAGCTCGCGGATTCCCCTTGCACAGATGTCGCCATCACCTGCGGCAACGCGGGATCTTCATAGGCATAACCCGCGTCATTGAGAGGCCGCGACGCGATCTCGGCAAGCGCACTCGGTTCAGGGCTTCTGATCACCACCACCTGCGACAACGCAGAGCGCGCTGCAGAACCCTCTGCCAACTTGCCCAAAAAATCGTCGCGCAAAGTGGCCACCACTCGCACAGGTGAACGCGCATCGTCCGCTGCTGCGCTCAGCGCCTCCATAAAACACCGCCGCATCTCTTCGTCTGTACAAAGCGCGACGAGTTCCTCCAGCTGATCGACGAACAGTAGGATCTCGGTGCACTTCTCTTCTGCGTGCTCGATGAGCCTAATGCCGAGAAGCCCCGGCGTATACATGAGGTCCGCTGCAAGTGCGGACTCCTCATCAGGGTTCACGGTGACAAGCGACGTCTTGATACCCTGGGGAATCGCCTTTCTTGTGCGAATGATTGCCCCTGCCAGCGCCTCAAAGGGTTTCGTTCCTGGCCGCAGACTGAGCACAAGCCATGGCCCCTGTTCTTTGAGCCGCGGCACGACTCCGGCTTGCACAAAGCTGCTTTTACCTGCCCCGGATGGCCCGACCACTGCTAGCACGGGTGTCTCCCGCAACCGCTCCACAAAGGCTCCGATCTCTTCATCCCGTCCGTAAAACCTCCCCGAATGCTCTTCAGTAAACGGCAACAGACCGCGAAACGGATTCGCTTCGGCTTCGACTTGGCCACGCCTTCTTGCGAAAATATCGCTCAGCGCCGCGGTGATCTCTGCAACATGTGGCCGATCCTCAGGCTTCTTGGCTATGCAAAGCATCACAAGCTCTTTGAACTCCAAGGTCACTCCGGGTGTGGCGATGGGCTGTCTCTCGGCAAAGCAGACCACGTCTCGGAGTTTGCGCAGCGTCTCACCTTGGAACGGCGTTTTTCCCGTCAGCATTTCATACAAAATGCAGCCTAGTGCAAAGACGTCTGCTGGGCCGCTCACTTCTTCGAGTCCCCATTGCTCTGGAGCCATGTAGTGAGGCGTACCGATAAAGCCTCGTTCTTCGATGGGGCTTTGCGGCGGCAAATCAGGCGTGAAAAGCTCGCTCGGGGGCGTGGAGGCACGCTCCCTCAGTATGGGCGCGATGAGCTTTGCGAGACCAAAATCCAGGACTCGGATTCGGCCGTCCTTGCAGAGATAAACGTTGTCGGGCTTCAGGTCGCGGTGCAAGACACGGTGAGAATGGGCCTCGGCAAGCGCATCGGCGATCGAGAGCCCGATTCGGGCCGTCTCAAGCATACCCAAAGGACCATGTTCGAGTCGCGCACTGAGTGACTCTCCATCGAGGTATTCCAAGGCGAGATAAGGGTACCCAATGTGCTCGCCCACAGCATGAATGGTGACGATACTCGGGTGGCTGAACTGGGCCGTGATCCGCGCCTCGAACAAGAACTGCTTTTTGACTTCCGGATCACCGAATTCTTCTGCTCGAACGAGTTTGAGCGCGACTTTGCGGCCGAGCCGGGTGTCCCGTGCCAGGTACACTTCGCCCATGCCCCCCTGGCCTATCAAGTGAGACACCTTGAAGTGGTCTACCATCGCGCCAGAGGCTAACTGCCTATGGCTTTTCTTCGTTTCTCTTTCCATTTCTCGTAGGTTCTCAAAAAGTCGTGGCGTATACCTTCGCTCCTGCGGCAACTCGAACATGGTCATTCGATCTTCCGTGGTAGGACGACTCGAACAGTCCTCGTCGCTGCGGCACACGCCACGCCTTTTTGAGAAGTTACCATTTCTCAATCTAAGTTCTCAATATGTTTAGCGCATTTTGTTTCATGGCCCATCTGTCATTCCTCAAAAATGTGAACCTGCAAAGCCTGACGGATGAAGAGCCGCACCGATCGTCGAAGTGAATCCCCCCTTTGAAGAGGTGCTATACTTCCCGAGCACTGGACCCGAGCAGGGGTTTGGGTACCTCGTAAGAGGGAAAGTGAGGAGGATGAACAATGCGGCACCTCGCCACACAGGCTCAACGCGTCACTCTGATTCGATTCGCGCTTTTTGCAGCGATGCTTTCCACGGTTGCGTGTGAAGCTAGTCAGGCGACGAAAAGCGGAACCCATGGGGATACAGATGCCCGAGACACTGGTTCAGAAAAAAGCACCAGCACAGACACTACGGAAAATACCGATTCGAGCTCAGACAACCACGGGGACACAGACACGCAGGAGGAATGCCCTCATCAGATCAATGTCACGTACTACGACTTCGCGCTGGAGGACGACCACCCCGATTTCCACTGCAACATGGCCGGCCAGGGTATCACGGCCGGGCTGATCCTCACCTCCCTCGACAAGGATCGAAAGCCCATCTACAACCCAAATCCTCCGGCAGTCACCGGCGGTTCGAACCCCATGATCACCTCGGCGCAAACCTTCCGCGATTGGTTTCACAACACAGCGGCGAACGTCGTCTCCACAGGCGTCATTCCCCTTGTAGAAACGCCGGCTGGCTCAGGGCTTTTCAAATACGCGAGCGATGACCACGTCATCGTGCCTGGACAAGGGGGCTTTACCACCGAGATCCATTCCGAGTTCAAATACAAGCCCGGCCAAGTCTTCAGCTTCTTGGGCGACGACGACGTTTGGGTGTTCATCGACGACGAGCTCGTGGTGGACATCGGCGGCCTTCATAATGACCAAACCGGTTCCGTCGACTTGGACGAGCTGGGTTTGATCCCTGGCGAGGTGTATTCGATCGACATGTTCCACGCAGAGCGATGCTACCCGGTCAGCCACTTCACCTTGGAAACTTCTATCGATTGTTTTTCACCCGTGCTGTGAAAGGTGAGATTCGGACGCGCTTCTCCTCGGACACGCAATGATTGAGGGAGCCCTCTTGAGGAGAATGCATTTGACGACGCGGTCGACTTCACAAGCGCCCCCTCGAGACCAGTGCTACCCTACAGCTGTGGAGCGCAACGTGATTGGCTAAGGAGTGGCCATTTCAATGGATGGAATAAAGGTCGCCGTCATCGGCGGTGCGGGTAAGATGGGAACGGCTCTTGTCGACGGGTTGCTCGTGCGCGAGAAGATCGGGGCCTCCGACTTGGTGGTCACTGCGCGGCATGCCACCTCGCTCACGAGGTTGGCCGAACGCGGGCTCCGCACGACCCTTGAAAATGCCCAAGCAGCACGGGAGGCGAAGGTCATCTTTCTCGCAGTGGAGCCGGATGCGGCCGCTTCGGCCATGGCGCAGATGAGCGGCTCGCTTTCGCCAGGACAGCTTCTCATATCGATCGTGACTGGGCTGTCCACACGGCGGATAGAGGAGATGTCGGGGTTCGACCTCCCTGTGATTCGCGCAAACCCGAACATCGCAGCGCTCGTTCACCAATCGGCGACGATTATCTGCCGCGGCCGCCATGCGACCGACGAGCATGTGACTTTAGCGCTCGGACTTCTGGAGGCTGTGGGACGGGTCGAGGAGCTCGACGAGCGCCACATGAATGCGTCGACTGGTCTTGGGGGATGCGGCCCGGCCTTTGCGTTCAAGGTTATCGAGGCGCTGGCCGAAGGCGGGGTCAAAATGGGGTTGCCCAGGGACGTGTCGCGCCGGGTGGCGGCTCAGGTCCTGCTAGGTGCGGCTACTCTGGTGCTCGAAACAGGCAAGCACCCTGCCGCGCTCAAAGATGAGGTGACCACACCGGGCGGCTGCACGATCGACGGACTCGTCAAGCTTGAGGAACGCGGTCTGCCCATCGCATTGATCGACGCGGTTGAGGTCTCGACCCGCAAGGCAGGGCTCCTTTCCAGGGCCAAGGAAGAAAACTGACCGAGAGAAAAACGAGGGATGGTCTCGCGACCTCTGTGTCCTCTTGCCATGACCTTTGCGGCACCAAGAGGTCATACCCAGGCTCTCGCCTCGCCGAAGAGTCTTACTCGGTCTGCCGCATGTGGTGGTTGAGCAAGTCCTTGAGCACATGGCTCGGCTTGAAGGTAAGCACACGGCGATCGGTGATCATGAGGGGTTGGCCTGTCTGTGGATTGCGACCCATGCGCGCTTTTTTTCCGCGAACGACGAAGGTGCCAAAGCTCGAGATCTTGAGATTCTCACCCTCGGACAAAGTCTTCTTCATCAGCATGAACACCGACTCGACGATGTCGGCAGCTTCCTTTTTGGCAAACCCGCCGACCTTACCGTACACGCGTTCGAAAATATCCGCCTTGGTCATCGCTTTTTCTTCCTCTCAACCGAGTTGGTGCAGCCAGCCAGCCTTTAGGGCTAGGTCTGTGACCTCTCAATACCTGTCCTACGGCTTTCCAATCAAGATTTTATTCCGCAGCTACGCATACATTGCCTCTCTTATGCCTGGGCTTTCTTCGCAAGAGAAAACAGCCGTGGCCTACCCGAAGCGGCGTTTCTTCACCCAGTCGAAGTATTCGCGGAAACTCACGTTGCTCTGTGCGAACCGCCTCAACTTGTCCCGCATTTCGTCATCCACATCGTAGAATCCCACACCTATGAAGTTCTTTTGCTCGCTGGTGAATTGGCGAACAACGAGCGCACGCACGTCGATGGGGCCTATTTTGTGGAGATCGAAATGCATCCTGAGAAGGGACGCGCTCGGCACGGCTCCCTCGGTCTTGAGCAGAGCCCCACTTACGCTCAGATCCACCAAGCGAGCGGTCCGCTCTCCGCCCAGCAAGGTAACCGTCGCCGGCGCATCACAGGGGATGCGTGCTTCCCGTCGTCGAACGAGACCCAAAGCCTCCTCGATGATGTCTATGGTCTGTTCGATGGAAGCATCCGGCGGGACGATCCTTTTACATAACGCGCATGCCTCGAGACTCGGGTCGGTGGCCCCTACCAGCACACAGGGACTGCGTGGAAACACGTCGCGCACTCTCGCCAGAGAGGCTCGCACATCCTTTCCCAAAGCGCTCTGGGCGACGACGAGACCGATGGACGGATCATCGCCGCTGAAGTCGAGCGCATCATCTATCCCCGGAAGCTCGATGAGCCGCACGTTCTTTCTCCCGAGCCCGCTCGATCGCACCATAAGAAACCCTGCGGGAAGACCCACGGTCACGACCCATTGCGCGGCTGGCGCCGGCGCTTTGGAACCTTCAAGGGCAGAGAGTCGCGTCGCGAGGTTTCCCAGCATCTCCTTGAGCTCTTTACTGAGATCCTCGAACTGCAGCCCAAAGCCCGTGGGGCTGTTCGGCTTAGCCTCCAATACGCGATGAACGACTCTGCCACGCACGTTGAGATCGCGCTTTATGTGTGGGAGCCGCAGCGTGATATCGACCATCGCATCCATGGGAGGAGGATCCTTGGTCACAATAAACAATCCGCCTCTGGAGATGTTTTTCGTAAACTCGGTTGCGAGTTGCTTTCCGGTGCTAAAAGTGACTTCGAACTCCACTTCGAAACGGACCGAGGCGCGTGGATGCCAGCTCCTAGCCGCGATGACAGCCTCAAACTCCTCGGTCATGGTTCGCACGGCAGCCTGCTCGTGTCCGCCCAAGACAGAGCCTGCCTCCAGCGGTGGCTCAGACACACTCCCGCCGAGAAGCTTGTCCAACGTGCGAATATAATCGGAATACAGGGACCCCTTGGCCAAATACTTCGCAGAGAAGCGACGCTTCAGCAGCGACGCCAGATCTACGGTGCCCCAAGACAAACTGGAGATACAGAGGATCTTCAGGTCGTCGTATCGAGCATCGTCTCGCAAACGCTGACAGAACGAAAAGCCATCGACGTCGGGGAGAATCAGCTCCACGACAAGCACACGAGGCTGCCAGGCATGAATCACCTCTAACCCTGAGCGCGCCGAAGCGCAGACCTCCACGGTTCGTCCGCATGCTTGTGTGACGATTCGCAGCTCGTCGCGCGTCGCCGGATCGGGATCGATAATGAGTACATCCAACATGCCGTCCTCGATTCCTGGTGTTGATGCTGTTGAAGGATGTCATATTCTTGTCGCCATTTAGGATCAGTCAGAGAATCCCGTACACGAGGCCAATGGCGAGCGACCCCACCACCAGCGCCAGGAGGTTCATCACCAGACCGATGCGTAGGAAGTCCGTAAACTTGTAGCCACCCGGTCCGTAGACCATGAGGTTGGTCTGGTAGCCGAGCGGGGTGGCGAACGAGCAAGAGGCCGAGATGGCGATCCCGATGAAGAGGGGTCGGGCCTCGAACCCCGCGGTGGTGGCAGCCTCCACGGCGAGGGGGAAGAGCAAGGCGGCGGTGGCGGCATTGCTCATGATCTCGGTCAAGACGCTCGTGGCGAGCATGAAGAGGACCAGCACCACGAACGGACTCGTATCCCGCGACGAGCCCAGCAGGAGCTCTGCGGCCTTGGACGCGAGCCCACTGGACTGAAGAGCTTGTCCCACGCCCAGGGCACAGGCGATGACTACGATCACCGACAGATCTATGGAGCTCTTGGCGCTGGCAGGCGAGAGGGCCTTGACCAGCACGAGCAGCGCGGCCGCGGCAATGGCCGACACGGCCATGGGCAGGATATCGAAGGCCGGCAAGGCCACCATGGCCACGAGCACGCCAAGCACCAGCGGCGCCTTCTCGTGCCGCACCCGCTGCGCGTCGGCCACCTCACTGACGAGATAGAAGTGGATAGAGCTGCTCCAGCGCCTCGCAAAGGCCTCGTCGGCCTCGAGGAGCAGGGTGTCACCGGAACGAAGCACGATATCGCCGATCTTGCCGGCCACGCGTTGACCGACGCGGTGCACGGCGATCACGGCCGCATCGTAGCGGTTGCGGAACTCAGCAGCGCGCACACCCATGCCCACGAGGGGCGAAGACGGGGACACGACCACCTCGAACAGCCTCAGCTCGCCGAGCTTGCCCGTTGCCCACAAACCGATGTCCGTCGTGCCCACGGGCTCGAGGCCTCGAATGGTCTTGAGGTCTATGATGGTCGAGACCGCGCCGGTGAACACAAGGTGATCGCCCAAGGCAATGACCTCGTTGGGCGGCACAGGTCCGAGCACATGCCCACCGCGCTCGATGTGCACGAGGAACAGCCCCTTGAGATGGCGCAAACCGCCTCCCTCGACGGTCTTGCCCACGAGCGGACAGCCCGGCTGCACGGTCAACTCAACAAGGTACTCACGCTGGGTTTCGCGCAGCTGCGCCGTCACGTCCCGACGATCTGGCAACAGCCTCACGCCCACCACCGCGACGATGAGGATGCCGAGCAAGGCGATGGGCAGGCCCACGGGAGAGAGCTCGAACAGGCTCATGGACTCGTAGCCGTGGGAGATCATGAGCCCGTTGACCACGAGATTGGTCGAAGTGCCGATGAGTGTGCACATCCCGCCGAGGATCGCCGCGTAGGAGAGAGGGATGAGAAGCTTGGAGGGCGAGATGTCGTATCGCGCCGCGAAGCTGCGCACGAGCGGCAGGAAAATGGCCACCACCGGGGTGTTGTTGAGCACCGAGGAGACCGTGGCCACGGGAATCATCATCCAGGCCACGGCCCAGCCCACGCCCCGCGGCTTGCGCCAGAGGAAGGCGGCGAGTGGCGCGAGAACACCAGTCTCGGTGACGGCCTGCGCCACGATGAACAGGGCAGCCACAGTGATGAGTCCCTCGTTGCCAAATCCCGCCAGCGCCGCGGAAGGACGCAGCACCCCGGTCAACAACAAGGTGCCCAAGGTGGCACCGAGCACCACGTCCGGCCGCGCCCAGTCCCGCACCAGCGCTGCGATCATCATCAAGACGATGAGCAACGTCGACCAACCTTGCCATCCGAGCCCGAAAAGTATCAGACCATCCATGGGAGCAGAAACATATCAGAGACTGCGCAGCTTGTTGAGTCGGTTGCGCAGTCCAAAGGAGAGCTCGATGCGGTGTGAGAAAAGGGACGCCGACGTTGTCAGACGGGTCCACCGCCGTCGCAACCCTCGTCTACTTGGCCATCGCAGTCGTTGTCTTTGCCATCGCAGATTTCGTTGCCCTGAACGCATCCGTCGTCTGGGCAACCTTCGTCTACTTGGCCGTCGCAGTCGTTGTCCTTGCCATCACAGATTTCCATGAAGGGTTCACACGTCTCCTCTCCTGAATCATCACAACCTTCGTCTACTTGGCCGTCGCAGTCGTTGTCTTTGCCGTCGCAGATTTCAGGAGAGAATGCGCACCCGCAGTTTTCGTCGACCTCACCATTCCCGTCGTTGTCGATGTTGTCTCCGCATATTTCCAGATTTCCGGTTTCGCAGAATTCATCCACGAGCCCGTCGCAATCGTTGTCGAGGTGGTCGTTGCAGATCTCTGCCGTGCCTTCGCATTCGCATCCCACAGAAATTTCGACATGGGCGGCCGCATCCTCTTTGACCTTATCCTTGAGATAATCACACCAAGAGCCGTGGAGGATCATATCGTCGCCCTGCATGGTGTATCCATCCGAAGCACTGGGTGGGATTTCGCAGGTTGCAGAAGGCTTGTCACTGCAATTGCCAGAGGAGGTCACCATCGTGACTTCGGCAAGGTTCAAGTCCTCATCGCCATCTGTCGAAATCGGCAAAACGCAACTCGTGGTTCTCGAGGCGATTTCGCGCAGTGCAGCGACGATGCTCGCCTTGTTACTCACAGGGTACCAGAGTTGGGTGGCTGGATTCTGGCCATAGCTCTGCCAATTCCAACAGCCTTGAGGTCGATTGTTGCCGTGGCACCAGCAGTTGGTGTCTGATTTTGAAGCGCATGCTTTTCCGCTCGTCCACGGCACTGCGGTTCCGAGGCTGGCCGGATCGCCAGCCCACGCCATGGCATCCATGACCTCATCACTGATCCCTGGAAAGCCAAGCAGATAAACCGGCACCCCTGCTTTGGCCAAGGCCCTCGCTTCGTACATGGCCTTACCCACCGCTCCACTACTGAGCTCACTCCCGCTTCCTGGACAAGCAGTGGGCACGCCGTCTGTCACGAGCACAACGGCATTGGGTCGATTGGGTTCTGTATCTCCAATGAGCTTATAGCGCTGACCGGTTCGAACTCCCTCGAGGGCTGAGCCCGTGGGCGTAGCGCCCTCTACGTTTCCGATCGTCGCGGCATTCCGAAAGTTGTTTACAAACAGCAGATCTCCGGGACCGGCTTTTTGGCGCATGTTCATCTTCGTCGTCGGTTGATTATCACAGGCTTCCCCGGAGAAAGAAGCCACTCCTAGATTGAACGAACCATCGGTCAACTCGGTATACATGTCGGTGATGGCTGAATTCCAATGGGTCTTGGGATAATAAGGCTCGTCATCCATAGACCCCGAATGGTCGATGACAAAAAGGAGATTCGGTGCGAGCAGACTGGAGCCGGTGCTCGCCTCGGCGCAGGTCTCGCTCAGCTCATAGTCGTTGTCGCAGTGGTTGCCTTTGCCGTCCTTGTCCTCATCTTCTTGTGCTGGGTTTGGAACATTCGGGCAATTGTCACAGAGATCGCCGTGACCGTCGCGATCCGTATCCATTTGACCCGCATTGGCCACATACGGGCAGTTATCGACGCCGTCGTTCTTGCCATCGCCATCCCCGTCGTAGCTGGTCGATCCAGGCTCGGGGCATTTGTCGGCGGCATACTGCTGGGTTTCGGAAATATAGCTGGCCACATCAGGGCAATGATCGCACACATCCCCAATAGTATCTCCGTCTTTGTCCTTTTGATCCGCGTTCGCTTTTTGGGGGCAATTGTCGAGAATATCCACGACGTTGTCCCCGTCGCCATCCGTTTCCAAATCAATATTTTCGCACTCCGTGCTCTGCACACCAGTCGTCGGATCTTTTGAATTCGCGATCTCCGGACAGTTGTCGCAAACGTCTCCAACCCCGTCTTTGTCTTTGTCCGCCTGGGTTGCATCGGGCGAAAGCATACAATTATCTTTGATGTTTACGACCCCGTCCCCATCCTCATCTCCGTAGGCACATGGGCTGAGGCACCCCTCGGTATATTTGGGGTTCACATCTTTTGCACACAGACATTCGCAGGCATCACCGATACCGTCGTGGTCGCTGTCTAGTTGATCGGCGTTCGCCACTGGCGGGCAGTTGTCCTTCCCGTTTGGGATCCCGTCTCCATCCCAGTCCTGTTTTGGGTCTCCTGGACCGTTGGTATCGGTCGTTTCGTCTGTGTCCGAATCATCAGAGTCCCAGTCGGGCTCCGAGTCAGTGGCGTCCGGCCCTCCTGTTCCGGTTTCCGTGCCTTCGGAGGCGCAGTGACTCACAACTGTTACGAATAAAAATAGAAGCGAAAAAGATCTCACTAGATTTCCCTTTGACATTTGCTATCTCCCATTGGTGCCAGTTTAAAACCGGCAGGGTTCAAACAGCCGTCTCTCCTGGTTGCGACAAGGGGCAACCAAAGTTCTTCATAGAAATAGTTGTCGGATTCGAACCTGATTATGTGTATGTTCAGACAAAAAAGCATGTTTTTTTAAAAAATATCAGACACTTAATCAAGGAAGGGTGGAAAGCTGCAGCCAGGGCCGATCTTGGAAGCGATTATCGTAAAACCCGGACTGGTGATCGGCATGAGTGCGAGAAGGTGACGATCCCGATGCCGTTGCCTCCTCCCTCGCGAAGTTTTTAATTTCGTCGAGAGTAACGATTGTGCGCAGCGCGGCCGAGATCCAGCGTTTCCCGTGCGATTGCTTCCACGACGAACGGTGCGATCCGTTTCATCCGGGGAAAAGAGGCCCCACTGGGCCCCGCGTCTCCCTTGATCCCGGCAATATTGAGGCAGATTCGGCGGACAGCTCCGACTTGAGACGCTCTAGCAAATCCCGAACGAGAATTTTGGCGAATCGAACTTTCTGCGCATGCGAGATAGTGCCAAACCCATCAGTTTCAGCATCCAGAAGATACGCCACGGCACGGTCTAAAATCTCTGCCACGTCAGAACGCGTTCCATAAAGACCCTCAACGGAATAATTCAAGTTCAATTCCGAACAAGACTCATGGACGACATCCTGAAGATTTGCGGTCATATTGCTGAATGCATCAAACATAACTCGCTCCTTTCAACCAAGGCACCAAAGGTAGCCTCACCGAACGGAAAAAACCATCGAGCCGTTAGGAACCCCGGAGTACCATTTCCCAACGCCTTTTTTTTATACCGCCGGGGTTGAATGCTTGCAAGACATATTTCTATGTTTTCCACCAAAAAAATCTCGGTGCGTTCCATTCTTCACGACAGTCTAAAACGGGAACTGCTGGGCGGGCGTCCTCTGACGGGCAATCCTCAAGCAGAACGTGGGACTGTGGGACAGGGACGGTCCCTGCGCCGGCACAAACCGGCGGAGTGTATGGGATGCGAGTTCCTCACTTTTTCAGGAGGTGCGAACCCGCTCGCTGGGATCCGTGCGGGGGCGGCCCGAAACCTATTGTGGCGAAGGGCCGTCCCTACCGCGACGACCTTTGAAGGGGCACTAGTTGCATTGGAAGGTATTGTAACATCCCGACGCATCGCAACGTAAAGACAGTGCAATGACGCCGCCTGGGCCTGGATTCATGACTTCCCCTTCCCCGGGGTCGTCCACAATGTTAAATGACGTCACGAAACTCTCACCACGCGGCTTGCCATTTTTTTTCAAAGCCTTGACTACGATTTGATTGAACTCGTGTTTCGAAAGCTCCTTTTTTTTGTCAGGAACAATTCGGAATTGTCCTTGCTCTGTTCCTTCGGCGTTGCACTTCAGGCTCGATTTCAAAATGGGTGTATTGTTGCCGGGCTCCATGACTTCTATCGAGAAACTCTCAATGTCAAGGGTTGAGCAAGTGTAGAAACCAACTGCCCAACGGGCCCATATGGGGACAGCGGCTTGGTCCAATTTAATGGTCCGAATAGACGGCTCTGCGGTGTCGTTGGCAAGGATTTCCACATATATGCCATCGTAATTTAGGCTGTCCGCGATCGCGACGCCCTCCTCGTTCAATCCGTAAATCGTGACTGCATAGATGTTTGAGGGAACATTTTCGATTTCAATTTCATAGTCGGTGCAGGGTGCCGTCGCTTCATATGACGACAGACCATCATCGAGCACAACTCTAATGGAATCAATCCCAGCAGATTCGCACGTATACCCGTTGTAGTCGACGGCAAAAGAGGCCCTCATCGCACCTCTTCCGGCATCCATTTCATAACAGCCCAAAACAACTGGCACAAAAAGAGATAAACAAAAAATCCCAATGGTATACAGGGGGCCTCTAGAGCCTAGCGTTCGTTTTTTCATGAGAGCACTCCGATGTGGATTTGCAGCGCAAATCGTTTGCGTGCGCTGAATTCCACGGGTCTAAGAAAGCAAAAGGGTCATTTTGCAATCGTGGAGATGTCGCTGAGAATGGTTCAGGATGCATGAATAATGATGAAAATTTATAAGTTATATGCATGTATGAAACATGGCTATCCCTAGGAGGGGCTGTCAAGGCATTTGGACCAAATCCGGGTGGATTTCCACCTTTTCGGGGTGATTCTGACCCAGGGATTTAGGGGGATTTGGGCCATTCTCGTGCGTGTGCTTGGTCAGAGTGGGGACCTCTATCATCGCCCCTCTCGCAACCAATTCAGGACGCGTTCTCCGAGGCGTTCCGCTCTGTCATCGACCAGCGCAGACCCTAAAACGCCGCCGAACCTTCGCGAATCGGAAGCCTCTAGCTCGTTGGCATCCCGAAAGTCCCGTTTTCCGGCATCCTTCTCCAAGGCTGCGAAACTTAAGACATCGAAATATCCAACTCAAACAGTCGTGCGCCTTTCCGAAGGACGCCGGAAAACTCCCATTTCGGGACGGGAACTAGCTCATGACGGTTCAGGGTCTCTGCCAGCCAAAGCGCAGATCGTGGACAATCGGGCGAACGGTTCGCTGTGACGTGGTGAGTCGTAGCTCCACTTCGAATCGATGCCCCACGAGCGGACCACCGTTACTCGAAAGCTCAATGGTATGGCTGGCAGCGCCTACGGGATATTCGAAGGTGTCAGCCGCAGGCAACCAACCGGAGAGGGGTACTCCGGCGCTGTCTAGCGCGCGCACCCTCAACCCCACCGTGGTCTTTGCAGGAACGTAGGCCTCTATGGCGATGGTATCGAGCTTTGCTCCGTCGAATCCCGTGTCGAACACCTCTCGCCAATATCCGCGCGGGGCGGTGAAGGAGAGAGCTGTGGAGCCGGTGAAGTCAGAGTAGGTGTAGTGAGACCCGATGCCCACGGAAATACCGTTTGCCATGGGGTCGCCAGCGGGCGGTCGCCTGTTGGTGGTCGGGTCGATTTTGAACACGCGATCCGAGTTGAGCCCCAGGGTCCAGGCATTGCCATGGCCATCGAACCCTACGCCGCGGAGATCCGTGCCCACTCCAGGGAGGAGGTTGCCGGCGTCGTCGCGCAAGGTCGGGATCATGATGAGCTGGCTCAGGGCAGGGTCGGCCTGGTTGAGCACCAGTCGTGCTGAATAACCGATCCTGAAGAACGACATCCAGACATCGCCAGTGGCAGGCTCTACGGCCACACCTGTGGTTTCGAATTGAGTCGCTCCGCCGCCTGGTCTGTGGCCGCCCACTTGGGCCTGCACGTTGCCGGACAGATAGTTGATGCCTGTGACGAGCCCCGGGGATGGGACCACGCCATCGGGCACCGTGAAGGAGTACATCTTCTTTTGCGCTGGATCGAACATGCTCACGCCGCCGCAGTTGGGGTACGTGCCAAACCAGATTCGATTCTGACCGTCCACGGCAATGCCGTAGGAGCCGCAGAGGCCGTGATACCGTCCAACCCAGGTGCGGGTTTGGGTGTCGAAAGCGGTCGTGGAGGTCCGATCATCGGCGTGGCTGATGTACAGGAGCCCGTTCGAGTCTGCGATGAGACCGTAGACTCCGCCTGGGTTTGTCATGAGGCCCGTGACCTCTTGCACTCCGGTCGTCGGATTGGGGCGATACTCGGGGACTTCGCCTACGCCGTAGTAGACTGGAGTGAGCTCGAAGGTCGTGGGGTGGATGCCTTGGACTCCACCGGCCGTGTAGCCGATCCACACCATGCCGTCTGGACCTGTGGCCATGCCGCGGATGCTGGGCCTCGCCGGGTTGGGCACCGCGCTATACACCACGCACTCGTCTGCGAAGGGGTCACCCGCGCTGTTGAGTTGGCTCGGCCCTGCGCCGCTGTTGGTGGACGTCTGGATGCCAGGCACGCCGTTGCGCTCTGGGCAGGAGGTGGTATCCCACAGCACCTTGGTCACGCGACCGTCGCTGCGACAACCCACCCACATGTTGCCGTCGAGATCCACGGCCGTGCGGCTCGGATTGTCTCCGGCCCAGTATCGCGCTTCGTCCACGAGGGTGTCGGTGTTGAATTTGCTGACGCTGTCGTGGTCGTGGTTGGCTGCCCACAAGTAGGGCGGCAGGGCCGAGGTGCGAGCCAAGGTAATGCCAGGCCTGCCCGTGGGGTTGTCGGGATCGATGGCGTCGATGAGGTTGATCCCTTCGTCAGAGGTGCCCTGGGCCGTGGGGTCGAACGGTTGGTGGTAGCAGGTTTGCCCGCAGGTGCCGCAGCCGTTCAACAGCTCCTCGTCGACGAGACCATCGCAGTCATTGTCCTCCCCGTCGCAGGTTTCGGTCGCAGGGCCAACGCCGCCCTGGCATTCGCCCCATGCCTTGTTCGAGCAGGTTTGGGTGCCGTACTCGCACAGTCCACCTGCGTCGCCGCACATCCGCACCGCGCCTTCGACGCAACCACAAGACTCGTCGGTCTGTCCGTCGCAGTCGTCGTCGATCCCGTTGCCTTGGAGGGTGGCACCGCAGAGCTCGGCCACAGGCAGAACATCACCCTCGCATTCGCCCCAGAACTCCTCCAGCCAGGGGCGCGATCCCATCTTGCATGCCCCGACCCCTGCCTTGGATGGAGGGCCGCCATAGCACTCCGAGCTAGATTCGCACCCTCCCAAGCTATCGTCGATTGAGCCGTTGCAGTCGTTGTCGAGGCCGTCTCCGCACAGGTCTGTCTGGGATGGAGGTTCGCAACTGCCGCAAGCGGTGAGCACATCGTCATCGATGATGCCGTCGCAGTCATTGTCCTCGCCGTCGCACACTTCGGATGTGGGATTCGTGCAGCTCGGGCAACCTTCATCAATCATGCCGTCACAGTCGTTGTCTTGATGGTCCCCGCAAACCTCGGCTACAGGAAGCACCTGGCCATCGCACACGCCCCAGGTTCCGTCGGTTCCGCAGTCCATTTTTCCGCCGTGGCACAGGCCGACTCCCAAGGTGGCGATCGCTCCTCCGTAGCAGGGCTGGTTCTTGCGCGGGAGGTTGAGGTCGTAGCCTGGCACGGCGCAGGAGCAGCCTTCGTCTACGGTTCCGTCGCCATTGTCGTCGATGCCGTTGCCCTCGAAGGTGGCCCCGCAATTCTCGAGTGGTGCCTCCGTGCCCAGGCACTGGCCCACGGGGTTGAGCACGCCGTCGTCCACACTTCCGTCGCAGTCGTCATCGAGTCCGTTGCACTGCTCTTGTGCCGGGCCGATCTGATCAACGCACTCCTCGCTCCACGTTTGGTCCTCGCAGACCTGCCAGCCTGGTTGACAGCGCATATACGGGTTCATGGAAACGAGAGGGGCATAGTCAGAGCAAGCGCGCACCGTACCCACCTGGCACAGGCACTGCTCATCGACCTCGCCGTTGGAGTCGTTGTCCTCGCCGTCGCAGATCTCGGCCAACACGGCCGAGTCCGTCGGCACTGTGGTGTCGGTCTCATCTACCGTGGTGTCGCTGTCGGTCCCAATGATCTCGTCTTCGGTCCGAATTTCCGGCGGGTTGCTCGACGGGCTGCAGCCCCAGATCATCGTCCCAAACCCCCAAACTGCCAGAATATTTAAGATATTGGGGCGACGCGTGTGAATCATGTTGTCTCCTTTGGGGTTTCGGCAGGACCCTCCCTGCCTCGCCACTGTTGGTTAGTATGTTTAAACATGTTTATTTATGTGACTATTTTCAGATTCCGTGCGAATCACGAGGGGAAAAGTGACTTTGAGGAGAAAAACGGGTCTGACTAAAATTGAATACGTTTACTCTATTGGTCTCATATCATCAACTCACGGTCACCTTGCGTACGCCGCGGACCGTAATGGGTCGTTGGGTTTTGCGTGCTAGATTATCTCCATGTCACGCGTGATCTTCTGTCCTCCTATCAGCAGAAGTAGTGGCGCCTTTGGGTTCGTCGTCCTCACGGGCCTTGTTGCCATGGGCTGCCTGGGGCTGGACAGCCACAAGCGCCAGCCAGATCACACAACGGACACTGAGCCGCAGACCTGCGCGGGCGTGAGCTGCTGGGCGCCAGAGCCAAACACCTGCGTGGACAGCGGTGAGCTCAAGGTCAATGCGCCGAGCGGCTACTGCAGCGGCGGCGACTGTTTTTACGCCACGCGGCAGGAGGAGTGTCATGCCGGTCTCTGCGACGAGGGCGTATGCGTGAGCACGCCGTGTCAGGGCGTGACCTGCATCGATCCGCCTTTGGCGTTCTGCACCGCCGCGGATCGCACCATCTATGCCCCGTCTGGCTACTGCACGGGCGGCGACTGCAAGTATGCTTCGCGCACGAGACCCTGTGAGGAGGCTTGCGCGGCCGGGGCCTGTGTGGACTCTCCCTGCGCCGAGGTCTTTTGCGTAAAGCCGCCAGCTCCTTACTGCGAGAATGGCTCGAACCTCATCGTGTTCGCGCCCGAGGGGCGCTGCGCGGTCGTGGGTGGGATCGCCGAGTGCCGCTATAACAGCCAAACGCTGGCTTGCGACCATGGATGCCAAGGCGGGCGCTGTCAGGACGACCCCTGCGCGGGTGTGCGCTGCGACACGCCGCCAGCTCGCCACTGCGAAGGCGCCGTGCTCGTGCTCTACGAGCCTTACGGAGTTTGCGGCGAAGGGGGCTTCTGCTCCTACGCCGAGCAGCGGCATCCGTGCATCGACCCGTGCGTCGATGCCCTATGCGGCGAAGACGATGCCTGCACCTGGGTCATCTGCAACGCCCCGCCAGCCTCCTACTGCAAGGACGACGCTGAGCTACGGGTTTATGGACGCGACGGGTGGAAGTGCGAGGAGGGCTTCTGCTCCTACACCTCCAGCGACATCCCCTGTCCGGGCGGCTGCGCGGACGGCCGCTGCGTGGGCGCCCCGTGCGTTGGTGTGAGCTGCGACAAGCCTCTGGCGCCTCATTGCAACGGCAATGTGCTGGTCGGCTACGAGCAAACAGGAACCTGCACGGACGACGGCGCATGCTCGTATCCAGAAACGAACACCTCATGCGCGGATGGATGCGAAAATGGAAAATGCCAGACAGGTGGCGACACGGACACGGTCTCGGACACGGTCTCGGACACCGGCACGGTCTCGGACAGCGGAACCGGGACCGACACGGAGACGACGACTGTGGACATCGGCGCGGAGTGGACGATGATTCCGGCTGGCTCGTTTTGGATGGGCACGCCGGACGGGAGCTGCCCAGCGGACTACCCGGGCGGGGCTGCTTGCGCGTCGGAGCTCGGGCGCGACGGCAACGAGGATTTGCACTACGAGATGGTGAGTTGGGACGAGGCGCTGGCGTTCGCGAACGCGCTGTCGGCGCAGGCGGGGTACGCCGCGTGCTACGACTGCACGGGCACGTTGCCGAGCGTGACGTGCAGCCTGAAGGCGGCGTACGCGAAGCCGCAGGGCTGCCCTGGGTATCGTTTGCCGACGGAGAGCGAGTGGGAGTACGCGGCGCGAG
>JALOQD010000052.1 GCA_025453525.1 Myxococcota bacterium
GGACCAGGCGAAACAGGTCAAGGCGCAAAAGTCGCAGACACATACTTGGATCTCATGTCGGATGTACCAGGAAAAATGGGCAAATTTGCCCCTGCTGGCACCGCCATCCTTGTGTCCATGAATAGCGAGAGGTTTTTCCCTGTGGATTTCAGCGAAGACGGCAAAGTAAATGGTGTGCCCACGAATGAGATGGAGAGCATTGCAGATCTCAAGGACGTTGTTGCAACGAATGTCGAAAACCAACCACGGAGTTGGGGTGCTTGGGATTCCGATGCTGTTGTTGATTTAAACACAGTCACTGACTTTTACAGAGCTACTGCCATCATATTTGTGAATGGCTATAAATCTGGAGACAACAGATGGTTTACCGAAACACAAGTCTGGACAGGAGACAAAGAAAGTGTATGCAAAGTACAAGGTCAATGGCGATGCGGTATTTATCCCACAGAAGATAAAAATATTTTTTATTCCACACGAGGGTCCGACGGCAAGGTCAATACAACTGGATGGATCCTCAAACATGGTGCTTTTGCTTCAGCTTACGGTGCAAAATGGGTACAAGCGTATAGGCCGGGTAAAGACCTGTGGGGGAGTACCGATTTAAAGGATAACGATAGCTATGAAGCAAGTTACTACAACGGCTTTCCAATGGGCGCTACGGTTGGATGGTCTCCCTTTTCAGGTTTTAGTTTGAGCCTCTCCAATACTTGGAGATTCGAAACAAAAGGGCGCAAATCCATGCAGAGTTGGGACGGGTGGGAGCTCCAGGAAAGTTTTCAATATGACCGGGGCAAAAACAGCTCTGGCCAAATGCTCAAGGGAACCGCTCGAAGAATCGCCACCGGTGTAACGATGAAATATGACAAAAAGAAAATCTATACCGGATTCGTGGGTGGCGCGTGGACAAACGCGATTGATTTTGGTCAGATGATTGGAAGGAACACCTTGCCGAACCATAGAGATTTTTGTACCGCTACCAATAAAACTATCAACAAACCGAAAATGTCTTGGGAAGGCTGGATGCCCACTATAGCTGCGATACACGAATTCCCCCCAAGCTATACTTCCGTCTTATCCTCGAGCAATAGGGTATTAATAAAAGCCGGCCTTATCTGGGAACGTCAACAACTTAAATATTACTTTAGTCCACAGCCCGGAACTTGGAAGCCGGGCAATGTCTATTGTGGAGATTTGCATTACAGAAGAAACATCTGGTTGCTTGACGGAAGAAATAGAGTTGAGCTTATTGATCCGCCGACTACGAAAAAGACTTATCAAGCTTACAAGGAGATCTATCTTGCACACACCAAATTTTAACTAAGTTGCTCTGAATCCTCATCATGCGCTTTTTCAAGCGCTCTTGGGTTCAGGTGGGCGGCGCAAGCTCCTCCATCGTGAGAGGCTCTTCCTCGTCGTCCTGCGCTGGCTCGTCCTCCGGGGATCTGCGAGGCGAATAAGAAAGAGACAAGAGCGCTCGTATGGCGGGCATGCCGAGCACATCTCCGGTCCCCACCGAGGTGCCGCCGGTGAGCCAGATGGTCACGGCCTTGGGACCGTCGGGCACGTAGCCCAAGCCGCCGCGCAACTCGACTCCCAACCTTTCGAAACCGTCGAGCTCGGCGAGCGCGATCGCCTCTCCGGTGATGAGGAAACGCCTGTCGAGGTAGTGACCCGTCACCGCAATACCCGCTGTCCCTTGATGACCGACCGACGTGTCGGCGAGCGGATCGCTATGGGAGAAGCGCAAGCGGCCTCCGACGTTGATGGCGGCGGAGAATTTGCACAAGTGATAGTCGACGATGAGGCTCGGGAACAGCACCGCACCCGCGTCGCCAGCAAAAGCCAGCTCGTCACCCGTCGGAACCGCGAGCCCCAGATCGAGCGCCAGACCCAGGCCGCGGCGATCGGGCAGCTCTGCAAAGCCCCCGAGAAAGCGAGCCTTGACGTGGAGCTTGAGGTCTCCAAGGGCCGACGAGGCCAGCGCATAGTCTGCGACAGGGGTGCCGGCAGGCCTGACCTTCTGGGCGCCATCGCCGTTTTGGAAGATGACGATGGGCAGATCCAAGCCGAGCTGTATCCAATCCATCAGGCCAAAAGCCCAAAGGAAGTTGGCGGACAAGGCATGGCGCACGACCCAGCTGTCTTTGCCTGGCGTAGCGAGGCCAATGGGGCGGTATTTGTAGCCGAGGATGCCGCTGAAGGCCACGTCCTTGTGGGAAGCGATGTCGCTCGACGAAACGGTGGCGAAGTTGCTCGGCCCAGGCGAAAGCCACAGGATCTCGGCGTCCACGCCCTCTCCGGTGCCGATCTCTTGCGCAGATGCCGTCATGTTGAAGAGCAACGAAACCCCTAAAAGGGTCGCGGCGAAGTGGGATGCGAGCCTCATGTGCGCTCCTTGTGCCATGAATCGACCCGCTCTCGGGCCGAGGTCCCAATGACGAAGCCACGTTGTAACTGGTTCAGCGATGCGAGGCAATTGTCCTGACTCTGACCTTGGCCGGCGAAATCTCGGTGACGACGACCCCCTCGGGTAACCCCTTGACTTCGATGGGCAAGGACGCGGAAAATCGACCGGTTATTTCGTCTTCTGGCAGCTTCACAGTCGGCCTGACCGAAGCCGAATCCAAGCGGTCGAGGAAGAGCTGCGGGCCAGCGAGGGAGACCGACACCTCAGAAGGGGTGACCACAAGCCCTTGCACGTCCTCCACGGTCACCTCGAGTCGGGCCAGAGTTCTGCGGCCCGGTATCCAACGCACCTCCAGGGTCACGTTGAGCTCGTCTCCTCCGCGCAGCTCCACTCCTTCGATGCGACGAGCCGGTACCACGCGCAGATGCTTGCCGACGTTGAGCCCTTCGGCGTCGACCTCTTCGGTGGCGACATTGGACAAGATGCGGATGACGGACGCAGGCCCAACGACAGACACGATCTCTGGAGAGACGGAAGGCGGGGCCGAGAGCTCGGTGCCGGACTTGAGCTTGCCGCCTATCCGCACTCGCACCGGCAGATCCCTCGAGGCGAGCCTCTCCATTTTGACCGGGAAGGACTCGGGCGTCACACGCACGAATTCAATGCCGCTAGGGAGCTCGAAGGTCTCATCGCTCAGGTAGTAGTAGTGAGTCCCTCCTGAGAGAGTAGACAAGTCGATCTCGACTTGGGGGATCTCACCAGCGCGCAAAGAGGTCACGCGGGATCGCGGCCCTCGAATGCGGACTCGAACGGTGTCTGGTGGCCCCTGCGTCATGACCAAGCCGCTTTGAGGCGACGGGAGGAGGGGCACCAACTCCACATCCAAGAGCCGCTCCCCTTCCTGCTGGAACCGCACCAGAGCCGTCAGCATTAAGGCGATGAGCAGCGCGACGATCTTGAGCCCGAGGTTATCGGTCACGGCTTCGCGCACGAACTGCTGCACATTGGGGGGAAGCTGAATCATGGCAGCTTCTCCGTGCGGGTCTTGAGAGAGTATTCCCTCGTCGGCGGCTCATCTGGATCGAGGTTGCTGAGGCCCTCGAGCGGCGGAGGCAGGGTGCTTGGGCGAGTGTTGTCTCGGGCGCGATCACCCGAGCGCGCCATGCCGCGGCTCTTGCGCTCCTCGGCGGCTTTGCGCCTCTCGCGAGCCTTCTCTTTGGAGAACAAGCCGGCCAGAGCCTTGCGAAGAGCTGCCGCATCGAGGTTCTTACTGATTCTGCCGCCAAAGCACAGGGCGATACTGCCTCGCTCCTCGGACACCACCACGGACACCGCGTCGGTCTGCTCGGTGATCCCCAGGGCCGCCCTATGGCGAGTGCCGAAATTCTTGTCGATGCGCTGGTTCATGGACAGCGGCAGGAGGCATCCGGCTTTGTTCAGGCGGAAGTTGCGCAGCATGACAGCGCCGTCGTGGAGAGGATTCTCCAGGCGCGGAATGAAAATTGTATAGAGCAGCTCTCGGGACACGGCAGCGTCGAGCACCGTGCCACCGTCGATGAACTCTTCGAGGGACGCCTCGCGCTCGAACACGAAAATCGCGCCGATCCGTTTGGCCGCCAGCGCCTGAGCCGCCTTGGTCACCTCCTCGAGCACTTGACTCTCCTGGGCCTTGGTAAACGAAGCAAAACGGCCCATGCGCACGAGCGCCCTTCGAATATCATCTTGAAAAATGATGAGCGCGAAAATCACCGCCACCTCCATGAACTGATCGAGCAGCATGTAGGTGGTCGCCAGGCCGAAGGTCCGAGAGCCAATGTAAACGATGATGATGACCAAGAGCCCCAGAGCCATGGACACCGTGCGGGTACCGCGGATCAGCAACAGCGTGAGATAAACGAGATAATAAACAATAACGAGATCCAGAATCACCCAGAAGGGCGCTGTGTTTTCGCCCCACACGCTGTCCCAAAATCCGTTCATGCGCCCTTGCCCTTCGAGCGCTGTCGGATCGCGGTGGCAACCAGCGCGACCTGTCGCATGGCCGCGACGTCATGCGCTCTAATGGCATGGACGCCTCCGAGCACCGCGGCGGTGACGGCCGCAGCCGTGCCAGCGAGCCTCTCGTCGACAGAGGCCCCGCTGAAAGCACCGATGAACGCCTTGCGAGAAGGGCCGATGAGGACCTTGTATCCCTCGGCGACGAGATCTTCGACGCGAGCCAAGAGCTCCGCGTTGTGCCAGGCGGTCTTGGCAAAGCCAATGCCCGGATCGAGCCAGATTTTGGAAGCGTCGACGCCGCTGCGTTTGGCGGTCTCGACAGCGATGCGCAGCTCGTCTCGCACCTCTGCGACCACGTCTGCGTAGGAGGGGTCCTCCTGCATGTCCACGGGGCGCTTGCGGGAGTGCATGAGCACGAGCTCGGCGCCGCTTAAGGCCGCGATCTCGGCGAGCTGCGGGCCATGGCGGAGCATGGAGATGTCATTGATCATCGAAGCCCCTGCCCCCACGGCCAACCGAGCGACCTGCGGCTTCGTGGTATCAACCGAAATCTGCACGTCGGTAAGAGCGCGCAGTTTCTCGATGACCGGTACGACTCTGCGGCACTCCTCCTCCACGGGCACCGGATGGCTAAAGGGCCGAGTGCTCTCGCCGCCGACATCGAGGATCACTGCCCCCTGCTCGATCATCTCGAGACCACGCGCCACCGCGGCTCTCGGATCGAGGCATCGACCTCCATCCGAAAACGAATCCGGAGTGATGTTGAGGATTCCCATCACTACCGGGACGTCATCTAAAACGAGTTTCTTCACAACGTAAAAAAGATACACTGGACGAGGCCTGCCGACAACCCAAGAAACCCCAAACATATGGATTAAAAAAAGGAATATCGAGTAGTTCCCAGGAAGACGCTCGACCCTTCAAGCGAACGATACCTCGCCGCTCGCTCCCGTCGCTTTGAGCACGAGGTCGACGGCTTCTCCATCCATGGCCTCGATTTCGAGCAACTTCTCGGCAAGGCCATGGAGGGCCGGCAGGTTGTTCTCGATGAGGTGCCTGGCGCGGTTGTATTGACTCATAACGATTTCGTGGACTTCTTGGTCGATGATAACAGCGGTTTGTTGGCTAAAATCCTGGGGCTGTTGGATCTCGCGGCCCAGGAAGATCGCCTCTTCGCGTTTGCCGTAATACAGAGGTCCGAGCTTCTCGCTCATTCCCCACTCGCACACCATGCGCCGGGCGAGCTCCGTGGCGGTCTGGATGTCCATCCCGGCCCCGGTGGAAATCTCCTTGAATATGAGCTCTTCGGCAATGCGGCCACCCATGGCGATGGCGATCCGCGCCAAGGCAAAGTGCTTGGTGACGTTGTGGCGATCTTCGGTGGGAAGCTGCTGGGTCACACCCAAGGCCCGTCCCCGGGGGATGATGGTGACCTTGTGCACCGGATCCGTGTCCTTGAGCAGACGTGCGACGAGGGCATGACCGCCCTCGTGATAGGCGCTCGTTCGCTTGTCGTGCTCGCGAATGATCATTGATCGTCGCTCGGCGCCCATCATCACCTTGTCTTTGGCCTGGTCGAAATCATCGGGCTCCACCGTGTCCTTGCCCTTGCGGGCCGCGAGCAACGCCGCCTCGTTGACCAGGTTCTCGAGGTCCGCGCCCGAGAATCCCGGCGTGCCACGGGCCACGACTGCCAGCTCCACTCCAGGAGACAGCGGTGTGCGCTTGGTATGCACCTCGAGGATGCCTTCGCGGCCTTTGACATCCGGCGATGGCACCACGATGCGGCGATCGAAGCGTCCGGGTCTGAGCAGGGCCGGGTCCAAGACGTCGGGCCTGTTGGTCGCTGCCACGATGATCACGCCTTCGTTGGCCTCGAAGCCGTCCATCTCGACCAAGAGCTGGTTGAGCGTTTGCTCGCGCTCGTCGTGACCACCGCCGAGGCCCGCGCCGCGCTGGCGTCCGACCGCGTCGATCTCATCGATGAAGATGATGCATGGGGCATTCTTCTTGCCCTGCTCGAACAGATCGCGGACCCGCGACGCACCCACGCCCACGAACATCTCCACGAAATCAGAGCCGCTGATGGAAAAGAACGGTACGCCCGCCTCGCCCGCGATGGCCCGCGCCAGGAGCGTCTTGCCCGTACCCGGAGACCCCATGAGCAGCACGCCCTTGGGGATGCGGCCGCCGAGACGCTGGAATTTCTTGGGATCCTTGAGAAAATCTATGATTTCCTCGAGCTCCTCGCGAGCCTCGTCAATACCAGCCACATCCTTGAACGTCACGCGCTTCGAGTGGTCGGACAAGAGCCGCGCGCGGCTCTTGCCAAAGCTCATGGCCTTGCCGCCGCCCGCTTGGATCTGGCGCATGAAAAAGAAGAACACGAGCAACAAAACGATCATCGGCAGCCATGAGAAGGCAAACGCCCGAAGCAACCCGTCGTCTTCCTCTTCTTGAAATTGCACCTGAACGTTATGAGCGATGAGGCTCTTGGTGAGCTCGAGATCAGGAGCGACACCCACGGTCTGAACTTCCTCGGGCCCAGCGGCGGTCTGACGCTCGTATTTGTACTTGCGTCCCCGGACCTCGACCTTGGCGACCTTGCCGTTGGTCACGTCGGCCTGAAATTCGCTGAAGCTCACTTGTTTGCTCACGGGCCCGTTCTGGACCAGCATCACGACGAGCAAAAACAAAGTGAGAAGGACGGCCCACAGTAGAAAGGTCTTGAGCTTCTGATTCACTGGACTGACCGGCTCCATTGCAAAGGCGATCCTAGAGCCTTACAGGACCGCGATTTTTCTAACTGTTGACGGCGGCGCATTGAACACGGACCTCTAACACGGACCTCGCCGCGCATCAACTGCCCAGGGGTTCATGGCTCGAATGCCAGGATCCTCAAGGTCCGAACCCCAAATCCAGCGCTGGGCTCGAAGACTCGAGCAGCCAGCTGACCTTGAGCGCTTCCATCCGCGACGACAGAATCGCCGGCGCCGCGATCACTTGGTCGCCATAGGCGAGCACGGGTATGAAATCGCGATACGGGCGAGGCACCTTTCGTTTGATCAGCAACTCCTTGAGCTTGGTCCTCGAACCGTAGAGACGATCGCCGTTTCGCCGCGCCCTGACCTCGAGGTCGAGCGCGATATCCGGCCTTTGACAGCTCACCTCGGCCAGCGCTCCGAGCGCGACAAAGCGCAGCCGCCACTTGCCCGCTCCCATGGGGCTCGGCTGTCCCGAACCCGTGGGCGGCGACGGCAGCGGCCCTGGAAAGAAAAAAGCGTCACCTTGATCCAAACAAACCGAGGCATCGCCAGGCAAGGGCAAGCTACCGGTGCTCTTGCGTTGCAAGACGAGCTGTTCGATGGGCTCGATGTGGGCCCTGCCGATGCGGCGCAAATCGCCCCGAACGCGCTTCAGCGCCAGGCGCAAGACATTGCCCCACAGGGATCTCGGCACGCTCTCCAACGAGGCTCTGTCCACTTTGACTCCGCCGCTCAGTCTCACATTTCTGATGAGCCCCTCCGAGTGCTCGAGCTGGGCTTCCAAAAATCTTTGAACCGCGGCGGCTTCTTCGGCCAGGGCCGCGAGGCGACAGGCCACCCCTGGCGCAAGCTGATCGAGCGCGGGCAGAACCTCGTTTCGGACGCGCACCCTGGCAAACCGAGGGTCGCGATTGCTCGGGTCGTTGAGCCAGGACACCCCGAGTCCCTGAAGGTAGTTCTCCACACCGGCGCGGCTCACATGGAGGAGCGGTCGCACGAGCTGGATGTCCCCCTGCTCGTCGAGAGGGCGCAAAGACGAGATCCCCGACAGGCCCTCGATACCCGTGCCTCTGAGCAAGCGCAGGAGCACCGTTTCGGCCTGATCGTCGCTGGTATGAGCCGTGGCAAGGAAACGACATCCGTCGCGACGCGCCATTTCCCCGAGCACCTCGTAGCGACGCTGACGCGCCCACTCCTGGAGCGAGCCGCCGATCCTACCGACGTAGGCATCTCCTGGGGTGAGCTTGGCGATCTCGCAACGCAGACCGAGCTGCTCGGCAGCCGCAACGACCCACTGCGTCTCGGCCATGGCCTCGGAGCGAAGGCCATGATCGACTGTCCCGACGATGAGCTCGAGACGCAATTCGGAAGCGAGGTTCGCGATCCCGAGCAGCATCGCCATGGAATCCGCCCCCCCGGAAACAGCCAGGAGCAATCGCCCGTTGTCGCAACCGACGCTGGTGAGCGCAGAGCGGAGCGCCGCAACGAATGGCGCACTCACGCTGGAAGGATGGGACGGGCAGTCGCGAGTCACTGGGCCCAGGGATCGGCGATGTCGCCTTGAGCAGAGGATTTGCGCGGTCTATCCGCCGCGGGCTTGTCCGAACCGCGCTTCTCCGGCTTGTCGGCCTTGCCCTTGCCCCTGCTGCTGCTGCTGCTGCTGCGCTTGGCGTCTTCTTTGGAGGGCTGTGACGATTCGACGGCGTTCAGCTTGACGTTGTGCTCCTCTGGAGTGGCCGAGGTGATGATCACATCGACGCTCTCAAACCCTTTGTTTTTAAGGGTGTATTTAACGCTATCGGCTCCGACGGGCCTATGGATCTGGACCGGTGTGTGACCCACCAAAGCATCATCCCTATACAAGCCGGCGCCAACCGGCTCGCTCGTCAAAGTGAGACGCTCTGCCTTCTCCTGTGCAGGGGCAACCGGCGCCGCCTCTTTGGGCTGCTCGGAGGGCGCTTTCACAACCGGAGGCGCAGCCGGGATGACAGGTGCGGTCTGTGCATTGGCTTTGTCAGAGCCTCCCGAGGAAAGCAGCAGCGCCACCAGTAAGCCCACGACGACGACAGCGGCGCCGATTCCGGCAAACAGCGGCCACTTGGGACGAGGAGGGACCAAATCGTCGCTCTCATGGACCCGGGCCTTGCGATTTCCAACGATCTCCGCGGGCGATGGCGGCGGCAGAGTGCTCTCACCCAAATCCCTCATCTGGTCATAAACGATAGTCGGGGTCTTGCCGTCTAGAACCGCTCGGACATCCAGGGCCATATCGGCCATGGAGGAATAACGGCGATCTGGCTTCTTGGCGATCGCCTTGAGCAGCACGGCCTCCACCGCGGACGGCACCTTGACCGCGGGAACGAGACGCGCAGGCGGAATGGGCTCTTCATAGAGGTGCTTTGTCAGCACGCCCATGAAAGTATCTGCCTCGAAGGGAACCTTCCCGCAGAGCATCTCGTACATGATGATGCCCAGGGAGTAGATGTCGGTTCTGGCATCGATGGAAGTGCCAGCCGCTTGCTCTGGGGACATGTATTGAGGCGTTCCGAAAATCATGCCCGTACGCGTCAGCCGACCGGACTCGCGGGCCACCTTGGCAATGCCGAAATCTAGGATCTTTACGAAATCCGGGTTGCCCGAGCGCGTGACGAGGAAGATGTTTTCGGGTTTGAGGTCGCGATGGATGATACCCGCGCTGTGGGCTGCCGCGAGCGCATCGCAACACTGGGCGAGGATCCGCAGGCAGCGGTTCACCTCGAGCTGTGGGTTCTGCTTGAGAAGCTCGTTGAGCTCATGGCCGTCGAGCAATTCCATGACGAAATAGGGAGCGCCGTCCGGGGCGCGTCCGAAGTCCGTAATCTCGATGATGTGCTCGTTGCCGATGGCGGCCGCGGCTCTCGCTTCTTGGGTGAATCGCTCGGCCACCTCTTTTTCTGAGGCCATGTCGCCGCGCAACACCTTGAGGGCATAGCGCTTGCCGATGATCACATGGGTGGCGAGATAGACGACGCCCATGCCGCCTTCGCCGAGCTTCTTTTCGACTTGATAACGGCCGTCGAGCACGACGCCCATAAGCGGATCCTCGACAGCGCCGTCCAACTCCAGGAGAGTCGACCCGTCCTTGGGGCAGAACTCCTCGTTCCCTAGAAACCTCTGTCCACACTTCGGGCAAGCCTTCATTGCGCCCTCGCTGTATTGGCTCGACCGCGCCAATCTGCGGCCTTCAACAAATGGTCAACGCACAGGCATACAACTCAATCTCGCCCAACATGAACGAGATTTTGTCTAATGCATTTATTATTATCGATAAAGTGCCACCTGCCAATGCCTGCGGTTTCGAAGTCGCGAACAAATTCAAATGAAGCAAACTTTTCTCCCCCCTAAGGGCGTGCTACCCATAGGTTGACTCAAAGCTGGTTAAGGTGCTCTCGCCATGACGAACGACAACACCAACGCTGCCGACTCCACTGGCAGCACCACGGTCACACGGTCTGCCAGCGGCAAAGACCCATCCGAGTCCACGGCCTTGACCTACTCGGAGGTCATCAGCCAGAAGACCGTAGCAGAGACGCTGGTGCGCAAGCTCCTTGCCCACGCGCTCGGCATCATCAAGGATCGGCCGCTAACGACCAAAGATTTGTATAAAATCTGTCAGTTGGCGCTCGGCAGCGAAAAGGAAACCGTCCCCATCCTCGAAGGACGGCATCTGCGCAGTCGGGTTTCTGAACAACTCTCCCGCGCTCAGCGCTACAAAGAGCCGTTCAGTCTCCTGGCCATCCATCTGCCTGGGCAAATCGACAGCCCCAGTTACGATTCGGTCATCGACGCGCTCGCTGAACGCATGCGCGATTCCGACATGCTGTTTACGTTCAAGGTTTGCATCGTGCTGCTTCTGCCCCACACCCCCAAAGACGGCGTGCAGCGTCTTGTCGGCCGGGTTCACACGTTGCTCGCCGCCACGCACAAAGAAGGCCCGGCGCTCACCATGAATAGCCTCACCTACCCTGATCCATCCATTACCAAACGCTCCGAGGTTTTGGATTGGGCAGAGGATCAGCTCCGCGGCTAGGCTTCTCCCAGCGAGAGGATAAAAATCATGAACCTTTGCGACCTTCCTCTCATCATTCTGGACGGCGCGCTTGGCACGAATCTAGAGCGCATGGACCTATCGCCCACGGCATGGGACCGATATCCCGGATGCAACGAAGTGCTCAGCCGCACCTGCCCCGAGGCTGTCGTCGAGCTGCACCGATCTTTCCTCGAGGCCGGCGCTCTGGCGCTCGAAACCAACACCTTTGGAGCGACTTCGGTGGTGCTCGCCGAGTACGGGCTGCAGAACGAGGTCGAAGCCCTCAACCACCTAGCCGTGGAGCACGCCAGAAGCGCCATCAAAGCTGTGGGCCACGGTTTTGTCGTCGGCTCCATCGGTCCGACCACCAAGCTGCCCAGTCTCGGCCACATCGGCGCCCTGGAGCTCGCCAGAGCGTATGTAGAGCAGATTCGAGCTCTCGTGGACGCCGGCGTGGACGGCCTGCTGATCGAGACCTGCCAAGATCTCTTGCAGCTGCGCACCGCTCTTGTCGCGGCATTCGATGTGCTCGAGGAGCGCGGCGCGGACGTACCCGTCATGGCGAGCGTCACGATCGAGCAGACTGGCACCATGCTGCTCGGTACGCCCATCTCGGCCGTGGCCGCGGCGATCGAGCCCTTTCCTGTCATGAGCCTGGGCCTCAACTGCGCGGTCGGACCAGCCGCCATGCGCTCCCATGTCCAGGAGTTGGCGCGCCTGTGGCCTCGGCGCATTTCTATCGTGCCCAACGCTGGCCTGCCCGAGGTCGTGGACCGCGCCACCGTATACAAACTGAGCCCTGCGGATTTTGCCTCGACCTTGACGGATTTCGTGTCGGTGAGCGGGGTGAGCATCGTCGGCGGATGCTGCGGAACGACTCAAGAGCACATCCGCGCCCTCGTCGCCTCGTTACGAAACGTAAAACCACGCAGCCGCGATCCCGAGCCCAAGCCGGCGCTGGCCACCCTGTACGACCGAGTGGATTTGCAGCAGGAGATCCCCCCGCTCATCGTCGGCGAGCGGATGAATGCCAACGGTTCGAGGAGGTTTCGGCAGTGCCTACTCTCGGATGACTTCGACGCCGCGGCCCAGTTGGCCCGGCAGCAAGAGGAGTCCGGCGCGCACCTGCTCGACCTGAACGTCACTTATGCTGGTCGCGACGAGTCCGCGGACATGAAAGAGATGATCTCGAGACTGCGCAAGGACGCCCGCCGCCCGCTGGTCATCGATTCGACGACCCCTGAGGTCATCGAGCTCGCGCTGCAGCAATACCCGGGCCGTTGCCTTGTCAACTCGGTCAACCTCGAGGACGGCGGCGCCAACCTGCGCCGCGTGCTGCGGCTCGTCAAGCGCTATGGAGCGGCCGTCGTGGCCCTTGCCATCGGCCCCTCTGGCATGGCCTTGACAGCGAACGACAAGCTGCGCGTGTGCGCAGAGATCTACGATATCGCCATTTCTGACTTTGGTCTTCGTCCGTCGGATCTCTTTTTCGATATGCTCACGTTCACCATCGGCTCGGGAGACTCGTCGCTGCGACTCGCTGCAGCGCAGACCCTCGAGGCCGTGCGTCGGGTGGGGAGCGAGCTTCCGGGCGCCTTCACGTTGCTGGGCGTGAGCAATGTATCGTTCGGGCTGCCGCGTCCGGCGCGTCCGGTGCTCAATTCGGTGTTTCTCCACGAAGCCGTCCTCGCCGGTCTGAGCGCGGCGATCGTCGACGCGGCCAACGTCTTGCCTCTGTCTCGGATCTCCGAGAGCGACCAGAGCCTATGTCTCGACCTCCTCTACGATAGGCGACGGAGCGGCGAAGATCCCTTGACGCCGTTCATTGCGCGGTTCGACGCTCCAAGCGAAGCAGCGCACGAGTCCAGCAAAACCACGACGCGCCTATCGGCCGAAAAGACGCTCGATGACAAAGTGCAAGACGGCGTCGTCGACGGCCTCGAAGATCTGCTCCATGAGCTGCTCGAGCGCACCTGCGCCATCGAGATTGTAAACCGAGTGCTCGTGCCGGCCATGCGCCGCGTGGGCGAGTTGTTTGGGAGCGGCCGCATGCTGCTTCCTTTCGTGCTGAGGAGCGCCGAGGTCATGAAGCGCGCCGTGGATCTTCTGGAACCGCACCTGACCCGCACGGATCGCGAGTCTCGCACTAGAATCCTGCTCGCCACGGTGCGTGGCGATGTGCACGACATCGGCAAGAACCTCGTAGATATCATTCTGTCCAACAACGGCTATGAGGTGCACAACATCGGCATCAACGTACCCACCGAGGTGATCATCGAAAAAGCCAAGGAGCTGCGCGTGGACGCCATCGGGCTGTCTGGCCTTCTCGTCAAGTCGGCTTTGGTTATGCAAGAGAGCATGCCCATGCTGGCCCAGGCCGGAATGACCGCGCCGGTGCTCCTCGGAGGCGCGGCTCTCACACCGAGGTTCGTCGCGAGCTCCTGCGTCCCGGAATATCCCTCGCCCGTGGTCTACTGCGCCGATGCCTTTGCTGGCCTTGCCGCCATGCGCGACCTCGAGGCAGGAACCCTACGAGCCACGACAGCCCCGAAAGAGGCAGAGACGCAGCGCACGCCGAGCACGGCAGCAGAGCGCCTGGGCGTGGATAGGGGCGTCGACGTCCCCACCCCACCATTCCTTGGACCCCGACACGAAACGGAAATCGCGATCGACAGGTTTCTGCCCATGCTCAATAAGCAGGCCCTGTTCCGAGGTCGCTGGGGATACCGACGCGCCAAGCTGACAGTCACCGAGTATGCGGCTCTGATACAGAACGAGGTCGAGCCAGCGCTCACGACCATTTTGGACCAGGCCCGAGCCGAGCAGCTGCTCGCTGGCCGCGCAGCCTACGGCTATTTCCGCGCTTATTCGCACGGCGAGCTCGTCATCGTCGAGCACGAAGGCCAAAGTTGTACATTGTCGTTTCCCAGGCAGAGCTTCCCGCCTCACCAGTGCATTGCCGACTTTGTCAAACCACAGACCTGCGGCGGCGATGTCATCGGCTTGTTCGTCGTGGGCCTCGGACAAACCCTGGTGAAGGCCATTGCAGAGAGATTCCGCACCGACGCCTATCGAGACTACCTTCTGTGGCACGGTCTGGCAGTGGAGCTCACCGATGCTCTGGCCGAATACTGGCATGGGCTCATGCGCCGCGAGCTGGGGATCGCAGCGGGCGAGCCCTCGGATGTCACGGGCAACATCACGCAGGCCTATCGCGGCTCGCGGTATGGGTTCGGCTATCCGGCCTGTCCGGATCTCGGGGCTCATGAGGCCGTATTCGCGCTCCTCAAGCCCCAGGCGATCGGTATCGAGCTATCGGAGACCATGGAGATGATCCCAGAGCTCTCTACCTCGGCCATTGTGCTGCATCATCCCCAAGCCAAGTACTTCGCCGTTTAGTATTATCTTTTTTCAACGCTCGCCGTTTAATGAAAACGACGTCTCCACTTGATGTCGTCACAGCCCGCGCCACGGCGAGGAAGGAGAACCATGCTCTCGATTCGCGATGTCCCCGATACTCTCGAGGCGCTCTACGAGCGCTCCAAAAATCTGTCCCGCGACATCTACACCCTGCTGCAGGGCAAAGGTCGACTGGAGCGCCTGCCTGTGGACGTGGATCTTTTGCGCCACGCCGCGCCGACATCGATCTATTTCGTCATTGAGGGCTACTTCAAGCTCGCCGCCAGCGGCAAGGTCCTGCGCCTCTACTCCGGTGGAGACTGGTTTGCGGTCAGCCCTTCCTTTGCCGGATACACTCTGTCGAGCGAGTTCGCCTCTGAGGTCATGGTGTTCGACAAAGAGGATATCGGCCAGGCCATTCGCAAGGAAAAGGGCCTCGCGGAAAAATGGCTCGAGCTTCACGCCTTCGAAGCCAGCATCGATCTGGGCCTGTGCGCCCTCTCCGTTGAGAGCAACGTCGACGCGAGCTTCGAATTTCGCCAGTTCCGTCAGGGCCAGGTCATCACCAAGGAAGGCGGCGCCCCAGATGGCATTTACGAGATGGTGGCAGGCGAGGCGATGGTCACGAGCAACGGCAAACTCATCGGCAAGGTCAACGCCGGCGAGATCTTTGGCGAGATCAGCTTCCTGACGAACAAAGCGCGCACTGCCACGGTGACGGCAGCGTCGAGCTGCTTCGTGCGAATCGTCAAGCAGGACGACTTCGCCAAGCTCATCGAATCCAACCCGTACCTCATCATCTCGATTTCCAAGACGCTGGCCAAACGCATCGTCGATCTCAACCGCCGCGTGGCTGAGCTGACTTAAGCGGCCAAGTCGAGGCATTGCCCAACAAAGGAGCCGCTCTTGTCTTCTGCCAAAGGCCTACGATGTCCAGAATGCAGCGCCGCGCTCCGCCCTCCAGCCGAGGGTCAGCGCGAGGCGAAGTGCGAGTACTGTGGCGTAGTGGCCCGCATTCCGGGAAACCGCACCGAGCAAATCAAGGCCGTGCTTCAGACGGCCGTGGCAAAAAAGTCACCTTCCCCCTACGCCAAGCCCGCGGTTTGGATCGTCATCATCATTTTGGCTCCGCTGGTGTTGCCCATCGTCTTTGGCATCCTGATCGCGATTGTCTCGATCATCGCCGCTCTCGTGGCCGTTGGCATTGGGAAAGAGAGCGGCGATTTGAGCCTACCGCTCGGTGCGTCCTTGCAGTGGAGCGGAACCAGCGCCGCCATGATGTACGACGTGAACGGCGACGGCATCACCGATCCCATTGGGCATGTGCGCCTCATCCGTCCAGACAAACAGACAGAGCACCTCGGAGCCTTCGACGCCGTCACCGGTAAGCAAATTTGGCTCACGCAGGCCATTTGCGATCTGTCGTCAGCTCAAGAGCTCACAGCAGCTCTCATGCAGGACACCTTACTCTACGTCGACCCCCAAGGTGGGATGAAGGCCTTGTCTCCGATGACAGGCCAGCTCCTGTGGTCTGCTCCGCTCGAAGAACGCGCGGAGCGGATCTGCGCGGTATCCGCAGGGCTCGCTTTTGTAGAGCTCCGGGACAAACGACGCCTGCGCGTAGAGCTCGCCACAGGTCAGGTTTCCCCTGCTGGCCAGGCAGACGATGCCGTGCCCTGCTCCGGGGTTTGGCCTGACAAACCGGGGCACACTCCCTTCTTCTCGATCGAAGATTGGCGTTCGAGAGCGCAGCGCGACCTGCCCGACGTCCCTGGGATGCGCGTCGATAAACTGATACGGGATCTGACCTCAAACGCTGTGATTGCCCTCGGCTCCAGAGCGGTCGGGACCCGCATTCCGTCCGCGGCGTCCATCGTCGAGACCATGGTTCTCAAAGAACCCGCTGGCAAGGGCCGCAAACGGCCGCCCCAGCTCATGGCCAAAGTGGACACGCGTTGGTTGTCCAACGTGCCTTCGCAGAACCCCTTGACCGTGAGCGAAAAAGAGCCCACTACCGGCGCCATCGCCATCGGACGCCTGATCGTCCCCTACGAAATGAGCGGAACGCCGAGCTCCGAGCGCCTCGCCTGCCTCGATCTCACAACTGGAAGAGCGCTATGGGACGTGGAGATCCCCAAGTCAGAGACAGGCGACGTCGCGGCAGTGGTCGCAAACGATCGCATGCTGTTCGTGTCCATGTGGACCTACCTGCACATCTTCGACCTTGCGACCGGAGCGCACCGCGCGACCATTGGAAAGTGGATGTGAAAAAAAAGAACGACCCGCTAAGCCGGACTGAAAAAGCCCCTCTCCAGGCCTCGCGGAACTCAAACATCGCACATCGACTTGGACGAGGATCGACTCGAACAGTCCTCGGCCTCTCGAGGGGCTCCTTCAGTCCTTTTTTGGCTTGATAGCGGGTCGTTGAGCTAAAGGGTAGCGAGCTGCTGCTGGGCGTCGTCGGAGTCGGACCAGATGAGGCGAAGCACCACGCCGCTCTTCTGCGGATCGGTGACAAAGCGCGGCATTTCATCGCCCTTGGTGTACACGATGAACCGCGCCCCTGTCTCCCGCTGCACAGCCTTGATCGACCGCACCATGGGATACTGCTCGGCGATCTCCAGCCAACCTTCTCTCTTCACAAGGCCGCCAGGGACATCCACCACCACGCCGTTGGGCTCTCGCATGCGATAGGCCGTGGCATACTCGGCAGGCCAACGCGTTGGCAACACGATCGCAAGCTCTGGAGCAGGGGCCTTTTCGGCGGCGGTTGGCTCTTGCGGCTCCACCGGGGCAGAAGGAGCGACGACAGGCTCGCCGACTCCCACCTGCAGCTGCTCCGAGCCTTCCGACGAGGCGAGCTGCACGTTGACTTCCTCAACCCCACCCTCACCCAGCTCTCCAGGCGCCAAGGGCAGGGTCTCGACACTGGCCTGCGCTGGCGGCGCCGGATTCGCTTCGACCTTGGCTATTTCCATCTCCGCGAGCTGCAGAGAAGACAACGCCTGCGCCGCGGGAACCTGGCTCTTGGACTGAACGCGAGGCGCATCCATCGAAAAGCCGCTGATGATCTGGCGCAGCTCGTCGACATCCACGATGCCCGCCCGCTCGAGGGCCACAGAGCCGCCAGCGACCATCGACAGAATCGCGGTCCACACCAGGGCGCTGGCGATATGGTAACGGCGGCGCGTTCGGCCGCGGGCCTTCAGCTCGTCGGGCATCGGAAAGCTCTTCGCATCGATCCACGGCGGCTCGATAGCCCCTACGCGAGCGGCCGACTCTTCTTCTTCGATAGACAACACGTCTAAGGTTTCCACCACTGCCTCGAGTCGCTCCTTTCGACACCTGCGCAAGGCGATCTCTCCGGTGGGCTCGACATTCGAGCTTTCCACGAGCACCGGCGAAGCCGCGGCCACGACGGTTGCCCGCTCTTCTTCGGTGCGAATCGACAGGCGCAGCCGAGGCAGCCCGGTCTCTGGATCGTCTTCCACACCTATCCGGTGGATGGCTCCGCGCCTCTTTTCCCCAGCCCTGCCAAGCATCACCGGCACGTTAACCTCAAGAGCCGGGAACGGGCATACTAGATACATTCCCCCTCCCGTCTGCTGCTCGCGAATCGTGTTCACGGCGTTGCGAGCGCCTTCGACAGAGAGTTGCACCACGTCCGCGTGTTCTCTTCGCATCATTTCCTCATCAGTCGTACGCATCTCGAGCCTCCATGAGTATTCCAATCTCCGACAATGTATACCATGGTCGGAAAATGTAGGCAAAAAAACTACACGAACTTTCAGGGCAGGCCCAGAAGGGGAAAACGGCTATAGTGCACTACATGAAAGATCTGAACATTCTCTTGGGAGTGACCGGCGGCATCGCGGCCTACAAGAGCGCTGAGCTCTGCCGTTTGTTCGTAAAGGCCGGCGCTAGGGTTCAGGTGGTCATGAGCCAGGCGGCCACGGAGTTCATCACTCCGCTCACGTTTCAAACCCTCTCTGGTCGTCCAGTCCATGTATCGATGTTCGGACGAGTCGAGTCCGGTGTGGAGCACATCGATCTCGCCAACTCGGCCGAGCTCATGGTGGTGGCGCCCGCGACGGCAGACTATCTGGCCCGAGCAGCCACTGGCAGGGCGAGCGATCTCATCTCCTCGGTGACGCTGGCCTTTGCGAAAACCGTGCTCGCGGCGCCGTCTATGAATACCAACATGTGGAACAACCCCGCCACGGTAGCCAACCTTGCCACCTTGGCGAGCCGTCACGGCTGGCACTTCGTGGAGCCCGGTGCAGGAGAGCTCGCGTGCGGGACGAGCGGAGCGGGCCGCATGGCCGAGCCCTCGGAGATCTTCGCCGCTGCCAGTGCGCTCGCGCGGCGGGACATGGAGGGCCTGCGCCTGCTCGTCACAGCCGGCCCGACGGTGGAGGACATCGATCCCGTTCGGTTCATTTCCAATCGCTCGACGGGCAAGATGGGCTATGCCGTGGCTCGCGCGGCCGCGAGACGAGGCGCGCACGTCGAGCTCGTCAGCGGTCCGGTGAACCTGCCCCACCCGGCGGCAGTGGAGTGCATCTCCGTGCGCAGCGCCCTGGAATTGGAGGCCGAGGTTCGCGCTCGAGCCTCGTCCTGCGACGCGATCGTCATGACAGCGGCCGTGGCTGACTTCCGCCCTGCGGCCATCGCCCCGCACAAGCTCAAGAAAGCGCCTGGCGAGGACGAACGCACCATCGCCCTCGTGCGCAACCCCGACATACTGGCCGGCCTCGGCGCCCTCTACGGTGAGGCCAAAAGGCCGCTGCTGGTGGGATTTGCCGTGGAGACGCAAGATCTTCTGGAAGCAGCCAAAGCCAAGCTCGCGGCCAAAAAAGCGCACCTGCTCGTCGCCAACCTGGCGAGCGATGGGTTTGGCGGCGATACCAATCGGGCCCAGATCATCGATCGCGGGGGAAACGCGAGAGACACGGGCAAGGTCTCGAAGGATGCCCTCGCGGACCTCATCTGCGACTCTATTCTCGAAAAGCTCCTCGGCTAGCGGCGGGGCTCCTCGACCCCGAGGAGCAACGCGAGGCCCACGACAAAGAACGCGCCGACGCTCGCGACCGCGAGGCGCTGGCTGTCGAAGGCATCGGAAAGGAAACCAAACACCGCAGGACCCAGGATGGCCGAGCCCTTGCCGGCAAAGGCCATGAAGCCGTAGAACTCGCCGGAGCGACCTTGCGGAGCGAGCATACCGACAAAGGCGCGGCTCGTCGCCTGGATGGCGCCGATAGCCAGGGACGCCGTCGCTGCCACGGCCCAGAACACGCTCTTGGCCGTATCGACAGCGAACAGACCAGGCCACGCCGCGAGCTCTGCCCCGACGACGACGAGCAGCCAAATCAGAAGCGTGGTCACGAGGGTGCGTTTGACGCCAAATCGATCGGCAAACCAACCAAAGCCCAGCGCGCTCGGCGCGGCGACGACATTCATCACCACGATGAGCGCGATATTCTCGGCAGTCGTAAAAGCCAGGCTGTCAGCGGCAAAGGCCACGGCAAAGACGATGATGGTCACCACCGCGTTGTCGTAAAAGAAAAACGAAACGAGAAAGCGACGCAGGGCCTTCTCCCTCCACAGACGTCGCAGCACCTCGACCGAATGGCCCCCGGGCTTACCTTCCCGGACGCAAGGTCGATCGCGCAGGAGCAGCAAGGCCGGGAGAGAAAACACGAGGTACCAGGCAGCCACGACCAGCGGCACGGCAAACATGGCGCGCGTCGCGAGCGGCAGCACGGCGAGAAGGCAGCCGAGCCCCCCGATGTAACCCAAAGCCCAACCGTAGCCCGAAAGGCGCCCCAAAGCCGAAGCAGGCACCAGGGTCGGCAGAAAGGCGTTGTAGAACACGCAGGCCGATTCGAACCCTACGATGGCCAGCACCACGAGGCACATGGCCAAGGCAATGCTTTGAGGTCCAGTCAGGGCGAGCAAGGCAGTGCCCACGACGCACAACAAGGTAAACGCGCCCAGCAAAAAGCGCTTGTGTCCTCCCCGATCGGCAAAAGCGCCGAGAAACGGGGCGCCGAGAAAGACGATAGCCGCGGCCAGGGAGTTCGAAAGCCCCCACAAGTTGTCGGAGCGTCCAGAGCCCGCCTCGTCGCCCACCACGACCTGCTTGAAGTAGAGCACGTAAACAGCGGTGATGATCACCGTGGGAAAGCCCGAGTTGGCGAAGTCGTACAGGCACCAAGAAAACCGCTGCGCGGCAGTGGAGGTGGCGGACGATGGGGTGTCGTTCATGGCCAGGCCATCGTGCCCTAAAAAGCCGTGGAACGGTAAGGGTTCACGCAGGAAAAGAGGAGGTGGCCGAACGTTTTGTGGAGCCGAGATGGCTCCTGCCAGGCTTTTTTCGTGGGGGCAGGTCGATTTTTGTCAACATCCGACCCTGAGCGGCCGAGTTCTCTTGCGGTCGCACGGAGCGGCCCTTTTTGTTCGCGAACACGCGATAAGGAGAACGCCATGCACATGACGAAACGACTTTCCATTCGCCAGCTCTTGGTCTTTGTCCTCTCCGGCGCGCTCGGCACAGCCATGGGCACGGGTTGCGATCACGGCATCGAGCCGCCGCTTCCCACATGGCTGGACACGAGCGACGGCAATCACTCGATCCATCCGACAGACTCATCCGAGGCCAGCGATCACGGCATCGACCCAGAGCCGAGCGACTCCAGCGCGAACACCGCGACAGCTAGCGATACCGGTAGGGCCGAGCCCGAGGACACGAGCACACCAAACCCCACCGACTCGGACAGCGCGAAAGGCGATACGGATGAGGCCACAGCCTCTGATGAAGGCAGCGCATCGGTGGATTCCGAGACGGAGCAAGCCCAAGACTCATGTCTCGTCATTTCCGAATACCTCGAGGGCAGCGCGAAGAACAAAGGCGTCGAGTTGCTCAATTGCGGGGTCGAATCACTCTCTCTCCAAGGCTTCACCCTGTGCACGGTCTTCAATCAGGAAACCCAGTGTGGCAAGACCCTGGACCTTTCCGAGGTCGAGCTCGAAGGGGGCGTCCTTGGACCATGGGAGGTTCTGACTGTCTGCTATTCCGGTATCGACCCGTCCTTTGCCGCGTTGTGTGACCACACCCATGCTCTTGCCTATTTCAATGGCGATGATCGATTGGTGCTGAAACATGCCGGTTCGGTCATGGATGTCTTTGGCGAAATAGCGCTGCCGCCGAAGGGCAGCCCGTGGAAGGACGCCACGTACCGACGTTGCGATCTCACTCCCTTTGACGGCTCTCTCCCGTTCGAAGTCACTGATTTGTATTCCGTGCACGGCATCGATGATTTCAGCGACTTTGGCCTGCCGCCCGTGGCGACTCTCAGCTGCATGACGCCATGACCGGGCAGACCTTGTCCGACCACTGATTCGAGCACTCCCAAGCGCCGTGGACGCGCTTGACAATGTCCCATATGGGTTTCAAATTAAAACTTGTAACTTAATTGACTTCATTCGCTTCTCATCAATGGTCAATAAAAAAATGAGCTTGAATGGTTTTGGGAAATGCAACCATCCATGGGAGGAACAATGACTCATCGCAACATCGCAACCGCGCTCCTGTTCATGGGTGCCCTTTCCTTGATCGCTTGCGAGATTGATGATGGCAAGACCTATTTGGACACTTCAGATACCCAAGAAGACACGAATTCAACTACGAACACGAACACGAACACGGACACGGATACAGGTGTTGACCCAAGGATGCCCATCTTCCTGATGGCTGGGCAGTCCAATATAGAGGGAAATGTCGACGAGACGCTCTTCAACGATCTCATAAATGAGTTCGATGCCGTGGAGGAAGGCACCGTTGCGTCGCGCTTGGAGAAACACCTTTCCGATTGGTATCACAACTGGAACGAAGGTTACGCCATGTACGGGTATTCAGCGGAGGTCGTGGCGTTTGAAGCCAGAGAGCTCATTCGCCTCAATGCCGCGGGCTTGGTCAATGCTGGTCTCACCACTCCTTACCCAGAGATTTATTGTTCCTTGAACGAGACGGAGATTGCCCCTCTTGCCATCAATTGTGGCCATCCGTTCGGTCCAGAGCTCGTGCTAGGTCACATCTTGGGCGCCACGCCG
>JALOQD010000053.1 GCA_025453525.1 Myxococcota bacterium
CCTATCCTCGTCAGCCCCGGATTGGAGACCCAAGATTTCGTCCCGCTTCTCGTGCCGTGCCGTCAGCATCAGAACATGATCCTCGCTCTTCAACAGCACACCCACGGGCTTTTGACTGACCGGGGCGCAGGGCCATCATAGGCGCCTTAACACCTGAAAATCAAAAGACATACACAAGGGTTACGATCTGTGACTGCGTCATAATATACCTTCGACAGACGGCGTGACCTATGCGCAGGAGCGCTCTGGCCAACCATGCCCCACCAGAAGATATCCCTCGCTCCGAACATGCTTAATCATGGTTGGATTCCGCGCGTCGTCGCCCAGTTTTCGGCGCAGGCGTGCGATTCGCACATCCATTGAGCGGTCCATGCCATCATATTCGATGCCCCGGAGACTGCGATAGATCTCGTCCCTGGTGACGATGTGGCCTGCGTGCTGCGCCAGGAGCCAGAGCAAGTCAAACTCCGCCGATGAAAGATCAACAATATGTCCATCCATCGACGCGTTTCTGTTTGTACTGTCGATGGCTAACCGCCCAAGCTCAACGCGCCCGGTTGGCGCTCGCGAGGAACGGCCAAGCAGGTTCTGGATGCGGGCCAGCAGCGCCTGCGGACGAACCGGCTTGACGACATAGTCGTCAGCCCCGGATTGGAGACCAGTGACTTCGTCGACCTCCTCATCTAGGGCCGTCAGCATGAGAATCGGACCATGGTACTTCTCCCGCACGCTGCGACAGACGCTCAGTCCGTCCTGCCCAGGGAGCATCACATCCAGCAGCACCAAGCTGGGAGACTCACGGAGGATGCGTGCGGCTGCCCGATCCCCGCGTTTTTCGATTTCGACCCGGTAGCCGTTGGACTCTAGGAACTCCTTGACCATGGCCGCGAAGTCAACGTTGTCTTCCACAAGTAGGATGGTTGAGTTTTCCATTATTACCATTCCTTGTATAAAGTGAAGCATGGCGCTCGTTTTGGGAGGCTATTTTTTCTGACCACGGCGTCGCGCGAGAACCATAAAATGGGATAGGACGCGTTGCAGGTCTGTTCCATCTCGGGCGTGGTCGGCGTCTGCCTTCTCATGCCTATTAGATGCAGACCAGGTGTCTTTTTTCCAAATATTTACTGCCGCTGCCAATTTTATTAACTCCTCGTCTTATTGCATGGGGATCCGGCGCCATTTGAACCGTGGGGAAAAAATCAATGATAGGTGCTGTTTAAACATAAAATCAAAAGCCGTGTCCGGCCGTTACAATCTGTTACATCCTGTAACAATTCTTCGACAGACAGCAGGGGCCTGCCTCCACAGATTTGCAACAGGGTGCGCTTGTGGCCCCTCGATTTCCAAAGGGACACGCCACTCGGAGGCACATGCCATGAAGAAGGTTGGATAAACTCTAAAAACTGGACACTGTGAATTGCGCAAACACAGTGCCCAAAAAACGATGCGAACGCGAAAGGTGACCACGATGTCTAAACAAAAAATGGTCTATTTATTAATTATGAGTTTATCGTTGGGTTTGGGATGGCTTGGCTGTGGAAGTTCTGGAACAGATTCACAAGGTGACAAAAATAAGGATACCGACGACGACGGCACGAACAACACGGGTGACGACACGAACGGTCCGGGTGACGGCACGATTGATCCGACAAAGGAGGGCGAGGCGGACGAGAGCTTGGTGACGATCAAGGCCAACGATGCGGATAACCCCACTAAGAAGGATGGACTTACTTTGTCCAAGAAGGTCGTGACCTTGCCGTACCTTTGGCCTGCCAACCACACGGCCAATTCCATCAGCAAGTTCAACACGGTCAGCACAAAAGAGGAGGGGCGTTATTGGGTCGGTGCCAATCCGAGCAGGACAGCGGTGGATCTGGAGGGCAACGTGTGGGTCGGAGGGAGAGACGATGGCAGGGTGACGAAGATCCTTTGGGACGTCTCGTCATGTCCAGAGAGCAACGGAATTCCCGGAGTCCAGACCTCGCACATCGACGGAAGCGGGACGACGGTGCAGATCAACAGCGCCGCAGATCCCTTTGCCGATGAGTGCGTGGTTTTCAGCGCGGTGACCAATCCCTCGTTTCCCACTATCAGAGGAATGGCCGTGGGCAATGACGGCCGAGTCTGGATCGGCTACAGCAATGGGGGAATCCAATCCATCGACCCGGACACGTTCGCCCTTGGTCCCCATATCCCAATGACAGAGATCCCGCTGTGGCAGCCGGACGATAAAGGCGTCTACAAACCGGTATCTGGACAGAAAGTCGCAGTGCAAGGGGTGTACGGGCTCATTGTCGACTCGAGGGGAATCCTCTATGTTGCGCCCTACAACAGCAGAAACTACCTCGCGGCGTACAACACCCGGACAGAGCAGTGGATCGGCGCCTATCAGAAAGATGGAAACTGTTCTTATGGCATTACAGTGGACGGCAAGAACCGAGTCTGGATAGGGGGGTATCCAGCCTGCAGCGGCGTTCAGATGTACGATCCGAAGACTCAAAAAATCACCTCGTTTTTGGTGCCAGTGGGGGTGAATCCCACGCCTACCTCAACGTCCGCCGTGACCATCGTGGAAAGAGGCGGGCCAGGGGGCGCCGGCAGCATGCTTACAACCGGCGTCGTCGTGGAACCGGCCACGGGCAATGTATGGACGTCCTTTTACCAAGCGGGCTACACTGGAAGGCTTGTTGTCAACGAGTCGAATTATGCGTCGAGCATTTGGCATTTCATCGGCACTTCTCACCAGGACACCCCGCCCTACGCTCTTCTCCCCGGTGAGGCGAGCGGGGATCTGAGAGGCGTGGGTTTCGACGTCAACGGATATGCGTGGACCCTGGGGCTCGGAAGCGACCGGGTGTACAAACTCGATCCGGCCACCAACAAGAGGGCATCGGATCTGCCCGAGGGCAAAAGTGTCGGCGTTGGTCCCCACTACACCTACAGCGACTTCACCGGGTCCACGGTCGCCAATTTCACAGCCCCGAGAGGAACCTGGAATCTCACCGCCGACTTGGATGTGGAGTGCTACATTCCCACGAGGATCGAAGCGATTGGGTACGTCCCCCCCAACGGCTACATGGGGCTGCGAATCCAAACGCTCGACAACAGCGGCGTTGCATTGAGCGGATGGCTCCCCGAGGTGGTAACCGGACAGAAGTACTTCGATTTCGTTCAAGGGGTAGGAGAGACGGTCATCGACTTGTCGCCCTACAGGGAGTACTTCCTCGAAGGCGACAAGTTCCAGGTGGAGGTCTTAGTGTCCACCGGCGACAAGAACCAGCGGCCCATCCTCAACGCCATCAACATCATATGGGCATACGACGAGATCTGTTCCAATCTTGTGATTTAGAGCCCATCCTAGTGGGCCTCTCCTCGCGTGGCGCCCGGTCCACTTTCCGAAAGCGGCGTTTCTCCTCCGCGCTTTAGGACCCGCCGCAAAATAACTTCACGTTTTCGCATCTCATCTGCACGCCATCTTCGGCGACTACTCAATCGCGAAATCCTCGATGTAGCGCTGCTACGTCTGCGGTTTAGCTCAATCGTATTCACCAAATCTGGCGCACATCTGAGTGCAAAAAACTGTGAACCTATTTTGCGGCGGGCCCTTACCACCAGTAAAACCCCAAAAGCAAAAGACAGGTCTGACAGTTACAATCTGTAGCATCGTCGTAACAATTCCTCAACAGATACCAGGGTCCGGTCGACACAGATTAGAACCAGGACGCATTTGTGGCTCCTTAAAATTTTTAAGGGGGCACGCGTCCCGGAGTCATTCGCCATGAAGCGGGTTTGGTCATTTTGCTCAATAGGGAAATGAGGATTATTGCGTTCGAGAAGGCGGACCCTCGCGGGTCCTCATGGAGAACACAGTTGTATTGCGCGGACACAGGCAAAGCAACAATTTGCCCATAACGAAAGAAGGTAAACAATGACACTCCACAATGGCGCGAAACCTAACTGCTTGGCTCAGTCTGTCTCTATGGTAGCGATGTATCTTGGCCTGCTGGCTGTTTGCGCAGGCTGTAACGATTCATCTTCTTTATCTTATGCCACCGATGGGGATACCGAGGAGAGCCCAGACAGCGAGTCGGAAGATGTTGAGGACACTGAACCCCAGGACAACACCGACAGTAGTATAGACACGACACCTGTCGATCCGGCACTCAGGGACATCATCGTCTTTCACTCGAATCGGGACAGAGGGGATTGGGAAATCTATATTGGCAACGGGGATGGCTCCTTTGTCACTCGCGTGACTCATGAGCCGGGTGAGGATCTCAATCCATGCTTTTCTCCAGATGGAGAATACATTGTGTTCGACTCGACTCGAGACTACTACAGAGAAATCTACATCATGCGTCGCGACGGCACTCAAGTGAGTCGACTCACCAATAACTACTCTCTGGATGAGCAGCCCGTTTTTTCTCCAGACGGCACCCAGATCGCCTTTGTCTCCAATCGCGACGGGAATAAAGAGATTTATACGATGAATACCGACGGAACCTCTGTGACTCGTCTGACAAATGACCACCGTAACGATGAGTTTCCCATCTTTTCGCCGGACGGTAGCCTCATATTCTTCGTTTCCACTCGAGATAACGGTTGGGGTGAAATCTATTCCATGAGCTCTAAAAATGGAAGCCAGTTGACCCGCTTAACAAACAACCAGAATCACGAACAACACCTGACCCTTTCGCCTGATGGCTCCCGCGTTGTTTTTTCATCCCATGTGGATGGCACATGGGAGCTGTTTGCGATGGACGCGAGCAATGGCGCTTCGCTGAATCGCTTGACCAACTCCAAGCAGATGCATGAACAATGGCCCTCATGGTCGCCGGACGGTGGGATCATCTTTTACTCGGCCTGCTGGGGAGAGTGCAATATCTACTCCTTTAACAGTGATGGCACTGCTCTCTCGCAGATCACCCACGAAACGCGCAGCGAACATCCCTCGAGCGCGAGCGGTCGCCCGGTTGGGGTCTACTGATAAGTGTGGTGAATGGAGATTTCGCTCAACTAGTTCCCGTCCCGAAATGGGAGTTTTCCGGCGTCCTTCGGAAAGGCGAGGACTGTTTGAGTTGGATAATTCGATGTCCGAGTTCCTTTAGACTTGGAGAAGGATGCCGGAAAACAGGACTTTCGGGATGGGAACCAACTAGGTAAACGGCAGAAAATGGCTTTCTGCCAGCAACGAAAGGAAGAAGTTTATGAAATTCGACGTTGGTAACAAAGGGCGTATTGCAACTCCGTTTTTGTGGATGGCAGCCATCGCTTATTGTCTGTGCAATTTTTACGCAGGCTGTAGCGATTCAAGTTCTATGGAACAGACTCATCAAAATCCAGATGATGGCACCGGGGACGGCCCAACCGTTGATTCGGAAGAGGGCGATGACACAGAATCCCATGAAAACAATGAGGACACGACGAGCACGACGGAGGTCGATCCCGCGCTGCGAGAGGTCATCGCCTTTCACTCGAGTCGGGACGGGGATTGGGAAATCTATCTTGGCAACGCGGATGGCTCCTATGTCACTCGTGTCACTAACGAACGGGGTGAGGATCTCAATCCTTGCTTGTCGAAAGATGGAGAATATATTGTTTTTGACTCGACACGGGACGGCAACAGGGAAATCTACATCATGCGTCGGGATGGCACTCAAGTGAACCGACTGACGAATAACTACAGTGTGGACGAGCAGGCCGTCTTTTCTCCCAAAGGCACCGAGATCGCCTTTGTCTCCAATCGCGATGGGAATAGAGAAATCTATACGATGAAAACCGACGGAACCGCCGTGAGTCGCCTCACAAATGAAAACGGTGCTGACGAGTACCCGACTTATTCCCCTGACGGAAGCTTGATATTCTTCAGTTCCACTCGAGATCATGGTTTTGGTGAAATCTATTCCATGAGCTCTCAAGATGGACGTCGCTTAACCCGTTTAACGAACAATCACGATTATGATCGGTATCCGTCTCTTTCGCCGGATGGCTCCACCGTTGCCTTTGCATCCCATGTGGAAGGCACTTGGGAAATTTTCACCATGGACGCGAGCAATGGCACCAGGCTGAATCGATTGACGAAAACCAACAATTTGCACGAATTGTGGCCGAATTGGTCGGCGGATGGCAGCAAGATCTATTTCTCGAGTTACCATGGTGATGTTTATTTGTTCAACAGAGATGGCACCGCTCTGTCGCAGCTCACACACGAAACGGCCAGCGAACATCCCACCACCGCCTTGGGTCGCCCTCTATAAATTGCTCCATCATTAGCTCTATCGGAAGCTTTGCCGAAACGTGGAAGCTGGCATACCCTGGCTTCCATCGATGTTGGCAACAGGAGGCGGCGATGAAAAAGAAAGAAGCTTGGACAACGGCTCTTCTCGGCTTGTGTATGGCCATGGGTGCGGGCAGCTGCAGCCGCGTCAGCGACTCAACCGACCCGACGAGGACCGATCCGGGCGCCACGGACACGGATACGCAAGGGCCCACCGATACCGCCGATACCGGGACACCCACCGACACAGGCACTGGGACCGGGACCGGCACCGAAAGCGAGTCCGTCGATACAGGCACTGACACGGGTTCGACAGTGGACACAAGCACGGCCGACACAGCCTCGGCCAGCGACACGAGCACGGCCGACACAGCCTCGGTCAGTGACACGATGACAGCGACGGGGACTGGCACCTCCGACACAGACACGAGCACGGTCGACATCGGCGCCGATTGGACGACGATTCCCGGAGGATCGTTCTGGATGGGCACGCCGAACGGGAGCTGCCCAGCGGACTACGCCGGGCCTGGCGGAGCCGCTTGCGCCTCTGAGCTCGGACGAGATACCGACGAGAAGCTGCACTACGTCACCCTGACCTATGCGTTCGAGATGATGAGGACCGAGGTGACCCAAGCGCAGTTCCATGCGCTCTTGGGCTACAACCCCTCGAAATTCGGACCGAGCGGCGAATACGGCCATTGCGGAGACGATTGCCCAGTGGAGCAGGTGAACTGGCACGAGGCGCTGGCCTATGCCAACGCGCTTTCGGCGAAGGAGGGGCTGGACGCCTGCTTCACCTGCACAGGGGCCTTGACGACCGTGACTTGCAGCCTCAAAGGTTCGTACTCCAAGCCGCAGGATTGCGCTGGCTACCGCCTACCGACAGAGAGCGAGTGGGAGTTCGCGGCCCGGGCCGGCACGCTGACGGCTTTCGACAATGGGGGAATCACGACCGTCGGCAGCACTCCACTCGACTCCAACCTCGACGAAATCGCCTGGTACGGTGGCAATTCCGCCTCAGCGACGAGCACGTACAAATGCTCTTCTTGGTACCCTGGGGCGACGACCTGCGGGACGCAGGCGGTGGCCGGCAAGACAGCCAATGCCTGGGGTCTCTACGACATGCGCGGCGAGGTTTGGGAGTGGATCTGGGATTGGTACCAAGCGGTCTACCCTGATGGAACGACTGCAACGCCTCTTTCGGACCCAGTCGGCGGAGCCTCGAGCGAATGGCGTTTGGTCAGGGGCGGCAGCTGGATGAGCGATGCGAAGTACGCGCGCGCTGGCAAGCGAGATAAGCGATACCCCGACTGGCGCGGGGCTAACTATGGGTTCCGCCTCGTGCGATCCCTTCCCTAAAGCAGCCTGTCGGCCCCTTCCCGGTTTTGGGAGGGAAAGGCGGCAGCGTCGCGGAGAATCGGTTGTCCTCCCCATAAGAACGGCGTCTTCTGGCTTGCCTCGAGTTTGCGCTGACCTGCGGCTTTGGTATCATCCCTATTGTCACGTTTAACAATTTCATTAGACGGCCCCCACTTGGGGGCCACAGCCGTGACAAGCGAGGGTGCTGATGAGAAGAGAGCAGTGGTCGAGACTCGTGGCAGGGTTCGTCGCGCTCTGTGGACTGGCTTTTGCCTTCCCAGCGTCGGCGCAACGCGACGTGCACTGGCAGATCAATCCCAACGGCTTTCCCGCCCAGACCTCTGTTTTTGTCGATGTGGAAGAGAACGGCTCGTTCCGCAGGGACCTTCCTCCTGATTCGTTTTCTGTGAGCATGGACGAGTTCGCTGGAGAGGACGGCGGCTGGATTCTCAATAAGCAGCAGGTGGCGGCAGGGTGGGCCGGTGCGCAAGTGCTGGTCATCGTCGACGTGTCGGCCTCCTATACCGCCGATTTCGAAAAAGCCAAAAGAGGGCTCCAGACTCTAGCAAATTTCATGGATCCAGCCCGCGACCAGCTCGCCATCGGCACCGCGCCGGCCATGGGCGGGTTTGCCGAGGCCAAGCTCGTCCAGCCGTTCACCAGCGACAAGAACGCGATCCTCGCGGCAGTCACCAAACTGCAGACGCGCAGCGACGACGACGACACGGCGGCGCGCTTCTGCCAAGCCATCAGCACGGGTCTCAGGTGGTTCCCCAAGGATTCCAAAGACAAATACCGCGTCGTGGTGTTCGTCACCGGCGGCGCGGACAAAGACGAGGGCAATAGCGCCTGCGTCCAGAACTCCTACGCCGCCGGGCTCGTGCCCGTGTTCCCCATGGTCTTTCGGCTCGATCGCAAGTACGACGACCCGCGTCGCGAGCACAAAATCGAGAACGCGGCCCATGATCTCGCCAAGGCCACGGGCGGCGCGTACGTGTTTCGCCGCACCGAAAACGAGTACAACCGGTTCGCCAGTCTCATTTGGAACCGGATCCGCAGCCAGTACCAGCTCGTGGTCACTTTTCCGTGCTACTACCCAGAGCCCAAGATGGAGCACATCTCGGTGCTCAAGGTGCAGGGCGCAGACGGGGACGCCATCAAGTTCCAGGCGCCCAGTCAGAAAGCGCCACAACCGCAGATTACGGCCTTGTATCCGCCGACCGCCTCTCGCCAGGAAATCGATGACGGTAAGATCGATTTGACCATCGATGGCCAGGGCTTCTGCGGCAAGGCGGGCCAGCTCAGAGTGAGCATCGGGAGCGTGCCGATCATGCCCAGGGCGCAGAACCCTTACCGCTTGGTGGTGCCGCTCAACTCCAGCATCGACGGCGGCACGATTTCGGTGTCGAACGTGTTTGCCCAGACCGGCGATAGCCCCATGAAGTTCGAGATCGGGTTGTCCAAGGGCAAAGACGCTGGGCTCGTGCTGGTCATCATCGTCTCAATCCTCGTGGCCCTGGGCATTGCGGCTGTGGTCCTCATGGCTCTGCGCTCTCGAAAGGCGAAGGTTCCGCTGGGCGGACCTCCGGTTCCGGTCGCGCCGCCGCCGCCTTCCAGCACCGCGGGCACCGAGCCTTCCATCGTCGCCAAGGCCCACGGAGCCGCAGCGGTGAAGACCGTGGCCATGGTCGGCAAGGTCAAGGTGTGGATCGAGCGTCCGGACGGCCGGCGTCACGATCTTATCGAAGGCGACAACCTCATCGGCCGGGAGGCGTCGTGTCAGATTCAGCTCGACGTGACTGGCGTGTCCAGGGAGCACGCCAAGCTGACGCTCGTCTCGCAGATCGGGCTTTTGACCGTCGAGGATCTGGGTTCCACCAACGGCACCTTCCACGGCCCGGCCGGAGCCGACCAGAAGTCCCTGAAGCGACTTCAGGCCAGACAGACGTTGCAAAACGGCGAGATCGTCTGGATCGGCGGCGAGCGCATGGTGGTTCACATCGAAGAAGCATCGGCATAAAGGAGGCACCGCATGGTCACCCACCCGACGAGCGGTGAGATCACCTTTGGGCGAGCCGAGGACAACACGCACGTGATCGACCATCCCATGGTTTCGGGCCATCACGCTCGCGTGATGGTCGCGGGGTCTGGCAAAGGGTACATCCTCGAGGACCTGGGCTCGTCCAACGGCACCTTCATCGACGGCGAGAAGGTCGTGGGCAGGCGCGAGATCAAGGTCGGAGAGACGTTCCAGATCGGACCGCTGCGCCTCAAGTTCGAGCCGGGCGGCGCCCTCAAGAAGGACGATCTGCGACTCACCACGCGGTTCGATGTCCAAGGCATTTGCTACGACGTGCCGGGAAAGCCGGTGCGATTGCTCCGCGACGTGTCGTTCACCATCATGCCCGGCGAGTTCGTGGCCCTCATGGGACCAGCTGGAGCGGGCAAGACCACGCTGATGGAAAACATGAACGGCAACATGACGCCGACCGTGGGCAGGGTGCTCGTCAACGGCATCGACCTGCACCGCAACTTCGACGCCATGCGAGGCCACATCGGCTACGTGCCCCAGGACGACATCGTGCACCGCAAGCTCACGGTGTACGAGGCCTGTTTCTACACGGCCAAAATGCGCATGAAGGAGCTGGCAGACCAAGACATCCACGATCGCGTGGTCAAGGTGCTGCAGGAGCTCGACATCGCTCACCGCGCCAACACCATCATCGGCGGCCCAGAGGCCCGCGTGCTCTCCGGTGGTCAACGCAAGCGCGTGAACCTGGCCATGGAGCTCGTCACAGACCCGGCGATTCTCTTCCTCGACGAGCCCACCTCGGGTCTCTCGTCCTCGGACGCCAAGAGCGTGATGCAGGTCCTCAAAGAGCTGTCGCGCAAGGGTCGCACGATCATCATCACCATTCACCAGCCAGCCAAGGAAGTGTACGAGCTCATGGACAACGCCCTGATCCTGGGCGTGGGTGGCCGCCTGATTTACTACGGCTCAGTGGTGGACGCCTATCGTCGGTTTCGCACCAAGGCGGATCCAGACTCCCTGTTCGAAGCGCTCACGCCCAAGGGCCTCAAGGAAGCCGATTGGGAGCGGATGAGGCAGGAGTATTCGACCACGGGCTGGTACAAGGAGTTTGTCTACAATCGCTCTGTGGCCCAACCCGAAAAGGCATCGGCGTCTGTCAAGGCGCGGGCCTCGCGAGCGCCGGGCATTGGTCAGTTTTTGCTCCTGTTCGAGCGCATGACCAAGCTCTACGTGCGCGACGTGGGCTGGCTCATCGGCGCTGTGGTGGGAGCGCCGCTCGCGCTCTTCGGGTTTGCGCAGTTTCTCGATTCCATTCCCAATCGGCACTCGCTCCTCTTTTTTGCCACCATCCTGATCTATTTTTTTGGCATCTTTCCCGCCATCGAGATGGTGGTGTCGGAGAAGACCATCTTCGAGCGAGAACGGATGGTGAACCTCAAGATCCCGTCCTACGTGATGTCCAAAATGGTGTTTCTCGCCTGCTTCGGCCTGTTCCAGGCCTTCACCCTGGCCGCGGTCGTCTGCTGGAATGTCCGCGCAGATGCCCCGTTCCATGGAGTGTTTGCTTTGTTCTTCTCCATCCAGCTCGCCGGAGCGGCGGCGGGTCTATTTTTCTCGACTCTTGCAAAGTCGAGCAAGGTGGCGCTGCTCTTGATGCTCGGCTGGGTGGTGCTCATGATCGGCATGTCGGGTTTCTTGCTCAAGCTCACGGATCTTCAGGCCGATTGGGTTCTGGGCGTCAGCGCCATGCGCTGGGGCATGGGTGGGCTCATGGCCGTGGTCGACGATGTGCCCAGGCTCAAGCTGGAGTTTTTCGGTTTCGGCAACGAGGTGTGGCAGCTCGACGTCATCGTCAACTTCGCGCTCGCCCTCTTGCCCACGGCCGCCTCCATGTTCCTGCTACGGGCTCGGGATCGGGTCTAGCGCACCGATGGAAACACAATCCTCGCCAAAGCCTGGGCGACTGCACTGGTATTGGGCTGTCGTCTATTTTGTCGCTGCGTTCTTTTTAATGGCCGTGGCCGCTGCGGGGATGTCTCTGCTCGGGGGCGATGTGCAAAAACCCTTGGGCCTCGCCACCATGATCCTCCTGAGCGCTGTCATCATGGTGGGTCTAGCCTGGGGAATGGGCCGGGCGCTTTCCGACCAACCGCGGCTCGCATTGCGCCTTGTGCCCTCGACCCTGCGCGACACGCTCACGGCCTGTGCCGGCATCGCGGGACTCGGAATCGCCACGGACGCTTTGCTCTGTCTTCTCATGGAGGTTTTTCCTTCGACCTTCGACGACGCGATGCTGCGCTATGTGTTCGACGCGTTCTCGGGCGCCGGTCCGGTCGAGGGGATCGTTCTTTCGACCTGCATCGCCATTGGTCCTGGAATCGCCGAGGAGCTAGGCTTTCGCGGTTTTGTCCTGCGCTGCTTCGAAGAGGAACTGTCCATGCCGCTGGCCGTGCTTTTATCGTCGCTGCTGTTCGGCCTGATGCACGCCAACGTTCTCCAGGGCGTAGGCGCTGGCCTGCTCGGCGTGTATCTCGGCCTCGTGGTGTGGCGCACGGGCAGCCTTTTGCCCGCTATGGCTGCGCACGCCACCAATAATCTATTGTCGTCGATCAACGCCCTGCAGCATCAGGCCGGAGCGCCATTGTTCGAAGCTCGGCCGTTGTGGATGCCTGCGTGCGGCCTGGTCGTGGCGGTCGTCGCCGTGGCGCGGCTTCGCCAAGCGCACAAGACGCCTGCGAGCTGAGGCGGCTCGAAAAGGAAAGGAACGCCATGGATCCTCGTCTGATAAAGGATGCCCCTAGCCTCTCGCAGGCCTGTGGCCAAGCCGTGCGGAAGGCGACGGAGCTGCGCGACGACCTCGTTCGAGGCAAGAGCAGCGCAACGCAGGAGCAGATCCTCGACGGGCTGAACCACCTCGCCATGATTCTCGATCAAAGCAGCTGCGTGGCGTCGCTGTTCGAAAACGTGCATCCCGACGAATCCATGCGCGTCGCGGCCGAGAAGGCCAGAGCGGAGCTGGCGAGATTGTCCTCAAAGCTCGAGCTCGATCGAGGGCTGTTCGAGGTCATCGCGCCTCTCGAGAGTCGCGTATCGTCGCTCTCGCCCGAGGCGGCTCGATTCGTGTCCCATGAGCTGCGGGATTTTCGCCGAGCTGGTGTGGACCAAGACGCGGCGACGCGGCAGCGGATCGAGGAGCTGCGCGCGACGCTCGTCAGCGCATCTTCGGACTTTGGACGCAACATCCGCAGCGATGTGCGAGAGCTCGTCCTCGATTCGGCAGAGCAGCTCGCTGGCCTGCCAGTGGACTACATTGCGAACCACGCGCCCGACGCAGCCGGTCGGGTGAGGATCACCACCAACACCCCGGACTTCGCGCCGTTCATGAGTTATGCCAAAAGCGGGCAGGCCCGGCGAGCCCTGCAGGACGCGTATCTGCGTCGCGCCTATCCGCAGAACCTAGGGGTGCTCGACCGCATCCTCTCCGGTCGACACGAGCTGGCGAGCGCGCTCGGGTATTCTACCTATGCGGAGTATGCCGCGCAGACCAAGATGGTCGGCTCTCCCGAGGGGATACGGCAGTTCCTCGAGACCACGCGCGCTCTGTGTGAACATCGCTGCAAAGCGGACCTCTCGGTGCTCCTCGAACGCAAGCAGCGCGACGAGCCAGGAGCCACGGCCATAAGGGATCACGACCGAGCCTACTATGCCGAGCTCGTGCGCGCCGAGCGGTTCTCCTTCGATGCGCAAGCCATCCGTCCCTTTCTCGGCTATGCCCGGGTGAAACAGGGCGTGCTCGACACGACCGCCTCTCTCATGGGGCTTCGGTACGAGAGAACGTCGGAGCTGGCATGGCACCCGAGCGTCGAGACCTACGACGTGTTCGAGGGTCAGCGTCGCGTGGGCCGCTTTCACCTGGATATGCACCCTCGACCAGGCAAGTACAAGCACGCGGCGATGTTCCATGTGCGCTCCGGGTGTCTCGGAGCGGCGCTGCCCGAGGCGGCGCTCGTGTGCAATTTTCCAGACCCCGCAACAGGTGAAGGGCCGGCGCTGCTCGAGCATCGCGAAGTCGTCACGTTCTTCCACGAGATGGGTCATCTGCTCCATCACTTGCTCGGCGGCGGCCAGAGGTTCGTGCGGTTTTCGGGGATCGCCACGGAGTGGGACTTCGCCGAGGTGCCGTCCCAGCTTCTCGAGGAGTGGGCTTACGAGCCCGAGACACTGTCGCGCTTTGCCGTTCACTGCGACACCGGCGAGCCCATCGGCAAGGAGCTCGTGGATGGCCTGCGGCGCTCTCGTGGGTTCGGAAGGGGGGTGGCGGTGGCGCAGCAGTTGTTCTACTCGGCCCTCTCCCTCGAGTATCACGATCGCGACCCGCGAGGGGTCGACTCCACCGCGCTTCTGCAGGACGTGCAGGCACGGCACAGCCCCTTTCCCTACGAGCCCGACACCTACTTGCAGGCGAGCTTCGGGCACCTCGACGGCTATTCGTCGCTCTACTACACCTACCTATGGTCCCAGGCCATTGCTCGGGATATCTTCGAACGGTTCGAGGAGCGCGGCTTGTTCGACGAAGAGCTGACAGGGCGGTATCGACGGCTCGTGCTCGAACCAGGAGGCGCCAAGGACGCCGCGAGGTTGGTCGAGGACTTCCTCGGGCGACCCTATGACTTGCGGGCGTTCGAGCGCTACATCGCGAGGCAATGACCTCTTATCGCTAGCGTCTAGGAGCCTCACCATGGGGGAGCGTGAGGAGGATTTTGGCCACACCCTCTTTGTAGTGTTTGCGGCGGATATAGGTGATGCCGCCCTTGAGCATGAACACCGCCTTGAGGTTGTTCGAGAAGGAGCAAGGAACGCTCACACCGAACCTGATCTTTTGGTTCTCCCAATAACGATATTCGTCGTCGGACGAGAGGTTGATCACCCGTTTCAAGAACTCTTTGCGAAGCGCTCCGTCGAGGCTCGGGTGGATCGGTACGATCGGGTAGCTCCCGTCCCAAGTGAGCTTGCGCTTGAGAAACATGGAGCGCACGTCGTCGATCGAAAGCTCCTTCGCAGGCACGGACTTGTTGGCTACGATCATGATGTCGTCGGGGTTGCCCTCTGCCTGTGCAGCAGCCCTGGCCGGTATCGCCAGGGCGAGCATCGGCAGGGTCAGCAGCGCGAGGCGCTTCAGAATCTGTGTAGCGTATCTCATGCTTCCTCCCCCTTAAAACGACACGGCGGCTTGCGCCGTTATGCCGTGCATTTCCGATGAGAAACGTCGGTCTTCTGGTTTGACAAACATGTACTCGAGTTTGAGCGTGAGATACGGTGAAGGCCTCAGGTTGAAGCCCCCGAAGAAGTCCTTTTGGTTGCCCCACGGGTTGATGTCGATGTAGGTGTTGATTTCGACCATCGCAAAGGGGATGATCTTGAAGTCGCCGAGCCAGCGGTCGAGAGGCAGCTCCCAGTAGAGCAGCGCGTAGACGCCCTGTCCAAGGTAGCTGGCAGCGCCGAACACGGTATTGAGCGGATCGCCCGTGACCATCACCTTTTCGCGGTACTGAAGCTTGGCCGGGAGCTTAAAATCGACTCTGTGCCAGACGTATTCCGACTGAAGAGTGACTCCATAGAGCTTGAATTGCAGATCGGCTGTTACGTTGGTCTCGAAGTAGTTTTCGGTTTGAATCACCTTCATCGACAATGAACGCTGCGCGGAGTTGATCAGGATCTTCTTCTTCTGGTCGGTGGTCTCGCCATAGTAGCCGTATCCACCTGCGGCAAAGGAGAAGTTCGGGTTCTCGTAGGAGAGCCGGAGCCGCAGACCAACGGCCTTGTTGTCATCATAGTCGATGACCGCCCCCTCGATCACGCCGCCTCCGCGTCCGTTGGACAATGTGAGGGCGTAGTCGATCGTCCAGCGAGAGGAGGGGAAGAAGGTGCCGTAGGCTTCCAACCCTGTTTGGGCGCGGACCGTCATCTCACGCAGGTGCATGTAGGGAATGTGCGCCGGCAACACGACCGTGCTCGCGTGGTCGACGTTCCAGATCCCTGTCGGCGTCAGGTAGCGGCCGACGATGAGGTTGAACCACTCGCGCGGGGTCCATTTCAGGTACACTCGCTCGATGCCCACGCTGCCGGCCCAGTACGTTTCGGTGACATAGGAGTCGCGCTGCCAGGTGTTCTCGCGGACGTAATTCTCGGTGGGGATGTCGATGACCGTGCCGTCTTCCGCGACCGTCGCGGCCTCGAAGCTGCGCTCGAGCCCATGGGGCAAGAACGAGAACCGCAGCTCCACGAGGGCGCCGAGCGTCTTGGTCATCTGGCTCTGGAAGTAGATGTTGAGGTTGTTGACGACGAAGGACGAGCTTTCGTTGAGCCACAAATTCATGGCGCTGTTGTCGGCGTAGAACATTTTGAAGAACGTGATGTCGAAGAAGCCGTAAATGCTGAAATTGCGCTCTACCTTGCCGGACTGAGCCGCGGCCTGTAGCTCGAAGTCCTCGCCTGATCCGATCCCCCCGAACTCATCCTGCGTGGCATTGGCGCTGGCGGCCTCTGCTTCGAGCGTATCGATCCGCCCACGGAGCTCGCTCTCCATGGTTCGCATCCGCTCTTCTTGGGCCGCGAAGCGCTCCTCGACCGTGCGATGATCCGGCGATGGGGCCTGTGCCGCTAAAACGGGCGCCTCTGCCTTGGACGAGGCCGTGTCCTGGGCTCTTGCGTTTTGCGCCCATAAAGCTCCGCCCAAGGCCGTCGCAAAGGCCCAATAGCGCAGGAGATGGCGCGGTCCATGGTGTCGCTGGCTCATTTCTCGCATGTGCAACCTCCCAAGGAGCTGGCGAGCCCTGCGTCATCCGTTGTCAGGCAGACAGTGGCTTTGGGCAGAACCGAGCTCTGTGTGCAGTCGCAACACTTGTACCCAGAGGCACAAGCCCCGTCTGTGCAGTTCTCGGTGGTGCAATAGCCGGTTTTGTATACCGGGTTCCAGGCGCAGAAGTCTTCGCAGAAGGCGGCGCAGTCGCTCGACTCGACGCTGTCGAGGCAGGGAGTGCCGAGCCCGCTTGTGCAGTTGTCCTCGCTTTCGCTATCAGTGCCGCCCGAGTCGACAGGATCGGTGTCGACCGGCGGCGCCTTCTCGCAGGTTACCTTATCCGAGCCTGGGACGAGCCCTTCTTTGCACTTACAGCTATCGTGGTCGCGGTCGTACACGTAGTTCTGCGGACAGCAAATCCTGAGCTCCTGGATGTAGACCCACGGATTTGGACAGCGGTCTGCATCCTTCATCTCGCAGCCCCAGAGCGTGAGCGCCATCATGCCGACCAGGCCAGCCCACAAATTTGGCAACATTCCCATCCTCCTTGCTCGCGACCGTCGCTTGTCCCGCTTTCCTTTGGGTTCGTTGAGCCCCCCAAAAAACCCAACGCGCCGAAAGAACGCACGAAAAAGCGTACGCCAGGTCGGTTGTTGGCTGCTCGATGAACCGTGATGGCAAGGATATCAGAGAATTCGGAAGCGGGCAAAAGGTTAGCCCAGCGGCACCAGGTGAACGTCATAGGCTTCAGGTGCCGATCGAACCTGCCGCCCATTCCTACCCCTGGCTCTCCATCCCCCTATTCTGTCGAGCGACAGCTCAGTCGCAATTGAGGGGATCCCAGCCTCCATCGCAGCCACCGAAAAAGGCAAGCCATATGTAGTCGTTTTTGGCATGGTCCCATTCATCGTCGCAGTAAGAACTACCGTTATTAAACCAGGAGCAGAGGTCGTGTTCCATGCAATCCACGGTATATGGATGCTGCGCGGCCCACCCCCAATTGTCCGCGCAATTTGCACCGCAACGACCCATGCAATTGTATTTGACTCCTTGCCAGTTTCTGCCAAAGCAGTCGCCGACCTTCACACTGGCCTTCCAATACCCGCTGGTGGAAATGGGATTAATGGCATAGTTCGTATCCGGATTGGAACCCGCTGCCCAGAGAACGGCCCCGGCGCTGCTCTTTACGACGAGGTTGCCGTCAGCTTGCAGGTAGAATTTGTTGTTAGTGCCTGAGGTATTCGTCTGCCAAACGACACCCACATCCGTGTTGATTCTCAAGTTGCCGGTGGTCAACAACTGAAGTCTGGGGTGTTTGCCGGTGTAGGTGTTGGTATTCGATGCCCAGTGCACCGTATCTACATGGTACAGAACCAGGTTTCCGTCACCCTGCATGAACAGCCAGTACCCGGCGGCGCTTGCTTGAGAGCACAACTTACCACCGGCATTCAACGTGCCCCCCGCACTCAAATATGTGGAACCGCTGCATCCAGAGGTGAGTCGGTCATCCCAGTAATAGGTTTTGACCTGGCCTATATACTGGTTTATGCACACGTTGCTCTCGTCGTTGATGGACCGCGCTTTCATGGCAACGCTTTCGCTGCGCGTCGGCATTACGTGACCCTCGGGCGCCTCGGACATGTACTCGAGAACCTGGATGAGCGTACTCTCATGCTTGGGCCATAAATCCACCTCTGGCGGCGCGATTGCTTCCAGAAGCGCTATCCTGGCTTCAATGAGCAGTTGTTTGTCCTCAGCAGTGGCGGTCCAGCCATCTCCGTCCGTTTCTGTAATCCAGGTGGTCGTGTCGAGAGAGTTGACGACCTGATGCCCCCTGATTTCTACGATATTTTTAAACACATCGTCTTGTTGCTCGCTGCGCATTTTGACGGAGTCATCCTGCATCGTGTAGGTGGCCACGATGAGGTTTTCCGTACGCTCCTGGATGTTCAGCCCTTCACCACCGCCGCTGTCCGCTGGCGACACAGACGTATCACAGCCGATCATCATGGCTCCACACACAAGAACCGACATTGCCCTCTTCATGTTTCTTCCCTCCCTTTTCATGTTCATGTTTCTCGGCTCCTTTTTCACTGCGCACTTCTATGAAAATATGTGGCGTCGTTGCAAAATCACAACCACACGGAAAAGAAATTTTTGTGGGAAATTTATAGAAATATGGAAAATGTCGGGTTGTTTTCTATTCCAACGACGACCGCTGCAAAAAGAGCCGACCACGGCAATGAGATCGCCTGCGCTCGAAGAAACGACTCAAATATCCAGGCGCCTATTGCCCACCCAAGGGAAAGAGATTCCGCAGTCCCAGAGGATGCCCTTGTCGGTCGTTCGAACAAAAGCTCCTCGGCGAGAGCACGGCTTTTTATCGTCCGGCGTTGTTGCCGCTGAGCGGGTCGTTGCGGTTTTGTGCTAGTGAATGACCACGCGGGTTCCGGGGTTGCCCTTGCTCGCTATGACGCCGTGCATTCCAGAGGGTACATGGGGACCGGTCCACTGGAACAGTCTCCGCGCGTCGGCTGGGGAGAGATTGACGCAGCCATGGGATTTCACTTTGCCAAAGCGGTCGTGCCAGAACGCCGCGTGGAGGGCAAAGCTGTCCTTGAAAAACTGTGTCCAAGGGACATCTTCGATGGAATAGGCCTCGTCCCCGGCGGCCGTGTCGTCCATGGTGATGGTCACATGCTTGCCGTAGATGCGGAACGAGCCTTTGGGCGTCTCATAGCCAGGGCGACCCGTGGACACCAAGGTGGCGAAGACCGGACGCAGGCCCTCGTAGGCCACGAGGGTTTGCTCAGCGAGGTCGATGTCGATCCAACGCTCTTCTTCGACGAGGTCCGAAGGAGGCGTCGCCGGGTGCGCGACGGCTATCACCTTGGCTGGCAGGTAGCGGTTCTGCCCCACCGCAACGTACCGCTTGCCCTTGTACACGAGCTCTTGTTCGATGCTCAGCCGTTGATAGCGAGGCGCTTCTGTGCCGTTTTTGAGCGGCGAGGAGCTCGAGGCGCGTGTGAGATAGGAGGCCCCAGAGCCCACCACAAAGGCCAGGGGTAGAGAGGCGTTTCTGCCGAGCAAGGCTCCGGCGAAGCTCGAGGGTTTGGCCGAGGTCAATCGTTCTCCGCGGACGAACCTGCCGCGCACGGTGCGCACAAAAGAACCTGTAGGGCTGCTGAGCGCGCCGTCCGTGCTGAGGAAGAACCCCTTGCGCAGCCGCATGTGCACGTAGCTGGGAAGCTCTTTGCTGGGCGTCGCCGAATCCGTTGCCGTGGTGTCGCTTGCGCCGCCACTCTCGGCCGGCGGAGCCTCTGGTTGTTCTTCGTCCATGGACCGCGCTCGGGCCAGCACGCTCGCCAAGGCCTCTCGGTCCAGCTCTTCGCCGCTCGCTTCGGCTTGGTCCAGGGCCTCCTTGGCCGCGGTCTCTTCTTCCGCCGTCGGCACCTTCCAGAATTGGACCGCATCCTCAGTGGCTATGTAGCTGTAGTCATAGGGCAGTTGTGCATCGAGTCTGGCCCGTGCCGGTGACGGTGCGAAGCTCAATGGTTCCTTGCCCACCATGGCCCCTGCGCCGGCGCACACGAAGTAGCCGCCTGGCTCGATTTCGTGCCAACCCTTGTCGCAGCCGCTGCCCTTGATTTTTTCCGAGACGCGGAACGTGGCTCCCCGGCGCGCATAGCCCACGACCCGCGCGCTCATGTCGGCCTTGTCCCTCACCTGGGTATGAAACTGAAAGGCCACTGCGTGGAGAGGAAAGCGCGGGGGCTCCGGCGTCGGCACCGTTTGGCTCGGCGGCTTGACAGGCTCCTCGTCTTGGTGGACCTCTTTTTCTTCCGCGGTCTTTGGGGCGGGCTTTTCTTCAGGGGCCTTGGGCGCCTTGGGTTTCACGCCTGGCCTAGGTGAGTCCTCCTGGGGTTTGGCCTGTTTGAGCAGGGCCTGTTCGTCCAAAATCGTGGTATCGACATCCACACCCCGACCGATGACGACCCTGCGGCGCAAGTTGTCCTGCTCGACCGGAGACGACGGCCCTTCGCCTTCTTCCATGCAGCGCCACAGCCCGAACGCCGAAAGGGCGAGCATGGCCGCGATGATGAAAAAGCCGCCGCGCTCTGGTTTGGAGGCGCGACGGCGAGTCCTCCTATTGGCTTTCGGCTTCATATCAGCCTCATGAACGATCCGCGCGTGCGATCGCCTTGTGGTCCAAAGACAAGAAAGCTTCGGCATATCCGCGCGGTCGTGTCCAGAAAACGGCGCTGGGGAGGCTTAGAAGAGGTAGGTCAAGAGCTCTAGGAGACAAAGTTGAGCCCTGGAGAAAGAGCCTGCAAAGCGGCAATCGCAGCCGCCGCCGCCAGCTTCGAAGGAGGACGATTTGTCCTTGTCACTCTCGGAGTCTGTCTCCTCTTCCGCGCTGTCGGACGTGTCCGAGGTCGTGCTTTCCGTGTCTTCGAGCTGCGTGTCCGTGCTCGGCACGTCATCGGTGGAAGGCTCTGGCACTTCGGACAGCTCCACGGTGAGCATGTTGCGGCAGCCGGGCGCTTGGGCGCTGTTCATGTTGGGGCGGCAGACAATCGAAAAGTAATATGTGGTCTCTTTTTGCAAGGGCAGTGCGGTGGCTCGGGAAATCTTCGCTTCGACGATCGGATTGTGACCATCGTAAGTCCACGACATGTCGTAGGTCGCTTCCCAGGAGTAGTCGTAGCCGCCCGTGCTCCACTTGTACGCCACAGGCACCTCGGCGCGCACCAACACGTCGTAGTCCGCCTCTCCCATGGGCAGAAGATGCAAGGAGAGCGCCTCGGTGTCCGGGCCGGTCTGAACCACGTACTGCACGCCCGACGGCGAGCCTTTGTCGGCAATGGCAAACCCCGTGTATTGGAGCAGAGGCTCCATGCCTTCGACAAGCGGCACCAGGCGCTTGCAACCCTCGAGCTGACGCGCCACGAGCTCGTCGGTGATCACCACTACGTCGCTGGGCGTAAGGCGAATGGACTCGTCGGTTTCTTTGCCGAGATAGTACGTCTCGGCCTTGATGGCGCTCACCAAGTCGTCGAAGGTGCGGATCTGGTGGCTGGAAAGGGCGAGGTAGTACAGGTTGTCCGCTTTGGTTGCGCCGATGACAGAGCGAATATTCCAGATGGCGCCAGAGACGATCTGGCCATCGTGATGACCCTCGCCGATGAGATCGTTGGGGCAGGAGTTTGCATTCTCGAGCACTCGATCTACTCCCACGTATTCGCCCACGTTGGGGTCGCCTTGGAACGTACTCGAGAAGTAGTCTGCCGAGCCCTCCTCGACGGCGTTCGAGGACAAATTGATGCCCAGGCTGTCCAGATCGCCCATGCCGACGGAGAAGGCCTTGGACGAGACCGCGTGGGCGAACTCGTGGCTGACGACGTCGTTGTCGTAGGCGAGATCCTTGCCATAGATGCTCCCGAGCACGATCAGGTCCGGCCGCTTGTAGCCTGGGTAATCCATTCCAGGGGCGAAGAAGCCGTTGGCGTAGTTGGCATTGGGGTAGATCCACAGGAAGTCGTTCTCCTGCAGCTCACCGGTTTCCTTGAACTGCTCGGAGTCGAAGAAGCGGTGGTCAAAACCGAGGGTATCGCGATACCAGCGGTTTATGCGGTCCACGGTGTAGTAGACCATGATTTCAGCGAAGCCGTCGTCGAATACGTCCTCGTCGAGCACTGGTTGGATGTCGAGGAATCCGTTCTCCTGTGTGGCGACCGCCCGGTGAGTGATACTCGGGCAAGAGATTTCGTAGGAGGTCATGCTCAGATCGTCACAGCTCGCCACCCGGGCGAATTCGCCGTAGGTGTGCAGGGCGTGTTCGCCGTCCGCGACGATCCCCGGCAGCTCGACCTCCGTGAGCGCTTGCCCGTCGACGACGGGGTTATGCTCGTACACAACGGCCCGATGACGCTTGATGGCGTCGTATCGAAAGAGCACGGCTCCGCTGTGGGCGTCGATGAAGCTCTTTGTGAGGCGCGGGCCTTTCTGCGACGCAATCACCATGTAGACGAGCACTGGATGCCCTTGGACCGGCAGGATGCCGAGCTCGGCGTAAGACGGAGCATTGGGTGCGTACCCTGCCGAGGCGAGCTCTACGGCCTGGGACTGCGAGAGCGTCGGCGCCGCACAGACGCCCTTGGCCGAAAGCAGCGCCGAGCTGAGCTGCGCCAGCCGGCCTTGCTTGTCGAAGCGGACGAGGAGCTTGGCGTCATACACGGGCAGACCCGCGATATGCTGCTCGAACACGAGCAATTCGCCGACTCTCTGGTGGGCGCGGCGCACGAGCCTAAGGCTCATCGTCGAAGAGTCGAATCCGATGACCGCGCCATGGCGAAAGGCGAAGGCGAGCACCGCCTGTTCCCGTTTCTGCGGCATCACAGGGGCAGACACGATCCCCGAAACGACGCGAGCATGGGCTAGATCCGGAGACTCGATGAACCGCACGGCTGGGAAGCGCGAGGCGAGCTGCGCTTGGGCCTGCGCGTAAGAGCCCGCCGAGGACGGAGCGCTTACGAGCCAGACGAAAAGGGGCAGGCACAGCGTCGCGAGCTTACGGAAAGTGGCTTCTTGAGACATGGTTTTCTCCGCTGGTGACAATAGCCCAGGCTACCTAAATCAGAAGCATTTCCGGCGTAGCTGTGTCAATCGAAAAGTCGGGAGAGGGCGCGAATAGGCTTTTTTAGACAACGACCCGCTAAGAAGCCCTAGCATGGAAAGCAGCGGTCATTCGGCTTTCGAGCTCGGTGAGCAGCGCCGCGCGGCACTTGGTAGAACGGGGCCTGCGCAT
>JALOQD010000330.1 GCA_025453525.1 Myxococcota bacterium
ACTCTGCTCGATTGCCGTCGTCGCGCGCAAATCACGCGCAGGCCCCGTTCTACCGAGTGCCGCGCGGCGCTGCTCACCGAGCTCGAAAGCCGAATGACCTGCTTTCCATGCTCGGGCTTCTGAGCGGGTCATTGTTTTTTTTCTTGGGCGCGCGGGTCTTTTTTTAAAAAAGCGGGTAAATCGAGACCATGGAAAAGACGAGCGGGGAGGAGCCCTCGGCACAATTTCTGTTCAACCGGTTTCCCGGCCTCGCTTGTGGGCTAAAGAGCCGTGGGCTGGGCGTGTTTCCCACGCCTGTGCACGAGCTGCGCTTGCCGGGTTACGAGTTTGGCGATCTGTGGGTCAAACGCGAGGACCTAGCGAGCCCACTTCAGGGGGGCAACAAGGTGCGCAAGCTGGAGCTCCTGTTGGCCCAGGGCTCCTCTCCGGTGCTCACTTTCGGTCCATGGGGCTCGCATCATGTCCTGGCCACTGCGGTTCACGGAAGGTCTCTGGGGCGGGATTGCTACGCGGTCCTGGTTCCCCAGCCCATGGATCCGCACCACGAGGAGATCCGCGACCTCATTCGCCGAACCTGTGCTTCGACGTTGGAGGTCCCCTCTTTCGACGTCGGCGGACTGCTCCGCAGCGGTTGGGACTTGGCCCGACTCGTTCGCCCGCTCGTCGATGCAAAGCGCTGTACGATCATTCCCCCAGGCGGGAGCAGCGGACTGGGCGCCCTGGGTTACGCGGCAGCCGGGCTGGAGCTATCCCATCAAGTCGAAGCCGGTCTGTGTCCAGAACCAGAGCGAATTTACGTGCCCCTGGGCACAGGTGGTACGGCGGTTGGCCTTGCCCTGGGGCTCGCCCTTGCTGGGCTTTGCACCGAAGTCGTGGCTGTGCAGGTCGCCTCTCTCCTCACTGGCCACACGCTGGCTTTGCATGCCATCGCCTCCCGAGCCTGGAACCTGCTGCGCGGCTTTGGCGTTTCCGTCCAGCGTCCGCCATGGCGGCTGAGGGTCCTTCATGGCCATGTGGGTGAAGGGTACGCTTTCCCGACAAAGGAGGGGGAACGAGCCAAGCTCCTGGCTGAACCCTGCTGCCTGCCCATGGAAAGCACCTACACGGCCAAGACCCTGGCCGCGATGCTGTTCGAACGTTCCATGGCCGAAAAACCCGGGCCGTGGATGTTCCTTGGAACGTATGGTCCGCCCGATGCTCAGAAGATAAGTGACATGACATTAAACAGGCCGGCCTGAGAGCCAAGAAGTGTAAATACGATACCGAGACCCCAGGTGGAATCCCCGTGGTTGGACCCTGGCAGGCGCTTGTGGAGTTCGTCCTACCTTTGGGGGCCGGATGATTTCCTTGATGTCGGGCAATTCCTCAGGCATGGTCATAACTACCATGATGCCCGCAAAACCCATTGTCTCGCTTTTAACAATGACTGTCGTCCTCGGGTGTGGAAGCCATGGTCAGCAGAGACAGGCCACAGCGGTCGAGCACCCGGCGTCCAAAGCGCAAGCGCAACGCGCGCGCCCTTTGGCCAGCGCACTCCCCTCGACCAGGCCCGTTCCGTTCATCGTGGAGGGGCTCGAAACAGCCAAAGCCGTGGTAGAGCTCCACACTTCCGAGGGGGCGACCATGGTCTCGCCCCTGTCCAATGCGCTGCGGTCTGCGCTCATCGACAACTTGAGAGAGCTGTCCGTGGCCGTGGTACCCCAATCCGAGCGGCTCGCGGACGTTAAGGATCTCAATCGTCGACCGGGCCTCACACCGCTCATCGTCACAGCCAACGTCGTGTCGCTCCTTGAGATGCAGCAAGGCGGCACTGTGTCGTGGGAGGCCACGGTGTCCTCCAGCCTCGCCGACCATCCGGGTGGGTCCCTTCGCGTGATGCTCACAGAGAAAGCGGCGGTGTCTCGCGCCAGCCACACCTACCGCGCTGCTACCCACAAAAAAGCCATGCAAGAGAAAGCCGTGAGCGCGGCTGCAAGGGCCCTTTGCCACGGAATTGTCGTGAGTCTCTCGGTGCTCTAGCGCCTCGGCCATCCCACCGGATCGACCTTCGCGAAAAAAAGGCTTCTATTTTTTTTGTGAGCCGCTCTAGGCTTTGGAGCGGGCGCGCAGGTGACCGCGGAAGGCCTCTAGGGCACGGGAGCGGTCCTTGTAAGAGCTCTGGCTGGCAAAACCCTTGTAGACCTTATCGACCTTTTTGATGAGCGCGGCGTCTGGCTTGGTGACGAGCTGATCGAGCGTGAAGATGGAGGCCGTCATGGCGGACATCGCCGGGTTGTCGAGGTACTTGACGAGCGTGTTCACGACCTCTGGCCGTTTGGACTCGTCGTCGCGGGCGATGCGGTACATAGAGTAGATCGCTCGCTCTGTGTTGGGGTTGGACTTTTGCGTAAGCACCTTTTCGAAGCAGGCGAGCTCCTCTCCGCACTCCTGACCGAACTTGATGCGCTCCATGTACCCTTCGATGCGCTTCTTGAGGATGTCGCACTCGTTGAGCGTTTGCTTTTCGTCCTCTGGCTCTGCGCCGTCGGGGAAGCGTTCCTCGAGGATCTTTTGGCAGTCGATCCCCTCGGCGGTCTTCTTCATATCGGCCAGGAATCCCGCGCCGCACATGAGCGAGGCGTTATAGTAGACCTTGTCGCGCAGGGAGTCATCCGCGCCTTGGGCCACCTTCTCGAGCACGCCGCATGACTTCTTGGGGTACTGGAGCAGTCCCAAGGCCCGGATGTACCCGACGGCTTCTTCGGGCAGCAAGTCGAGCACTTGCTTGTTGCCTTCCTTCTTGAAGACCATGCGATTGAGCGCCACCTCGAGCACTTGCTCGTGACCGAGGCTCGCCAGCGCCACGGCAGCCCAGTTGCGCCGCATGGTGGCCCAGCCTGCGGCGTCGAGCTCCACGGCGAGACCCTCGATTTTGGCGGCGTTGTTGTCGGAGGCATCTGGAGTGGTGTGGTTGAGCTCGCCGGTGAGGAACTCGATGACCGCAGGAGAGGGGTACTGGAGCTGACCGAGGAAGTTCATACCCTCTTGGTAGTACCAAGCGGGGTTCTTCATGAGGGGATCGTATTTCCGCTCGTCGGCATAGAACTCGTTGAAGCTCGCGTCTTGGCTGCGGGCGAATTTGATGACCGCATCGACGACGGCATCTCTGTTTTCGACCTCCTGCAGAGCCGACACCGCCACCTGGCCGAGGCCCACGGGCTGCCGCTTGCCCTTCATGGCGATGCCTTTGACCAAGGTGGGCACGCCGGCGGGATCGCCGATCTTGCCCAGTCCCTTGAGGGCTTTCATGTTGAGCCGCAGATCCTGGAGCGCGTCGGGTGTTTCCGCGACGTCGCAGAGCATTTTCACCACCGCGCCGCGCTGAGCCGTCGTCGGGTGTGCCGCGACGATGGACGAAGAGGCGGAGATGACCGCTTGTTCAATCTCGTTCTCCGTGACGGTGAACGGCGCTCCTGGCCTCCGATTGCGAGCGTCTATGATCTTCTTGTGGGCCTCTAGGAGTTTGGGCAGCGCGGCCTCGGTGCCGAGGCGCTTGACCGCATTGGCCGCTACCGAGAACGTCTTGGCGTCCGGCGATTCCTCGATCTCGAGGCCAGCGAGGAACACCTCTGTGGCGCGATCGTCCTTCATCTGAGCGAGCATTTCGATGATGGTGGCGCGGTTGAATTTGTCTCGGTCGAACGACTGGTAGCCCTTGACCAGGCCGGGAACGAGGATGTCCACGAGGGCCTTGACTTTGGGGTTCTTCAGGTCGTTCTTGTTCTCCTGCATGGTCTTGCTGAAGATCGCCGAGAGCGTCTTGAGCGAATGCTCGCGCCAGGGCCGTTCGTACATCTGGTCGAGCCAATATTCGGGATCGTTCTCATCCCGGCAACCGATGGACAAGCTCGTAGCCGCGAACGTGACGGCTATCAGGCATACGATGAGACGTTTCATGGATCCGTCCTTGCCTTTCTGCGCCTTCGTCGAGGCGCGATCCTTGCTGTCTCGTCTAAAAGTCCATTTTCTTTGCGCTGTTACAGAATAATCAAAAAGTTTACCCGAGTATATAAAGGGCTCGGAGTACTGTCAAGGCGAGGGGGCCGGAACCCACGGACTTTGCCGTGACTGCATCGCTGAGCTAGGATTCAACTATGTCACACAGATTTCGTTTCATGGCCATTTTTGTTCTAGGAGGCGTGGCGGCTCTCGTGGGGTGCATCGTCGCCGCCTTCCTACTCGTCGATACGGCTCACATCGTCGTCGTCGATTTTACGCCCCTTGTCTTAGCGGCCTTGAGCGTGAGCGCGCTGGTCGGGCTGGGAGCGCTGGCGATCTACCGGGCCCAGTCCGGATTCAGCCGAGCCCTCGGCCAAATCCTGACCGGCGTGCGCCAAATGGCCAGCGGCAACCTCAATGCCGAGTTCCCCAGGTACGCCCCGGCCGAGCTCGGTCAAGTGAGCGAGGCCCTGCGCACGATGTGCGGCCATACACGCCTCATCATGGGCCAACTCGGCACGCTGTCAGAGCGAGTGCTCGACGCGACCGACGGCGCAGGAGAATCCATTAACGAGGTGAGCTCTGGCGCCAGAAATCAGGTGCAGAGCGCCTCGAGATCGTTCGAAGCTCTCGGACGGCTCAGCGGCAACCTTCAGGATGCCTCGACGAACATCGAGGATCTCACGCGGCGCTTAGAAGAAAACAGCTCCATTTTGTCGCAGATGGACGGGGCCATTGGCCGCATTGCCAGCACCATCGCCGGGCTGACGGCCAACATCGATCAAGCGAGCCAGGCCACCCGCGAAGGCGACAAGCACACCCGAAACGTCAGCTCTGATTTGACCACGCTCAACGCGGCCATGGGCACGGCCCAATCCGCGCTCCATGAGATGACAGACGGTGCTCAGGAAATGCGCAACCACGCCAAGGACGCGGCCGAGGTGATGGGTCGACTCGAGAAAGAGGCCGAGCGCATCGGCAAGGCGATCGAAGATGTCATCGCAGGATCGGACGCGGTGCATCGCTCGAATGACCGCATTCTTGAGGTGACTACGACTCTAGAATCGCGCGTTGACCAAATGGACCGCGTGATTGAGGTGATCCGCAATCTCGCCGAGCGGACCAAATTGCTCTCCATCAATGCGTCGATCATCGCCTCAGAAGCCGGCGAGCACGGTCGGGCGTTCGCGGTCGTGGCCCATGAGGTCAAGGATCTGGCCCAGTCCACGGCCGGAGCGATCTCGGAGATCTCCAGCGTCGTGGCAGGTCTCAAGGAGGGCTTTGCCCAAACCGTCATCACGATTCAGCGAGGGCAGCGCGATGTAGACGAAGGGACGCGCATGGCTCAGAACGCCGTGGGGCTCTTGCGCTCCATTCCGGAAGTGGTGCACAGAGCCTCATCGCGCAACGCGGAAATCGTCGGGCGAGCGCACCGGCAGGCTGAACGAGGCGCCCAGGTCGAAGATATCGTCGGGCGCGTTTCTCAGGCCCTTGGCCAGGTGAGCGACCTGCTTTCCCAGCAGATTACGCGAAACGAACGCACCTTGGCCCTGTTCGAGCACATCCACGCGCTCTCGGACCAAGTCATCGGCTCTGCTCGAGAGCACACCACGGCTTCTGGCGATGTGAGTCGGGCCATGGAGCGCATCAGCGGCGACTTCAAGGGAGTGGCTCAGAAAGTGCGAGAAGAGACCCGAAGGCTGCAGGAAATCGTCCGACTATCAGCAGACGCGGTGCATTCGACCGAGGAGAGTCAAAAACGCGCCGAGCGACTGTCAGGAGTCATCGAGGAGCTCCATCGATACGCTCTTTATCTCGGAGATGATTTCCGCCGCCTCGGACAGGCTTAAATATTCCGTGTCATTCCAATCTTCGTGCCAAGTTCTAGGGAACCTGCTTGACCCCCACCGGTCCATTTGGTACTAGTGTTCGGCTTTTTGGCTTGGCCGGCCTTTCGCGGGTCGACCATTTGATCAAAATGTGGAGGACTCAGGTTATGGAGCTCAGCTTGGCCACCTTGTTCGGGTATGCACAGATGACGGGCAGCCAGGCGCTTGACGCGGAGCAGGCCGGTTCCGCGGGCAAGGCCGTGCCTTCTTCTGGTCCGCAAGGTCCGCTCGGAGCCTGCGCCGGCCAGGGCGGAATGATGAACATCGGGATGATCGTCGTGATGTTCGCGGTGTTCTACTTCCTGCTCATT
>JALOQD010000331.1 GCA_025453525.1 Myxococcota bacterium
CCCCGCGGCGAGCGGTGGTCTTGCCACGTATCGGCAGAGCCTTTCGAGGCCGGCTTTGTCGTTGGCCTCGATCCTCGTGGCGGCGTGCAGAGAAAAGCCGCGCGAGGCAAAGCTTTAGCGCGCTCGTGCGGACCGCCGCTGCCGGATCCGAGAGCACGCGCCGCACGATTCTGCCGGCTCGCTCGCCCGTGGCCACGCGACCTTGCACCGACGCCGCGGTCATCCCTGCGAGCCCGGGCGACTTCTCGGCCAGCGGATCCAGCTCGTCGCCATCGAGGATCCCGTGACGCTCGAGCAGGCGCAGCACTCGCGTGGCCACTGTCTCGACGAGCTCCAGCACATCGCTTTCGGTCAGCTGAGGAGCCGGCACGAAGAGCGGTGCTCTATCACCATCGGCGTAGGCGTACACGCCGTCGATCATCAGCGTGTGGAATGCGGGTTGAGATTCAGGGCGCTCCCAAACCGCTGGGCGAACGCTCAAGTCGCTGCGCGAGAAGAATCAAATCACGGCCAAGGGTGAGAAAGCCTCGATGCGGTATTCGTTGGGTTGAGGGCGATCCTCTTTCCGAACTCGTGTTACTGACAAAATGCCAATCGATGACCGCTTAAAACCATCCGAGAGATGCCGATCCTCGGCGTGCTGAATCATCGGTACACCCGCAAAGCTGCCTGAGCTGGTCGACGCCTGATCACAGCATCCACAAAATGCGTGCCGTTCGACGATGTCCCACGTGCCCGAGACCAAGTCGTCGATATTCGACGGGCCGTATGGGAGCGCAACCGTCGGGAGCTCGAAGGTGTGCTCAGCAACAACGCGAGCGGAACGGCTGAGGGGCTGCTCTGGGTCCAGACCGCGAAAGGGTATATCGACCCTGCGGCCTTTCAGCCTGGTCAGCGCATCGAGGTGCTCGAGGTCAATCGCCGCCTTCGCTTCCAGAAAATGCGTAGCGAGCTGAAGCCAGGCCTCTACACTGTGACATCGGCAGGATTTCACCAGTCCCGTTGCTGCTATCGAATTCGCATTGGAGATGAAAAGGGACCTTGCGAAGATCCCCTGGGCATGGGGGCTGTCCAGTTTCGACTCGTGGATTGATTGGCTTACGCTCGATCCCTCGATGACCGGGCAAGTGCCGTTTGTTCTGCAAAATCAATCGTTCCCTTAAATGCCGGTCAAAGCCGGCGAGCAGGTGGCCACAACCTCCGCTACAGGCTAAAAGTCTATTCTTTCCGACAGTGACGGGCTCGAGCCTCTGTACCGTTTTAGGTAGGCCTCATCGTAGTAGTCCCACTGCCAGCGTCCTTCGAAATCCGTTGGCCACGTGCTTCGATCGAAGTAGCTGTGATCGGTTTCCTCCAAGTTGTATTCTGGATAAATCGAATGAAGGTGGTGTGAATACTCGTGATGGAGCCAATGAGGATTATAAGCGCGCAGGTGCGTATCGTGCACGGCGTGCTGGCTCGTGAATGCGGCGTCAGTGCAAATGAATACGGGGCGGCCTTGGTGGCTGCCCATTCCACCTGTCGTGAAGCCATAGTCAAGCTCCGCGAGGAGGTGCGTGGGGCGAAAATCGGGAAAAAGCACCGTGTATAAGTCAGTCTCCTCTTCGACCTCTGGCGATAGGACGGTCAGTGGCTCATACCAGTTCAATGGACCGGCCCAACCCTTCTTGACACCCGCTGGCGCGCATTCTCCGTCATCCTGCCGGATGAACTTGATCTCGTAGCCCAACGCACCCTCTGTGATGGCTTCGATGTACCTTCCGAAGAGGCGATGCGCCCGATAGTAGTGGTGCCTCTCCAGCGAGGTGCTGAAGGAGCGGGTGGTCTCTTCTCCTGTTCCCTGTTCGATCTCATCGGCGGTACGCGGCATGATCCCCGACAGGCAATCCACCTCGATCATGGTGTGCGTGAGCACCCGCTTTGGAATGTGATTGGGAGGGACTGTCTCGAGGTATTCCAAAATACGGTGAAGCATGCGGACGGATCCGTAGACGTTGGGTGAGTCCAGGTTCACATCTGTCGGAGTCGAAAAACCTTGGGTCCAAGCGTCCGAGGCTATCGGGTAGTCGTCCCAGATTCCGTCGACGATATCTCGGGACTCCTCGACGAACCCGTTGTAGAGCGCTTCCTCCGCGAGCAAGAAGCGCTCCATCACATCACGAGTGTTGTCTCCAAAAGCGCTGGGGCCACCGTACATGTCGTAGAATGCGTTGACATCCGTATTTCCTAAAGAGCCCTTGAACTGATCTTCGCGCTCCTGGCCTGCCGGATTTGTGCTGTCGGTATCCTGACCATCTGTGCTCTGAGTGTCTGTGCCTTGGTCGCTTTCGCCGGTGTCATCGCCTGTCGAAACCCGATCGCATCCACACAACGCACCACCAACCCCTATGATCATGACGAACGATGCGAATTTCTTTGATGTGACCATGTGTTTCCTTCTCTTGCTTTTGAGTGGTCGGAGTAGGAATGACCATTGCTGGCCACCCCCTCCACGGATCCCAGCGAGCGGGATTACCGCACTGGGCTCTTGCCTCAGCTAGTAAAGCACAATCGCCTTGAAGAACAAGGATGATGCGAGGTGGATGCAGCCAAGCGGTGGATGAGCCGCCGCATCGCAGCCCACCTGATTGACGCCTACCTTCCTCCTAGTCGTTTCACCAAAGCCGATCATTGATTCAGTCAAGCCGACCACTAGGAACCGATTCGATTCCGACCTCGGCCCCAACCTTGCTTCCCACTTCGTCGTCGCCCTCGCCGTCGCTCAACTCGCCCAGGGACAGCCCAGCGTTGACCATCTCCCTGAGTCCCTGGCCAACTTTGAAGAACGGCAGGCGTTTCGGTTTCACGCGTGCGAGCGACCGAAAAAAACCAACAGCTCCGGTTGGTGATCGCCGACGGTTTGCCAAAGGTTTTATTGGCTCCAGATCGAATGGCCCAACTCCTCGAGAACCTCATTTCCAACGCCATCAAGTACACGCCCCATGGCAAGGCAATCGAAATAAAGGCCGAGTCGACGCAACCTCACCACTGACTGTCCGTTGTGGAAACGGGCGAAACAACGAGAAGACATCGACCGTCCATCGATGGCGGCGACGAAGAGGGCCATTGCTTTTCCTACTCTCCGTGCCACGATCAACCATATCAGCAACGCTCGGAACGGGTGCAGCAAAGCTCGCCTGCGTTCGCCAGGGTCGCGAGGACGAAATGCGGAAAGAGATGAAATCCGGTCCATTCATTTTCTTTTGTCTGGTCGCAGCGCTCTGGATCGGATGTCAGAATCATTCCGGCAAAGAACGAAATGGCGACACGCTGCCGGACACCTCTTCAGCGGTCGATTCGGAAACGCGAAGCGGAATGGATACGGAGTGCTCAGATACGGATACGGTCGAGGGGGAGTTCACTGCGGATCCTGTCGTCATTACCGATAGAAACTGGCCGGAGAATCACGGCGAAGCCGATCTTTGCCTCTGGAAAGACGACAGGTTGGCGGCATTTTCTTTCACCATTGACGACAACACCGCACCGGAGCACGAATGGTGGATAGCGCGCGGAAACGAGTACGGTTTCAGATTTACTTGGTTCGTTGTCTCTGGAAGCATAGGCACCGCATGGGGTGGAAGCTGGGGAGACTTCATCGAGCTTTTCAGCCTAGGCCATGATGTGCAATCCCACACCGTCACGCATTTGTCGGGTGAACTGGATATCACTGCCGAATACGCTGATTCCAAAGCCGCTATCGAAGAAGGTGTTCCAGGAGCAAAGGTGCTGACCCTGGCGTATCCTGGAGGAGAAGGCTCGGAGCTCAACGACGTCGAGGTGGCGAGTGAGTACTACATCGGCGCGAGAGGAACCTACGGAGCCAACAACCCGGCTGACAACATCCAATACATGTTGACGAATTCAATCAGCGGGAGTTTCAATCTGTCCGAGCTAGAAAACACGTATTCCAGCTTGCCAGCACTTCTCAATTCAGAAAGCGGGCACTATCGAGGTTGGCAATGCATGCATTTCCACCAGGTGGCTGCCGACGAGGCTTCGATACTGGAAGGCTTCGACTACCTCGGAAACAACGAAGATGACTTCTGGGTTGGTCTCTATCGAGAAATCATTCTGTATGCAAGGGAACGGGATACTGCAAAGCTGGAGGTGGTTTCTGCCAGCGAAAACCGAATCGTGCTGCGGCTGCGAGACCAAATGAACGACGCGCTCTTCGATCTTCCCTTGACGATTAAGGTCCGCGTGGACAACGAATGGGACAATATCGTCGTCGAGCAATGCGGTGAAGCCATCGAGTATCAAACGCAGTGGCACAACGGGAATCAGTACCTTCTGTTGCCAGTCGTTCCGGATCGCGGCCTTGTAACGGTCCATCCTTGATACGGTCCTAGGGATCGACGGAAGGAAACGATGCGGTGTTCAGGAGAAATGAGTCGGTGACCCCAAGAAAGCATGCGGCGCATGGCCCAAAGGAGAAAGAAATGCCGATTCGACACTTGTCGACTCTTCTGGTCCTCGTCCTGTTCCTTGGATTTTCTTCTTGCGCAGACGATGACAGCGCGGAAGGAGATCCGGGCATCGACACGGATACGGATTCCGACACTGATACCGACACGGACGCCGAGTGGCCGAACGAGACCAATACCGGAGTGCCTGCGGGAACTGTCCTCACCGACTACGGCACCCCCGGCGAGGTGCTCACAGTGACCGAAGAAGGCGCTGTGTTCGACGGTCTTCACATCCGCAGCACCGGAACGTACTTCGACATCAATGTGCTCGCCGACAACGTCACGTTCAGAAGCTGCAGATTCGGCAATATCGTCATTGGCTATGGCCAAGGCGGATACGGAGGGCTGTTGATTGAAGATTCCGAATTCGTTTCCAACGGCGGCCCCTCCGAGTACACCGTCCGCAGGTCTTACATCCACAGCGAGGGAGACAACATCCGTCTCGGTGGCTTCAATGTTCTGATCGAAGACAGCTACCTATTCACGACCGGTGGAAATCACATCGATTGCATCCAGTGTGTTGGCACGTGCGGCGATGTCGTCATCAGACACAATACGATTGAGAACTCCGGCACTGCGACGGCCTGTCTCAATGTCAGCGGGCTTGGCTACCTCATCGAAAACAACCTCATCGCTGGTGGCGGATTCACCATCTACATGCCCGAAGACGCAACCCACATGCAGGTCATCGACAATCACTTCAGCACCGAGTTCTATCCCGAATGCGGAAACTGGGGAGTCCTCTACAACGCTTGGAACGCGAGCGGCGAGGGCAACGTTTGGTCGGGAAATGTCTGGCACGAAACAGGGTTGCCGCTGGAGCCGTGAATCGAAACAGGGCCAATGCTTCCGCGGGAAGTTCTGCTATTGTGGAGGTCCAAGGAAACTGGGGGCGGTTCACTACAAGCGGACCCTCACTGAGATCCGGGTTCCCTGTCTCCATGAAAAAGTTCGAAGCGGTTCTCTGCATTCGTCAGTGTGAAAAAAACTTCCACGAAAAACAATCGACACTTTTTTGAGAGGTTTAGGACAAATAAAGGTCCTCTTCGTTGCCGCCACCTTCTGGCCGGCAGCTCGTTCAGCCCGGGTTCCGACACCCCATTCAACCCCCAACGCGCCGTCGAAACGCCCTGAAAGGCCTCCGTCAGTCCCGCATTGGTCTCTCCAGGGCATCATGATGGCGAAGACAGTAGCAGAAAAGGCGTGGGCGTACGCGAAAAAGGGCTCGAGCTCATCCTCGGGGCGCAGCTCGGCGCCGACTCGAAAAGGAGCCTTCGAAAAAGACCGCTGTTGTCACCTGTCGAAGTCGAGGTCGATCTGCGGCGACGCCCTCGCCAGGGCGATCAGCGGCGGCTCCTAAGGCAGGCCGACTCCTTCGAGGTAGCGACGGACCGAGGCTGGGTCTGTGACCGCAGCTACGATCCTCATGCGGCCCCCACACTCGCACTGGCAGGCGTCGATTGAAAAAATCCGCGCCAAAAGAGAAGCCCACGCCAGCCTATAGCTGCGGGTCGCGGGGAGCTCGTCCTCGGCGCCAGAAGCAGGAGCGCTCGCTGTCTTCTCGCCGTCGACCCTGCCGCGCATCCGCTGCAGCATTCCTCACCGCGAGGCGTTCGAGGCGGCTCGGCGTACCAAGGAGCTGCTCGTGCGCCTCGGAATGGA
>JALOQD010000492.1 GCA_025453525.1 Myxococcota bacterium
CGAGGACTGTTCGAGTCGTCATACCACGGAAGATCGAATGACCATGTTCGAGTTCCCGCAGGAGCTGCGGTATATGCCACGACTTTTTGAGAACCTACCCTTTTAGCTCCAAAACACGTTGAGATATTGAGAAAAATCTCTGCACGACAGATGGCGAAGGGCCGGGCAATTCTTATAGTTATTACTGTTAGTATGAACGTATTTTATTGGAGAATAATTTTTCGTTCGTGAAAGGAGCTCGTCATGATCCGCTGGCTAGCTGTCGCGATGCTGCTCCTTCCGACCTCCTGCTACTACAGCTTTCCAGGAGGAGGCGGTGCGGACACGACAGATGCTTCGACCTCGACGCTCACCGATGAAGCAACGGACAGCGCCACCATGGACACTGACGACACGAGCACTGCCTCGGGCAGCGAGACAAGCGGCACGGACACGATGCCCCCCTGCGTCGGCGTGAGCTGCTTTTCGCCAGAGCCAAACCAGTGCGACACCGATGGCTCTCTGCTCGTATGGAGCTCCCCTGGATGGTGCGAGCAGGGCGACTGTGTGTACGCCTCCCATACCGAGCCGTGCGCGAGTGGGCTTTGCGAAAGCGGGATATGCAGCGCAGAGCCGTGTCAGGGGGTGACCTGTGCAAGCCCGCCAGAGGCCCGGTGCGCGGACGGCGCGATGCTACAGACCTACCAGTCCAACGGCAAGTGCGAAGCCGACACCGACGGCCAGCCCCAGTGCGTGTACGAGGATGCCCTCCTCGCGTGCGCCTCGGGATGCGCGGCCGGGCAGTGCCTCGATAACCCGTGCGCAGGGGTCGTCTGTCGGATCCCGCCCGCTCGCTACTGCCAAGGCGACACTCTCATCGTTTACGACACTGTGGGTCGCTGCCAGGGCGCCGCTGGCTGTGTGTACGGCGCGCAGCCAGTGACCTGCGGGCTCGGTGGCTGCGCCGGGGGGCGCTGTGTCAACGGGGATCCCTGTGAGCACCTGACCTGCGACACGCCGCCGGCTCACTACTGCGTGGGCGATGCGCTGCGGACGTTCTCTGCCCAGGGCGCGTGCGGACAAGGGCAATGCCTCTACGAACCCGAGGACCTCGTGTGTGCCCAGGGCTGTGCACAGGGCGCGTGTCAGGGCGAGCCCTGCGCCGGAGTGAGCTGCCACGCACCGCCATCGGCGTATTGCAAAAATGGCAGCACGCTCGTCTTCTGGAACGGACAGCCCGGCCATTGCACAGGCGGGGTATGCACGTACGGCGTCGCCGAGCTCACATGTGAAGAGTCGTGCGAGGCTGGCGCGTGCACTGAGGACCCCTGCGCGGGGGTGATCTGCGCGAGACCGCCGGTTGTGCACTGCGATGGAGCGACCCTCGTGAGGTACGCCGCGGTGGGCGAGTGCTTGCTCGATGGGTGGTGCTCGTACGAGGAGGCGCTGGAGGTCTGCCCGAGCGGCTGCGCAAACTCGGCGTGCCTGCCAGAGACAGACACGGATACGGCCGGCACCGGGAGCGATACCGCGGATACCGGGAGCGATACCCCTGACACCGGCTCCTCGACGAGCGACACAGGCACTGGCACGATAGACACGGACCAGGGTCAGGAGATCCCGCAACCGGGCAGCAGCCTCATTTGGTTGCGCTGCCCATTGGCGCAAACCTGGAACGGAGCCGATTGCATTGGTTCTGTGAGCACGTTCGACTGGAATACAGCTCTGTCGGCCTGCCCTTCGGGCTACCGGTTGCCCACGCGCCAGGACCCGAAGATGAGAATTGGTATTGGTCCTCTACCCAGTTCGATGCCACCAGCGCGTGGTACACGGCGTTCTACGGTGGCCGTGTGTACAGAAACCCCAAGACTGCCCAAGACTACGTCCGGTGCGTGCGATTGGGGCCGTGAGAGCTCAGAGATCTCAGTTCGAAGGTTCGGTGACGAGCACCAAGGCGGCGGCAATGAGACCCGAGCCGAGGACGACGGACTGCCCACCGTCGCTGGCCCAAGCACCTGCTAGGAACAGGTTGGAGATGGGTGTCTTGTGGGCCTCGGGGTCGCTGAAGGCCATGAGTCCCTGCGATGGATCGACATCGAAACCGGCCCAGGAGCCCTTTGGGTTCTGCGTGTACTGTTCGATGGTCTGCGGCGTCGCGACCTCGAGGACTTCGATATGGGTCGAAAGCTCGGGCAGGACCTCCTCTGCGCGCTCGATGAACTGCCAAGCGATGTCGGCTTTTTGCTCGTTGAAATCGCTGTAGGAACGGGTCCAACCCCAATCATCGAAGCAGTCGTAGGTGAGGTTGATGGTCAGGGCGATGGCGTTTTTGCCCGCAGGCGCGCCGGTCGAATCGATCGCCGAGTAATTGGTGATGGCAAAGGATTGCTTTTCGGGAGTGCACGCCATGGCATCGAAGTCCTCTTTGGTTCGACCGTAACTGGGCTGCAAGATGATCTCGTGGCTGCCGCTGGGGAAGAGGTCGGAGTAGTCGAAGTCGACTCCGAGATAAACGATTGTCGTCGAAGGCGCGAGCTTTTTGGCCTCTACCTTAGCAACGACTTCGGCAGGCAGATGCTCCTTTCCGACGAGGTCCAAATAGGTCGTGGGGATGCTGGCGTTCGACACCACGTAGCGCGCCTCCAAGCAGCCGCCAGCCGCCGTGCGAACCCGCGTGGCCTTATCCGCTTCGATGTCGATGCCCGTGGCCTTGGTGCCGAGCTTGAGAATGCCGCCAGCATTGGCGAATCTATCGGCCAGAGCGTTCGAGATGGCCGCCGATCCTCCTTCGAAATAGTAGTAGCCCGACAGGTGATAGGAGGCCCACATGCCCATGAAAGACTGGGCCGGTAGGTTGTGCGGTCCACCGCCGAGGAAACCGCATGTCCGCGTAGACGCTAAAATTGAAGCTGGAGAAGTTGTCCAAGAGAGCGTCAATGCCTGCGGCGTCATCTGGAAAGTGTTTTTTGAGCAGCGTCCGATACGCCGTGACGTCAGCGGGCACGTCCAAAGTGAAGTCAGGGTAGATGGCCCGGTACATCACCTCGCCGACCAGGGGTTTCACCGCCTCGTCGATGCCGAGTTTCTCCAAGTTAGAGAGTCCCATGCCGTCGAACGCATGGAGAGAGGCCTCGAAATCGTAGTCGCCTCGGCGAAACCTGACCATGGAGCCTCCGACCTGCACGCCTTGCTCGAGGAGCGCCACGCTGAGCCCCTCGTCTATCAGCGTGGTCGCCGCAGAGAGGCCGCCACCGCCGGCGCCGATGATGACGACATCGTAGCTTTCCTCAAACGCGCACGCATTGCCCGCCACCGGCTCATAACCGTGGCAGAAGCGACAGTCTGCAGGAGCGGAAAACCCAAGCCCGCTGTGGGACTGCGCGTGGCAGGTCTGGCAATCCTCGTCGCTGTGGCCTGCGGGCCTTCCCGGTGCGCCGTTGCCGCCATGGCAGAAGCCGCACTGGGCCTCGGCCAGAAGACCGCTGTGAAATTGGGTGTGGCATTTTGCGCAGTCGGCATCGCCCCAGCCTTTGTGCTTTGAGCTCAACAAGGCCGAGCTCACGCCTGGAGTGGCCGCTGTGATGGCATCGTGGGTCGGCGAGTCGACCTCGTCGTTGCAGGCGGTGAGCATAGGGATGCTCGCGAGCAGTGGAAGGAAAGCGCGAAGCACACTGAATGTTCTCATCGGACCCTCCCGTTATGCCCCAGTCAAACTTGGGGTTGGTTGCAAGGGATGCGAGAATCGCCTCGTTGTAGGTTAAAAAACCAGGATAACGCCCTTGATACTAGGCGATCTATTTTGCGGGATCAACGCCGCATTCTGCGCTTCTTTTTTTGGAATGCGCTTTAAAAGGCATAGAGCCCATCACGGTCCGCCGCGAACACACCGGACCCGGTAGTCGAGGCCCTTGAGATCGTCGTCCACGCTGCCGCCGTCGTAGAAGTCGACGCACCATGCGTAAATCGTAACGTTTACATACGTCGACGATGACCAGAAATAGTCGTTTGGAGTTGCAGGGAACATCGCCGGATCGATAGAGGGGTTGACCCGTCGCTGGTCCACGATAGATTGGAGCTCAGCCCGGCTGGGGAGCCGCCAGTCGAGGTGCCCGCCAAAGGAGAGCCCTTCGCAGTAGGCCAGAGCCTTTATCCAGGTGTAGGTCTCGGTGGCGCCCGCGGTGCAGTCGGCCCCGGAAAGCCCTGCTGTACACCCCTGCCATTCGAGGTTGTTCACATTATCTCGCACCACCCGGTCGCCAGAACGCGTCATTGACTCAAAGCGCCGACTCACAAACGGTCCGCTGCGCACACACCGGACCCGTTGCCCAGTGCTCTTGTCGTCGTCGTTCACAAAGCCGTCCCTGAAGAAGATGTACCAGGCGTTGCTCGAATTGCCCGCGT
>JALOQD010000054.1 GCA_025453525.1 Myxococcota bacterium
GCATGCTTCGATGGATCGTTTTCGCACTCTGTTTCCTTGGGGGAGGCCAAGCCTTTGCCCAATCTGCGGCAGTGGAGCGCGGCACCTTCTTCGAAGCGGGCTCCACCCGTGCCGATGAGTCCATGTCGAAGGCCACGCAGCTGAGCCTTCTCTTGATTTGCGCAGCGGCCCTCTGCGCGCTCGGCGCATCGCTCTTCTTTGCATTGCGTGAGCACGACAAAGCCATGGCTGCCATGAACGCCGTGGACGCCGCACTCCCAGACGAAGGAGAAGCGCGATGAGCTGCCTCCTTTCGTTTGCCGCCGACTTCGTGCCTGTCACGGCCTCACAGGGTATGGGCGTCAGCGGTCTTTACCACCTCATCGGCGCCTACGCCGTCATCATCGGTGGCCTCCTCGCCTATGGATTCTATCTCGCTCTTCGCCATCGTGCCTTGGCTCGAAACGCAGGCGCCCTTGCACAGCGCTGCGCGCGTAGAAATGCCTCCTAGACGTTCCTTTTTTGACTCGAACCTCTCCGTTGAACGATAGTTATCCAATGAGGAGTCTTTCATGATCTTACGCCGCTCCCCACTGTTCCTTCGACTCGCCGCGTTGCTCGTGATCGCCCTGTTCTGCTGCCTTCGTCCCCTGCAAGCAGAGGCGGCTCGACCCGCTGAATCCAAATCGAAAAAGAAAGCCGCGCAGAATCTCGAGGAACGAGCTCCGCAGCACTACGTGATTCAGGCCGGAGACACCCTGCTGTCCATTGCCGCCGCCCATGATCTCACGCTCTCCGAGCTGCTCGAGGTCAACGGCATAGAGAACCCCGACAAGGTTCCGGCTGGGCAGACGCTTCTCATCCCCAAGCAGAGCAAATGGGGACGGATCACCAAGCAAGGCGTGATCATCGAGGTTCCCAAGGGCTTTACCCTCAACCGCATCGCGAGCGCCTATGAGGTCAAAGTCAGGGACGTGCTGCGGGCCAACAAGCTCGAAAACGCCAATAAGCTGCGACAAGGCCAAAAGCTCCTCATTCCAGGCGCGACGGCCGCCATCGAGCTCGTCCCACCGCCTCCCTGTTACAAGCCCAAGGTCACGCTGTATCGAGTGCGCACGGACGAAAGCGAGTCTCTGCCACTGTGCTTCTGCGACGGCCGCCCGACCCCTGCCGCTATCGAGGCTGTCTCGAGGCTCTCCTCCGCGCCTGGGGCTCCGGCCTTTTTGCTCAGCGGGCGACTCGTCGAGCTCTTGCAAAAGGTGGCCGAGCAGTTCCCGGAACAGCGACTGGAGCTCATCTCCGGCTATCGTTCATCCAAACAGAAGGAGAGCGAGTCCCGACATACCACGGGAGACGCCATTGACTTTCGCCTGCCAGGAGTTCCCTACAAGACGCTTTCAGAGGCGCTCCGGCGCTTCGAGCACGTGGGGGTTGGGTTCTATCCCAATTCCGTCTTCGTTCACCTCGATATTCGGGAAACGTCCGCGTATTGGATTGACTATTCGCGGCCAGGCGAAAAAGCCATCTACGGTTCTTCGGACATGACGCAGGACGAAATCGCCTCCATCCGCGACCGTCGAAGGCTTCCAATCGAAGCGCAGCTCTCCGCCATCGCGCAGGACGCCGCTGCGGCCATCGCACACACCATCGAGAGCGCGACCTCCGACCTCGAGCAACCAGAGCAAGGCACAAAGGAAGAAAAGCCTGCGTCCAGCGAGGAAGCAGAGCCCCGGCCTTCCCAGGGTTCTTGAGAATCGCTTCGCCAGCCCGTTCCACGCTCACAGCGGCAAGCGAACTCGCAGCAACGCTCCAGGCCCCCCGGTCTGCGCGACTTCGATGGTCCCTCGGTGTTCCTCGACGATGATGCGGCGACACAGGGCGAGCCCAATTCCGATGCCTCGCTCCCGGGAAGTAAAAAAAGGATCGAAGAGCTTGTCGCGCAGCTTCGGGTCGATCCCCGGGCCATCGTCCTGCACGTCCAAGACAACGTGGGAGGGCTCTTGGTAGACTCGAAGCGTGACGTGACCTCCAACACCCGTGGCCTGCACGGCATTGCGAAGCAGGTTCCACACGACCTGTTTGATCCGGCTGCCATCGGCCTCGATCTCCGCGTCACATGTGGACGCGAAGACGATGTGGCGCTCGTGGGCCTCGGCGCTTTGGGCAAAGGCGGTCACGACTTCGCGCGCCAGGGCCGAGAAGTTCGTCGGATGCCGGCTCGCGCGCGAGGGCCTGGCAAAATCGAGCATGTCGGTCACGAGACGCTCCATGCGAGCGAGCTCCCGCAATACAATCGCTCCTAGGGCCTCGTCCTCTTGGCTCGAGTCAGCCCGGGTCACGAGCATCTGCACCGCTCCAGAGACCGCTCCCAGCGGATTGCGGATCTCGTGCGCCAAGCCCGCGGCGAGCTCTCCCAAAGCCGCCAGCCGGCGCGAGCGCTCGAGCGCCTCTTCGAGCCTACGAACCTCCGAAAGATCGCTAAAAATCACGATCGCGCCGCGCTGACCTCCATCGGCGCCGAGCAGCGGCGAGACGATGTACTCCACCGGAACGACGTCCCCGTCCGGGCCCTTGGCTTCATCAAAGCCGCGAGGCTCCAAGGGCAGTGGGAGCTTGGCTTGGTTGCCAGCCACCTTCAACCACTCCGAAAGAGCCTGCCCTTCCACGCGTTCGTCGGTGATTCCGAGAATTTCCCGTCCCATGGGGTTGATGGTGACGATTTCACCCATTCTTCCGGTCGTCACGAGTCCGGCCGAAAGCGATCGAATCGTATCCGTGTACAGCACTGCCAGGTCCGCTCGCTTGGTTCGCTCGACCGCAAGGCCTTCGCTGGTGAGCTCTAGGCGAGAGACGAGGTGTGTGACGAGAGTTGCCACGACGAACAGCGCCGTCGCGTTGAGAACGAAAAAATAGACAATGTCCTTGAACGAGAGCTCTGCCCGAAGTTGATCGGCGAGCGGCTGGAGCCATCCCAGCGCCATCAGGCCCGCGAGCGCGGCCAACACGAGAGTAGCCCAGCCGGCAAAATAGAACGCGGCTCGTCCCCCGAGCATCGCTGCCGTGAGAACGACCCAAAGATCAAAGAGAAAGGTAAAGCCAGAGCCAATGCCACCGGTCGCATAGGCGAGGCTCGACCACATTGCGAGGTCCAGGCCGAGCTGCAACCGGGCGAGAAACCGAATGCCATTCCCTGTGCGATACCAAACCCCGTAGACGATGGTCAGGGCATAAACGGCGGCAATAATCGACAGAAGAAACCGAGTCGATGCGCCAAAGAACGGTTCGTTGTCTTTGTAATTGAAAACGAGAGTGGCGCCCAGAAGGACCGAGATGAGGCCCACTCGCAGCAGCATCACCCAGACGAGACGCAGACCGACGGTGTCCACCAAAGGAGTCTTGGCGAAAGGTTTTCGTCCTGCCTGTGCGTCTTTCAAGGAGGTCGCCCTATTCGGCCTTGATCGCTCCGGCCATATTGAAGACAGGCAAGTACATGGCGATGACCATGCCGCCGACGATACCGCCGATGACGACCATCATGAGCGGCTCGAGCAAGCTCGTGAGAGCGGCCACGGCCACATCGACTTCTTCGTCGTAGAAATCCGCGATCTTGTTGCACATGACGTCGAGAGCGCCCGTTTGCTCGCCCACCGCGATCATTTGGACAACCATGCCCGGAAACACCTTGGCGTCGGCGAGTGGCTCGGACATGTTCCGGCCTTCGGAGATGCGGTTGCGCGCAAAAAGGATGGCTCGCTCGATGACCACGTTGCCCGCTGCCTTGGACACAGTCATGAGGGCGTCCAGGATGGGCACGCCAGAAGAGAGCAGTGTGCCCAAGGTCCGGGTGAATCGGGCCACTGCGATTTTTCGAATTACGGGCCCGACGATTGGAAGAACCAAGTACAGGCGGTGCATAACCGCCCGCACCTTGGGTTGGCGCAGGGCCAGCTTGAGGCCTATGGGAATGGCAAACAACGTGATCATGATGGAAATGAAGTGCGATTGGAACGCCTCACTGAGCCCGACCACGAATTTCGTGGGGCCGGGCAGCGCATCGGCAGCGCCAAAGCTCTCGAACATCTCCACAAAGGTCGGAATCACCTTCTGAAGCATGACCGTCACGACGACCACGGTGATGACCAAAATGGCGACCGGATAGACCATGGCGCCCTTGATGCGCCGCTCGAGCTGCTCGCGCTTCTCGATGTAGTCGGCAAGCCGCTTCATGATGGTATCGAGGATACCGCCCACCTCGCCCGCTGCCACCAGCGCGACAAACAGCTCGTCGAAGATCCTGGGATACTTGGCGAGCGCTTCAGAAAAGGTCGAGCCGCCTTCGACATGGCTCTTGATTTCCAGAACACATTTGCCGAAGTACTTGTTATCGGACTGGCCGCCGAGAATTTCCAGGCACTGAACGAGAGGAAGCCCCGAATCGATCATCGTGGCGAACTGCCGAGAAAAGGTCTTGAGGTCCTTGGTGCTGACCCCTTTTCTCTGCAGAAAGTTGAAGTTGAGATCCTTGCCGGTGTTCCTGATGGTCGAGACCGTGAGTCCCATCCCCTTGAGGCGCTGCTGTGCCGCGTCTTCGGTCTCAGCCGTGAGCGTGCCCTTCACGACCGCTCCGGTGCGGTTCTTGGCCTCGTACATGAAGGTGAGCATTTTTGCCATGGGGTGAGCTTACCAAACCACCGGCACGAGAGCGAAAAATCGCCCAACGGCCACGGGGGTTCCAAAGAAGCAAGGGGTCATGGCTTCTCCTCTATCATCCGCCGCAGCTCATCTGGATCGGAGCTGCGTCCAACCGCCTCCTCCACGGTGATGAACCGCTTTTGATAAAGCGAGTAGAGCGACTGATTGAAGGTCTGCATGCCATGCTTGCCCTGACCGGATTGCATCGACGAGTAGATCTGATGGAGCTTGCCCTCTCGAATGAGGTTGCGAATCGCCCCGTTTGGAATGAGCACCTCGCACGCCACCACGCGCCCAGGTGCGCCGGCTCGCGGCAAGAGCTGCTGCGTGACGACCCCCTCGAGCACGAACGACAGCTGGGCTCTGATTTGGTTCTGCTGGTGCGGCTCGAACACATCGATGATGCGGTTGATGGTTTGCACCGTGGAGTTGGTGTGCAAAGTGCCGAAGACCAAGTGACCGGTTTCGGAGATGGTGAGCGCTGCTTCGACCGTCTCCTTGTCGCGCATCTCGCCGACGAGAACGACGTCGGGATCCTGACGCAGGATGTATTTGAGCGCCTCTTTGAATCCAAAGGTGTCCTGACCGACCTCTCGCTGGTTGACCAGGCAGTTCTTGTGCGGGTGAAGGTACTCGATGGGATCCTCGACAGTGAGAATGTGCTGTCGCGTCGTGGTGTTGATGGAGTCGATGAGCGCCGCGAGGGTCGTGGACTTTCCCGCGCCGGTCGGGCCCGTGATGAGCACGAGGCCTCGCGGCTTGAACGCGAGCTCTTCGACGATCTTGGGTAGACCGAGCTCGGCCGTTGTGAGGATCTTGAACGGAATGCCGCGGAACGCTCCGGCCACGGCGCCCCGCTGCACGTACACGTTGGCGCGGAACCTCGCGAGATTTTTGACGCCAAACGACAAATCGAGCTCGTTGTTCTTTTCGAAGCGAATTTTCTGCTCCTCGGTGAGAATCGAGTAGCAGATCTGCTTTGTATCCACGGGCGTCAGCGGGGGTAGCTTCAGCGGCACGAGGCTTCCGTCGATGCGCAATTGGGGCGGGGACCCCGTGGTGATGTGTAGGTCAGAGGCCCCTTTTTCGATCATCGCGGTGAGCAGTTGGTGCAGGTTGGCTGTCAATAAAACCTCCGCAGCGGCAAATCGCGCGATGCCTGTCGCAAATCAGTCCGAGGCGCTGACGCGCAGCACTTCGGCGATAGAGGTGATGCCCTCTTTGATCTTCTTGAGGCCCGAGGCTCGCAGGGTCTGCATTCCCAATCGTATGGCCTCGGCCTTGAGCTCGGCCGTGGAGCATCCCTGAAGCACCAAATCCTTCAGCTCGTCCTTGAATTTCATGACTTCATAGAGCGCCACGCGCCCCTTGTAACCGCTGCTGTTGCACGCAGGGCATCCCACGGGCTCGAACACTCGGAAGGCCGCGAGCTCGGCTTCTGGAACGCCGGCGTCGATGAGCACGCTCTTCTCGGGCTTGATCTCCCGCTTGCATTCGACGCACAGCTTGCGTCCGAGACGCTGAGCGACAATGAGGTTGACCGACGCGGTCACGAGGAACGGCTCGACGCCCATGTTCAGCATGCGGCTGATCGTGGACGGAGCATCGTTGGTGTGCAGGGTCGACAGCACGAGGTGGCCCGTGAGCGCCGCCTTGACCGCGATCTCCGCGGTTTCGAAGTCGCGGATCTCTCCGACCATGATGATGTCGGGATCCTGGCGAAGGAACGAACGCAATGACGCGGCGAAGTTCAGGCCGATCTCCTCGTGCATCTGCACCTGGTTGATGCCCATGAGGTTGTACTCGACCGGGTCTTCGGCAGTGGAGATGTTGACGTCGCTCCTATTGAGATCAGAGAGCGCTGAATACAAAGTCGTGGTCTTGCCCGAGCCCGTGGGGCCGGTCACGAGACACATGCCGTAGGGAGAATGAATGGACTTCTTGAAATCGGCCAATGGATCGGGATCGAAACCGAGCTTGGTCATGTCGAGCTGGAGGTTCGATTGATCCAGCAGACGCATCACGACCTTCTCGCCAAAGAGCGTGGGCAGCACCGAAACGCGGTAGTCCATCTCGCGGCCCTTGCCCAGCTTGAGCTTGATGCGGCCGTCCTGGGGCAGCCGACGCTCGGCGATGTCCAACTTGCTCATGATCTTGATGCGGCTGATGAGCGCGTTGCGCAGCTTCATCGGCGGCTTCATCTCTTCGTGGAGCACTCCGTCGACGCGATAACGCACCCGCATCGCCTTCTCGTAGGACTCGATGTGGATATCCGAGGCGTGCTTCTTGATGGCGTTGACGAGGATCAGGTTGACGAGCCGCACCACGGGCGCATCCTCGGAAAGCCGCTCGAGCTCGAGGATGTTATCCTGCGACTCTTCCTCTGCATTGAAGTCGAACTCCGCCTCGTTGAAGCCGTCCATCACCTCGTCGTAGGTGGCGCCAGGCACGGAGTAGTGCTTTTCGAGGGCGGCTTCGATGGAGGCCTGAGAGGCGACCACCGGCTCGATGTTGTAACCCGTGAGGAACTTGACGTCGTCGATGGCATGCAAGTTCGTGGGATCGGACATCGCCAGAATGAGCGACGTGCCAGCCCGGGATACCGGAATGATTTTGTGTCTCTCGCAAACCTCTTTGGAGATGAGCTCCAAGATTTCTGGCTCAATCTCGTACTGAGACAAATCAATGGCGGGAACGTTGTACTGAGAAGAAAGGAAATCCGTGATGTCCTGGTCGGAGATGACTCCGAGCTTGGTCAGGGATTTGGCGAGGTTTTCCCCGCTCGTCTTCTGCATCTCCTGAGCCTTGCGCAGCTCGGCCAGTGAAATGAGATTCTCCCTGACCAGCAGCTCGCCGAGGCGACCGTCATTAGCCATTTCGCGTTCTCCTACAACCACAACAACAACGGTTCACTCCTAAAAAACTACAACGATAATGGAGGGTCGGCAAATCGATGCTGTACGAAGTCGGCGCGGCAAGGCGATTCGCCAGAAGGCCCCACGAAGCCGAAAGATCAGTGGGAATCCAAGCACTGCTGCTCGTTGCAGCCTTCGAAGTCCTTGCCGCAGGGACAACCGAGCCCCCTTTGCTCCAGTGGAACGAAGCTGCAACCACTCGGGCCGCAGTACCTGCCCACGTAGTTGGCCTCTGGGCGGTAGATCACCCCCTTGGGCTGGGCCTCTGAGAGCTCCTCCTCCACAAAATGAGCGCACCAACCGCTGACCCGCGAGACGGCGAAGAACGCCGGGAAGCTCTCATTCGCTAGGCCCAGAGCGCTCAGGATGCCTCCAGAGTAGAAATCGACGTTGGGATAAAGAGAGAGCCCCTTGAGCTCCCGCAGCAACGTCCGCGTGACCCGGTCCACCTCCATGGCGAGCGCAAACCACTTTTGCTCGGGCCGGCCGGCCAGAGTCCGCTCTGCGACCTCGCGCAGCACACCGGCGCGGGGATCCTCGGTTCGGTACACGGCATGTCCGAAGCCCATCACCCGCTGGCCAGCGTCGATTCGACCGCGCACCCACGGCTCCACGGCGTCCTTGTCGCCGATCTTCACGAGCATCTCCATGACCCTCGCGTTGGCGCCGCCGTGCAAAGGACCCGAGAGGGCGCCGACACCAGCGGCCACCGACACGTAGAGATTCGCCTTGGTGGATGCGACTTCGCGCACGGCGAAAGTCGAGGCATTGAACGTATGCTCTGCGTGAAGCACGAGCAGGGTGTCCATGAGCCTCGTTTCCTCGGCCGTGGGTCGCCGCCCCCACAGGCCGTATAAGAACGCCTCGGCATGGGTCAGGTCCACGGGCGCATGGAGCGGCTCGCGACCTTCTCGCTTGTGGTGCCAGGCTGAAACGACCGACGCAGTTCGGGCGATGAGCCGCAGGCTGGAGCGAACGAGGGCCTGCCTTCCTTCCACGCGCAGATCGGGATCGTGGTCGGATAAAAGCGACACAGCGCCCTGCAAGACGTCCATGGGATCCGCGTCCCGCTTGCGCAGGTTCAGATAGCTCAGAACCGGGGAAGGCAGGGATCGCTCCTTGGCCATGAACGAGCGCGTCTCTTCGAGCTGCCCCGCGCTCGGCAAGGTGCTGTGGATGAGCAAGTAAACGATTTCTTCGAAGGTTGCCCGCCCGGCTAGGTCTTCGATGGCATAGCCCCGGTACAGGAGGCGTCCGTTCTCGCCATCGACGAGACTGATCTTCGTATCCGCCACCACGATTCCTCTCAAGCCAATGTTCTTGGTGTCAAGGGACATTCGCAAACCTCCACGCTATCGACCAGTTGCCCAAAGCAACCGCCGTTGGCTCAAATCATCGTTCAATCACAAATGCAGTGTAGGAAGCGCAGCCGCAGTGGTCAACTCGAAGGATCGCGGCGAATGCCTTGACGAGCCTGTGTTCCCATTTCACAACTCTGCGCGGAACCTCGCAACGAAGGGCCTATGGACAAGGGGCATTGCAGGTCGAGATGCTGGGCAGAGCGCATACCGTGATCGGATTTGGACAGGCCATCGAGCAAGTGCCTTTGTCGCACTCGAGCACACAGCCGCCAGGGCCAGGGCAGCTCACGTTGCAGGTTCCCTTTTCGCACAGGACGCGCAGCGTTCCGGTGCTCTCGTTGATGGCCGTGCACCCGCCCTTGCTGCAGCGGAGCTCGCAGGTCGCGCTGTCTTGGCAGGACAGGCTGCAGTTACCGCGGTCGCAATTCTCAATGCATGAGCTGCTTTCGAAGCAGGCGGCGCTGCAGCTCATGAAGTCGCAGGGGAAGACGCAGGGTTGCGGGTCGGCGTCCTCGCAGGTCCACTCGTGGGTGTCGGAGCTCGAGGCAGAAGCCGTGTCCTGGGTGGCGCTGCCCGTGTCCTGGGTGGCGCTGCCCGTGTCCTGCGTCGCGCTGCCCGTGTCCTGCGTCGCGCTGCCTGTGTCCTGCGTCGCGCTGCCCGTGTCCTGCGTCGCGCTGCCCGTGTCCCCGGTGACGCTTCCGGTATCGGGGGGCACGGTCTCGGGGTCGCTCTGCGTTTCCTCAGATGTACTGCCCGATGAAGGAAACTCGTCCGCTGCCGAGTAACAACGTCCCGGCTCGCCACTGCCGTCGCGATAACACGACCACTGATTCGGACAGTCGCTGTCCGCCTCACACGCAAATTGTCCTTCGCTCGGTGTGAGGACACACCCGACACCCCAAAACAGGGGAAGGAGGATAAAGGCGTATTTGAAGTCACCCATTTTTTTCACTCGCTCAACCGTAATCATCCCAGATGATACGGTCAAACTTCGAATGGACGAATCAAATCGATGGTCGCTTCTCTGTCTGGCCCCACGGACACCAGCCCAAGAGGGCAACCGGTGAGCGATTCGATGCGCCGCAGGTAGCGACGGGCCGCCTCGGGCAGGTCTTCGAGCCTTCGAGCGGCGGAAACGTCCTCGGACCAGCCGGGCACGGTTTCGTACACGGGTCTAACCTGTCCGAGACCGTCGTAGGGAATGGTGGGGACGCGTTTGCCGTCGACCTCGTAAGCCACGCATATCTTGATGCTTTCGAGGCCGCTGAGCACATCGAGCTTGGTCACCGCCAGGCTGCTCGCCGAGGACAATCGCATGGCCCGCTTGAGCGCCACGGCGTCGAGCCAGCCACAGCGTCGCGGGCGTCCGGTGGTGGAACCGAACTCGCCGCCCACGGTCCGCAGACGGTCTCCGATCTCGCCGGACTCCTCGGTGGGGAACGGGCCATCACCCACTCGCGTCGTATAGGCCTTGACCACGGCCATCACGTGGGAAACGGCCCTGGGGCCGAGACCAGCGCCCGGACAGCCGCCGCCCGCGACGGTGTTGGACGAGGTGACAAACGGATACGTGCCATGATCGATGTCGAGCAACACGCCCTGAGCGCCCTCGAGAAGCACGGGCTTCCCCTGTTCGAGCTGGTCGTGAAGCAACTCCACGGTGTCGGTGATGTAGCCGGCGAGTCTCTGGCCCATGGCCATGTAGCTCGCAACGACCTCGTCGAGCACGGGGACGCTCGCGCCGCCAGCCTCGATCACGGGCTTGTGATACGAAAGAGCTGCGCTTAGAATCTCGCGAAAGCGACTCTCGTGGAGCAGGTCTCCCATGCGCACTCCCCGCCTGCCAACCTTGTCCTCGTACGCAGGACCGATGCCGCGGCGCGTGGTGCCCACCGGAACCGAGCCACTGCGGCGATCTTCCCGAAGGCTGTCCAAAATGAGGTGATGCGGCAGAATGACTTGGGCCCTATCGCTAATGGCGATTCGACTCGTAGCGAGCCGCCCAGCCGCATCCAATCGAGCGAGCTCCTCGAGCAGAACCTTGGGATCGATGACCATGCCGTTTCCCAGCACGCTCAATCGATTGGGGTGAAGAACTCCTGAGGGAATCAAATGAAAAATGCTCTTTTTTCCGCCCACGACCAAGGTGTGGCCAGCGTTGTTGCCGCCCTGAAAACGCACGACGACCTCGGCCTGTGCAGCCAGTCGATCAACGATTTTGCCCTTGCCTTCGTCGCCCCACTGGGCGCCGACCACCGCGACTGTCGACATATGTTTCCTCGCCTCCAAAGACCTCGATAGACGAACCTTTTTCCTCGGCACAAAGGCCAAAAACCTCGGATGCGTATCATTCTTCGCCCTGCGACGTCAATGCGCACCGCAGGGTTTGGGGGCGCCCAAAGCCCATGGCGTCCCCTGAGCCGTTTAAATTAAATTTATGCATTTGAATTTGTGCACCCAAAGAAAAGCCAGGGTATTCTCTAATGAACCTTTTTAACGTTCTAGACACCAAACCGAGGTCCGCCAGAGATGTTCGAAAATCGCAGACCCTTGGGAGAAACGCTTATCGAAGCCGGTGTGCTCACAGCCGACCAACTTCAGACCGCCCTCTCTCTCCAAGAAAAACGGCAGATTCGCCTCGGCACCATCCTTTTGCAAGAAGGCATCGTCACCGAGCCCCAGCTCGTCCAAGCGCTCAGTCGTCAGCTCTCCATTCCCTGGGTGAGCCTTTGGCATATCGATATTCCCGACCACTTGCTCAGGCTCGTGCCCGTGTCTTTGGCCGAAGAGTTCTTTCTCATTCCAATCTACGTTCGCTCCTCTCCAAGCGGAGACAAGACTCTCTACGTGGCCATGAACGATCCCACGGATGAGGCTGCGCTGCGATTCGTCTCGGCAGGAGCAGGCATGCCTGTGCGCCCGATGATCGCCGGACCCTCTGATATTGCCGCTGCGATTCGCGCCTACTATTTTGGGGAGGAAAACTCGCTCCCGCCCCCAGATCCGGCGAGGGAATCCACCGCGAGTCCTCCGCCGGCTCGGCCAGCGCCACCGCTCACCAAAGCCGTACCGCCGCCCGCGCCACCGCCACCTGCCAAGGCACAGCCCAAGCAGGACCAGCCCGTCGAGGAGCTTGCTCCAGAAGAGATGGAGGAGTGGCAATCCGGCGTCCACAAGCTCTCGGACATCGAAGCCGAGCTCGAAAAAAAGCGGGCCGGAATCGAGGCCCAGAAAAGGGCAGTCCGCAACGCCGCCACCGGTTGGACGTTGTCCAGTCCCCAGTCGCCTGATCACGAAATAACGAGACCTGGCGCTCCTGGGTTGGGGACGACTGCCCGTACTTCGGGCGCGCCTTCTGACCCGATGCGTGTAGACCACCAGCGCCAAGTGGAGCGACACATGTTCGGCATTGGTCACGGAAGCGGAAAACCCTCGTCCATTTCTTTGACCCTGCTGGACGGGACGACCATTTCCTTTGGTGGAGCGCGAAAAGTGCAGGGTGGCGGACCCTCACTGGGCAAGGAAGAATTGCTCAAGGCCCTGCGAGCCGCTGCCGAAGGCACGTTAGAGGAAAACACCCTACCCACGATCAAGTGGGAAGATCATCTCGCCGCCCTGCTCGAGATCCTGTTCCGCAAGCACCTCATCAATCACGATGAGTATCTCGAAGCTCTGTGGAAAAAATAAGTCAGAAGCCCACAGGCTCCTAGTTCGCGTCCATCCCGAAAGTCCCGTTTCCAGCATCCTTCTCCAAGTCTGCGGAACTCGAACATCGATTTAATCAACTCAAACAGTCCTCGCCTTTCCGAAGGACGCCCTAAAAACTCGCATTTCGGGATGGACGCTAGTTCGCGTTCTTGGCGTCGACGATGAGATTACGCAATGCGTCGCGATCGTACTCGGCAGCGGCTTCGGGTGAGGGCGTGGCAACAGGAGAACGCTTCAGCTTCAGGGCGGGTCTATTCGAATGGTCCTTTTTATCGTTCGGGTGGAGCAAGGGGAGCCTGCTGACCTCTGTGACGATGTGATCCTTGGCCTTGGTGACGCTGCACTCCACCGCGTGCCCGAGGCTTCGGGCTTGCCTGGTTTGTGCAATGGCTCCGAGGTGAAAACTGAGCGTCCGACCATCGCCTAGGGGCACGGAAAACACGAAATACGCCGCTCCGAGAAGGGCGAGCAAGGTCAGGATGAGCTTGAGAAGGCGCATCGCGGAAGGTTAACCGAGCGCAGTCTCCCTTGACAAATAATCGGCGCAGAGCTTACGGTGCCAGGCGCTTTTCAAAGGCGGCGCGTGAAGCAGCCTTTTTTTTTAAAAAAAGTTCACCTCTAGTGCAAGGTGCGCAGGAAGCAAGGATTCATGGTTTTCGAAAACATGAAGCTGCGTTGTATGCAGTGCGGTGTCGATTTCGAGTTCACCGCGGATGAACAAGCGTTTTTCGCCGACCGAGGCCTGACCTCAGCGCCCAAGCGTTGCAGGACGTGCCGCAAGGCCCACAAAAAACAAAAACAGCTCAAAGGGCACGGCGGCGCTGGTATCTACCGCTCCCCTGCGTTCGGCAACAGCGCCCCCATAGCACAGCAAAACCGCGGTCCCAAAGGCGCGGCTTCGGCGAAGAGTAGAGCGATGGACTACCGCGCTCCAGCGTTCCGAGAGCTCGACACCCGCACGGTCGACGAGGAGTACCGCTCTCCGGCATTCCGAAACATCGACCGCGTCAACCCAGAGGACGAGTACCGCTCCCCGGGGTTCCGCGAGCACGCCAACCTCGACGCCACAGCCGAGTATCGTTCACCGGGCTTCCAGGATCTGCGCGAACAGCGCGGCAACGAGCGACCGATGTTCCAGATTACGTGCTCCGATTGCCAGCAAGTGGCCATGGTCCCCTTCCTCCCCGAGGAAAAAGAGGGCCCCCACTTTTGCCAAGAATGCTATGCCAAGGAGCGCAAGCGTCTAGCAGAGGAGAGAGCCAAAGCCGAGGCTGCCCAAGAGGCGGCGCCGCCGTTGTCTCTCGAGCCGAAAGACTGATCCCTCCTCCACCCGTTCTCGCCCAAAGGCTCTTTGCGCACCTGCGCTGTTTCTAGGGTCACGGCCCTGATTTCGCAAGCATTTGCTCCCCGCAAGCTTGGCGAATGAGCTCGCCTGAGCTAAATACGTAAACCACAAAAAACGTGACACAACAGCGACAAACGGACAGTACATGACATCGAATCGCAGAACGAAGCTCCCTGTCGCCTGGTGGCTGCTCTTTCTTCAGGCCTTGGTCGTGCGCTTCGTCAAAGTCGACGACGACTGGAAACAGGCCGTCCAAACCGTGGCAGCGCGCGGCCCTGTCGTCTTCGTGCTCCGCAACCGCAGTCTCATCGACTTCTTGTGCTTGCGCGGCCTGTGCCAAAAACTCGGTCTTTCGCCAGTGGGATTCGTGGCAGGCCTTCGTCCCTTGCATTTCTTGCCGCTGTGGTTGTGGTGGCGGGGACTCTTTGGGTGGCACGACAAATGGCTGCGCCGTTACGTCGACGAGACGGTGGCCAGTGGCGGCACAGGCATCGTGTTTCTTCGCAAGCCCTCGTGGGGGCGCGATCGCGGCAGCGTGGCGGTACAGGACGACGGCATCCGTTTGACCGTATCGGCACAGGGCCAATGCGGCGTTCCCGTGCAGATTCTGCCCATGGTCTTTCTGTGGGGAGAGCACGCGATGCGCCGTCTGCCAGCGTCCTTCTACTTCCTCTTTGGCTCCAACGAATACCCGCGGCTGCTGCGCTCTTTGTGGCTGCTCGTTCGACGCAGGTCCGTTCACAAGCTTCTCGCAGCCCAGCCCATTGATCTGGCGAGGACTCGGACGCAGCGCGCCAGCGACGACAGCCCGCTCACCGGTATTGCCAAGAGCCACGTCCACAGGCGAATCGAATCTCTGCGACGCAAGCATCTCGGAGGACTGACCAAGCCCTCCTCGCGCCTCGTGCACGAGCTTCTCGGCTCCCCAAGGCTACGCGAAGAGCTCGACAAAATCGCGGAGCAAGACGGCATTCCCAAGCAGGACATCGCCCCGCGTGCCCTGGGGATCGTCAAAAAAATGGCCACGGACTTCAAGCCGCCGATCATCACGCTGCTTGCGGCGGTCATGCTCTTTGTATGGAAGCGAATCTACACAGGCATCGACGTCGGCAAGGACGACATCGAACGCATTCGGGACGCCGTGTCCAAGGGCGCTTGCCTCATTCTGCCGACCCACCGCAGTCATATCGACTATTTGGTTTTGTCTCAGGTGATGCTCGATCACAACATCATGCTGCCCCACATCGCGGCCGGACAGAATCTGTCGTTCTGGCCGCTCGGGCCGGTGTTCCGCTCCTCTGGCGCGTTTTTTATTCGCCGAACGTTCATCAACGATCGCTTCTATGCGGCCATCGTCAACGCCTATCTCCGTTTTCTCATCAAGAGCGGCTACGCAGTCGAGATTTTCATCGAAGGCAGCCGCTCCCGCACCGGTAAGCTCCTGCGTCCCAAGCTGGGAATGCTGGATATGGCGCTTCGAGCCATCGCCGTGCTGCCTCGCGTGGATGTGCGTATCCTCCCGACCTTCATCGGCTATGAAGAGGTCATCGAGGAAAAGTCCTACGTGCAGGAATCCCGGGGCAAGCAGAAGCGAGACGAAAACATCAAGGGCCTCATTGGCACGAGCAAGGTCTTGCTTCGACGCTATGGCAGGCTGTACTTGCGCGCTGGTGAATCGTTCAGCGTGAGCCAGGTTCTGCGAGACCTCGGCATCGATCGCGAGCAACTCGACAAAACCGCTGTGCGAAGGGATGTGGCGCTCGAAATCGCCACTCGAACCTACCATCAAATCCACGCGATGACGGTCGCCACCTCTACCGCCGTGCTGTCCACAGCCCTTCTCACCCGCAAGTCACCGCGGGTGGAGCACGAGGAACTGCGGAAAGACTGCCTGTTTTGGACCGAAGTTCTGCAAGCGGCAGGGGCGACGATGTCTCAATCACTCGCCGCTTGGAAGCAAGAGGAAGTCGGAGAGACCCGGTTCAACAGCGATCTGTTCAGCCGAGCGCTGCGGGCCTACGTGGGCCGTGGAAGGCTCAGGCGAGAGTCCCGCAAGGCGAGCAGTCCCCGGTACCACCTCGTGGGCAGCCAGCGACTGGCCATGGACTACTACAAAAACAACATCATGCATTTCCTCGTGCCGCTCTCCATCGCCTGCGCGGCATGTCTACGCCGTCCGCAGCAGCGAGCCACGCTCGGTGAAATCGCCGCCGACTTCTGCCTCTCGAGCCAACTCTACCATTGGGAGTTCATGATTCACCGCCACCGCCCATGCGAGGAAGGCGCCGATCCGCAAGAGCCTGGCGTTCTGGCGCAGCAAGCGGTGCAGGTGCTCGAGCGCCTTAAAATCGTGGGCAAGGATGGCAACGCCGTGGTCCCTGTCGAACCGCTAAGAGCTCAGCTCATCGCCGATGCCTTGCGCTGCTTCCACGAGGTGTACTATGCCGCGCTCGTGTCGGTGAAGGAGCGGTCCGAAGGGCGAGGGCAAGGCGCCGATTCCACTCGCCGGGCCAGGGCTCTCGCCGAGGAGCTTCTGCGCCAAAAGCGCTTTGAAAAACCCGAGGCCATGTCCCGTTCCAACCTGCAAAATGCCTTCGAAGCCTGCAAGGAGCTGCATCTGTCCCGGCCGCCCGCTGGGGAAAAACCGTTTGGGAGCGGTCAGCTCGGCGACGAGCTGCTCCAATACCTCTCCTCGATTTTGTGGCCGAACGATAGCGCAGCCCGATGATTCAGACGGCCCTGGTGAACTCGATGCGGTAGTCCGAGGCGACTCGCAAGCAGTGGTTGTCTGGGAGGCGCAGGAAGCCAGGCGGCGGCGCCGGAAGGTTTCCGGAACGAATGATCACAGCCCGAAGCTCCTGGTGATCGATGCCCGAAGCCTCGCCAGGGCGCCGGGAATCGCGGCAGGCGTGACAGGACCGGATGCCTTCGACGAGGGCGTAATCCACTGGCACGCCGAGGCCGATGGCCACGAGGCTATACCCGTTGCTCACGACTGCGGACTGAGGCGAGGGTTCCTTGCCCATGGAACGAACAAACTCGTTGACCATCGCATACGTGCGAGTCAGGGCGTCGGAGATGTCCTGCGCCAACAGGTTGGGTCGCCCCAACTGCCCGGAGTCGTACAAAAACGAAAGGAAAAGCCGAAACAGATGCTCTGAGTCGGTCTCGCCGCGAATGTCCCGAGCCAAAAAGGGCGGCATGGCCGAACGAAGCTGATCGCGCAGCTCCTCGAAGCCCTCGACCGTGCCGTTGGCGGCGAACATCCAGTCCTTGAACCTGAACGGGTGAGTATTCTCGGGCTTGACCCGTCCCACCGTGGCTCTGCGGGTGTGGAGGATGACGACTTCGGCCTTGAGCGGTGACAGAACATCCAGGACGTCGAGGATGGTGCCGCCGTCCCGTGGCTCGATGCGTTGAAGGTTCTCGCCGAGATGGTAGTAACCGAGCCCCCAGCTCCCTGTCTCAGCGGTTCGGAGCCCCAGGCCATCGGCATGCTCGGCCAGCGCACACCCGACGCGGCTATCTTGGCTGACCGTAATGGCAAGAAAGTCAGACATTGCACTCCTTTAAGAGTATTCATCGAAGCCGCCCAAAGGAGGCCTCTCGACGCTACTCGTTCTCGGACAAATCTTTTTCGGTAATGCGCTCTTGCTCGCTCACCACGCTACGAATCATCTCGTCGGTTCGGCGTTTTGCCATCACGGCGGAGAGACGTCGCAGTATCCCAAACACGACGAACGCTCCCACGCCAATCACCACGACGGCCTTCCACATCCCCAGCTCGACCGAGCCTGCTGGAGATGGACCGGAAGCCGCGATACAAAGGGAACACAAGGATGCGAGCACGGCACCACTCCTTCACGAAATCTTCAAACTGAACGCAGGCAAACTATATATCCCCGAGCTTGGAACTGTAAAGGCACTGAGCCGGGAAATGTGACACGCAGTCACTGCGTGGCTCTCAACTCTCTGCGTCGGATGCCGGGGCCCCCAAATGCGTGGCAATCGTCTCCTTGGTGAGCCAGCGTTTGGCTGGAAGGGTGAAGCAAAAAGTGCTGCCGTGGCCTGGCTCACTCTCGATTCGGAGCTTCCAGCCACAGGCCTGCGCAAACTGGCGGCAGATCGACAGGCCGAGTCCTGTTCCTCCCTCGTTGGCTGTACCGAGAGTGGAAACATGCTCATGCTGACAGAGGATGCGCTCCAGAACGGCCTTCGGTATCCCGAGCCCCGTGTCGCATACGGCGATCTCGACACCGCTCGCGGAGGCGCTCGTGCGAACAGAAATCCGACCGTGCTGGTCCGTGAACTTGATGGCGTTGTTGACGAGGTTGCGCAGAATCGTCGAGGCCATCTCGTAGTCGGCTTCGACATCGAGCTCGCCTTCGACCTGGCGTTCGAGCGACAGACCTTTGCCCCCCGCGATGGGAGCGAGCGAATTCAACGTCCGCTCCACGAGCTCGGCGACAGGCCATACCGTGGGATGGGGGAGCAGAACGCCGGTTTGGATCCGCGCCCAACTGAGTAGGTTGTTCAACAGGTTCACGGCCTGCCGCGTGCTCTCGAGGACCATCTCCTCGAGCTCGAGGGCGCGTTCAGCGCTCCTGGAGATGCGCATCAGCTCAATAGCCCCAACGATCCCCGTGAAGACATTGCGCAGATCATGGGCGATGACGCGCAGGAGGGTGTCCTTGGCCAGATTGAGCTGCCGCAGCTCTTTTTCCCTCTCCTCGAGTGCTTTTTCGGTGAGCACACGATCCGTAATATCGAGCGTCGAGTACACCACACCGCATGCCGCACCGCCCTCCTCTACGAACGGGCGGAGGAGCATTTTGAACCAACGCCTCTCATTCGGCAGCTGCACCTCGACCTCGGATTCCTGCGACAACCCGCTCAGCGCTCGCTGGTAGGCCGCGACGAAGAGCTCTTGCTGCTCGGGCGCGATGAACCGAAGAATGCTCTCGCCAATGGGGTTGTCGAGCTTGTGCACCTCACGGATGAGGTCCTTGGTTTTGCGATCAGCCTCAATGATATGGAATTGATCGTCGAGGAGCACCAGGTTTTGCAGGCCACCATCGAGGGCCGCACGCAGACGACTCTCCACAACGCGCGGTGAAGGGCGTTCTGCGACCCTAGGTGGAGTTGAGCTTTTCATGATGTGATGTTTTTATCTCCGATACCCTAAAAGCGCTACCCTGGGAAAGAGACCTCACCCAAAACGGCGATTTCGACCCAGTTCATCTTTTTTTTTATTTTTTTTCCCACGAACCCAGGCATGAGGCAACTATATTTTCTAGAGGACCGCATCAAGAAAGGGCAAGGCCACTTTTTTTGGCAGACGAAATGGGACAGCAGCTCAAAAAAAACCGCGCAAGCGCTGGCATGAGCGACGCCACGCTTCTCGAGCGGTGCCGGAATCGCGACCGGATGGCCCTCGAGACCATGGCGCGAAGCATCCTGCCGCGGGTTCGCAAGACCGTATTCTTTCTCGTGGGGTCTAGTTCGGATAGCGACGATTTAGTGCAAACGGCCATGATGCGGGTTTTTAGCGGCATTGCGAGCTTCCGTGGCGAATCCAGCTTGGGCGCTTGGGTCGATGCCATCACCTTGAACACCGTTAGGCAGCACTGGCGACGACGGGTCTTTGCGTTTCTCTTCGCGTCCAGCGAAGATGCGGCAAGCGAGCAAGTCAGTCACTGGCCGAGCCCAGAAGAGGAAACCGCGGGGAACCTCGCCCTGCGCCGCGTGTCCGAGCATCTGCAAAACATCAAGCCCAAAAAACGCGAAGCCACGATGCTCTCGGTTCTTTACGGATACTCTGTGACGGAAATCGCGGCTCTCGTGGGTTGCACCGCAGAGACCGCCAAGAAGCGGGTACAACACGGCAGGCGCGAGCTGCTCCGGCTTTTGGGCCACAGTGGCAGCGGACAGGACGCACTGCTCAACCTCGATCTCGAAGCTCATGA
>JALOQD010000332.1 GCA_025453525.1 Myxococcota bacterium
GAGGACTGTCTGAGTCGTCCTTTCCATGCGCGAGTTTCGCAGGCCTGGAAGGGGACGCCCAAATTCCGATCTCAGGTCTCTTAGCGGGTCGTTGAAAAAAAGAACCCAAAGGACTCACTTCCAACGCCAAGAGGCGTCCCCCCAATGCATAGACCATGAAAACAACCTCTCTCGTGCCCCTGGGAAGTCAACCCGTGGGAACGGGCGGTTTGCTCGCCCTAAAGCTCGGATCCCCGGGAAAGGACGCCCGGCCCCTCTCTTTCTCGAGCCACGAACAGAACAGGTCGATCCCCTTCTCCATATCGGTTCGCGACTCGTAGCCGAGCAGTCTCCTGGCTTTATCGATCTCTGCAAAGGTCACGGGCACGTCGCCGGCCTGGTCCGGTCCCCTCTCGATGATGGCCTTGCGATGCAGGCGCGCCTCGAGGAGCTCGACGAGACGCGCGAGGGTGGTGCTGCGGGAGCCGCCGAGATTGATGACCTCGTAGCCTTCCACGGTCTGCACGGACCTCGCAACCCCTTCCACGATATCGCCGACGAACGTGTAGTCTCGGGCAGCGGTGCCGTCTCCGAAAAGCAAAATCGGTTCACCGTCGAGGATGCGCCGCGCGAACAAGTGGATGGCCATTTCCGGTCGCTGCCGCGGCCCGTAGACCGTGAAGAAGCGCAAGGCATGGGTGTGAATGCCGAACAGGTGATGGTAGGTGAAACACAGGGCTTCGCCCGCCACCTTGGTCGCGGCGTAGGGAGAGATGGGCCGCATCACGTCGTCCGTCTCTCGGAACGGCACCTGCGAGCGCCCTCCGTACACAGACGAAGAGGAGGCGAATACGAACCGACCCACCCCGTGGGCTCGACACTGCTCGAGGAGATTGATCGTACCTTCGATGTTGACCTTTTGGTACAGCTCTGGGGACTCGATGGACGGTCGCACGCCGGCATAGGCCGCCAGATGCACCACGGTCTCGAACCTGCCCTCCAGAAACACCCTTTCGAGCAGCTCGCGCTCGAGGATATCTCCGTCGATGAGCGTATACCCCGGGTTGGTGAAGGCCGTCTGCACGTTGCGCCGCTTGATGCGCGGCTCGTAAAAATCGTTGAAGTTGTCCAAGCAGACGACCTCGTGGCCCTGCTCGAGCAGTCGCTCCACGAGATGCGAGCCGATGAAACCTGCGCCTCCTGTGACAAGGACTTTCATAAGCGGCATTCTACCCGAGCAAAAAAATGAAGCCACTTTTGTTCTGTCGCTGCCGGCGGCTTCAGGGCGTGGGCGGACCGCATACCCCGTCCCGAGCTTGGCACGAACCTGCTTGGCACTGGCCCCGCATCAGGCTCCACTCCTCGCAGCGCGATCCGTCCGAGAACACGCAAACGCCGCTTTGCCCCTTGGGACTCTCATGGATTTCGAGCCGGCCGCCGATCTTGAGGCAATGAGTGGAAGCCGGGTTGGCGATAGCCGGCCCTGACGCGTCGTCAGATCCCGTGCTCGCCAGGTCGGTTCCGGTCTTGTGGCTCGTGGCGCCGCTACAGCCCATCCCCAGGGCAAGCATGGCCGTCGGTAAAAACAGGGCGCCTCGCTTCATGGACCACGTCCTTTCTCCTTGGCGCACGCGCCTTCAAAGATCACCTCGTTCTTACCCGACCGCGCACTGACCTTGGACGGAACGGGCCTCGGCACTGTCACCTGGATCTTTGCCATCGTCTGGTACCCGGTCACGTCGACATCCACGATCTCCGCTGTGACGATCTCGCCAGAGGCGAGCGCGAAACCGGCCTTGAGCTCGAAACTCGCACTGTACTTGTCCTTGGCCATTTCCGTCTGCAGCACGAGGCTCGTTCCGCGCAGCACATGGACGCGCAGATCCGGCGCAGCGCCGCCAAACGAGTCCCACTTCACACTGCCGTCCGTGGAGACGCGGATCGCCTGGACAGTCCATTTCTCGCAGGACGTCTGGTCCCCGCCGCTCTTTTTTTCGCCCTCGCCTTGGCTCGGCTTCTTGTCCTGCCCCTTGTCGTGGTTCTTTTCCGGCTTTTCCGGTTTCTTGTTCGAGCCCTTGCCCGACTTCTTGCCATCGAGAACCAGCTCACCACCGCTTCCCAGACCAATGACGAAGGTCTTGAGCTTACCGACGTAGCTCTTCTCCTGCACCGTGTCGAGGAACTGGTCCGAGGTGGCGTTCCAGGTCGTGCCGTCCTGCGCGGTTGCAAAAAGGTAGACCGCCCGCGCTGTGAGCGGGTCGCCCGCGTCGTCGCCGAGCAGCATGGACTTGCCGGGCGACAGCTCGTAGCTCGCATACTCACCGCTGCGCGGATACCACCGCCAGGAACCCAATCCCTCATAGGCCAGAAAGCGCAAGGAGACCACGGCCTTGGACTTGGTTTCGTTGCGAACCTCGACGCGCTTGGTCCAAAACTCGCCCCCGTTCGGAGTCCGGCCTACGTCGCTAGGCTCGGCCATGACATAGGCAGAGTAGGAGCCGATGGCGTTGCTGCCGTAGGCGACCCAAGCGTAGCCGTTCTCGCCCCAGTACGGGCCCCAGGAGTTGCGCACGAGCCAGGCGCTCTTGTCATCGTCCCAGCCCACGATGTTGACCGCGTGATTGGGCAAATCGCCAGGCGCGAACTCGTCGAACACGCCACCAGTGTACATTTGGAACAGCACAGTGGCGTTGATACCCGTGGACACCGGCCCGTGCTCAGAGAGCTTCTTCTTGATGGCGTCGGCAGAAGGGTTGACCGAAGTGGGATCGACCCATCCCCACCCCAGGGCTCCCAATCGGCTTTTGAGAGAGGGATTGCACTTCGTTTCGCGGGTGACGTAGGGAGCCGCGGACTCCTCGCCCACAGCATGGCTCACCAGCCAATCGAGCGCCCGCGAGTAGCGGCCACCGGCGCAATTGCCGGCCTTTTGGCCGTCGTCGTCCACGGCGCAGTCGAGCACTTGCTGCTCCGAAGTGTCCCAGAACGTGCGGTTGACTTTACCCAGCGCGCCTTCGAGGGTGGCCAGCGCGCTAAATGACCAACACGAACCACAGCCACCCTGGTTGTGCACAGGACCGAGCAGCGGCCGCAGATCGCAGCTTCGCATCGAGGCCACACATCCCTTGTAAGCGCTCGGCTCCGCTCCCATGGACGGGCCCTTCGACCCCTGGGATGTACCTCCGCCCATCGCGCCTTCCTGGTTGGGCACGGGCTCCGGCGGACGCATCTGCAGGGGCCGAACGAGCAACTGCGGCCTGTTGCTTGGTTCTTGTGCAACGGGCATCGGCCTGACGATGCGAGGACCCATGGGCGAAAGGGTATCGGTCGCCATCTTCAACTCGAGCTTGCGGTTGTGCACCGGCGCGACCTTGAGGAAATCCTTGTCCGGCATGAACCCGGTGATCTTCGCCAGCGGCATTTGGGCAACCTCTGTGGCGCCCACGGAAAAGCGGAGCTTGCGCTGCTCGATCACGGCGCGCTGCTTGACGAGGAGCTTCTTGATTTTGGGCGGCGCGCTCGCTTCACGGGCAAGGGCGCTCGCGTCGGATTCGCTCGGCTGCTGGGCCTGCGCTGTGATCGCGGCGAGAAGAACAACGGCAAAGGCGAGGATGCGCTGGGTCACCTTAGTGCCTCCTGTTCGTCATAGGACATGATTTGAGTCCTAATTATAAATGCACTTTGAGACAGACGCTCTCCACGGACAAGGAATTCAAGAAAGGCGAAGAGGGCTACGCCAGCACTGGACGGATGCGTTCCAGGGCCCAGTCAAGCTCTTCCTTGGTGATGACGAGCGGCGGCGCGAACCGGATCACGTAGTCGTGGGTCTCTTTGCACAGAAGGCCCCGCTGCATCAAGCGCTCGCAGAACGGCCGGGCCTTGCCAGCCTCTTTGTTCAATTCCACGCCGATGAACAGACCTCGGCCGCGGATCTCCTTCACATGGGGCGACTTGATGTCCTCGAGCTGGGCCTTGAAATAGGCACCCAGCTCGGCTGACCGCTCCACGAGCTTCTCCTCCCTCAGCACCGCGATGGCTGCGCGAGCCACGGCCGCGGCGAGCGGCGAGCCTCCAAAGGTCGAGCCGTGCTCGCCGGGCTTGAACACACCGAGCACCTCGGGCCGAGAGGCCACGGCCGAAACGGGCATGATGCCGCCGGACAGAGCCTTGCCCATGATGATCGCATCGGGCTTCACCCCTTCGTGCTCCACGCAGAACATCTTGCCCGTGCGGCCGAACCCGGTCTGGATCTCGTCGGCGATGAACAGCACGTTGTGCTTCTTGCACAGCTGTGCGCACGTCGTCAGATACCCCGCAGGCGGAATCACCACGCCGGCCTCGCCTTGAATCGGCTCCACGATGAACGCGGCGGTGTTCGGGGTGATCGCCTTCTCGAAGGCCGCGGCGTCGCCATAGGGCACGATCTTGAAGCCCGGCGTGAACGGCCCGAACCCCGCGCGGTAGTCTTCGTCGGTCGAGAAGCTGACGATGCTGATCGTACGGCCGTGGAAGTTGCCCGAGCAAACGATGATCTCGGCCTTGCCGTCGGCCACGCCCTTGACCTTGTACGCCCACTTACGGGCCGCCTTGAGGGCCGTCTCGACCGCCTCGGCGCCGGAGTTCATGGGCAGCACCATGGGCAGACCCGTCACTTCGGCGACAGCCTGGTACATGTAACCGAGCTCGGCGTTGTGGAAGGCGCGGCTCGTCAGCGTCACCCGGTCGGCTTGGTCCTTGAGAGCCTGGATGATGCGCGGGTGACGATGGCCCTGGTTCAGCGCCGAGTAGGAGCTGAGCATGTCCATATACCGATTGCCCTCTGGATCCTCGACCCAGACGCGCTCAGCCTTGCTGATGACCACGGGCAGTGGGTGATAGTTGTGGGCGCCGAAGCGCTCGGTGACCTCGATAATTTCCTTGGTGCTCGCCATGATGTGCCTCTTCTTGTTCGCGGCGGAAATACGTCGCACGCGTGAAACCCACGATATAGGAATAGGTCTGCGCGTCAACAGCTTCGCTGATGGCTCTTTCGGCGGCTCGCGGCGATCTCCGCCACGGCGGACACGGCCCGCTCGATATGCTCTCGCGAGTTGAAGGGACCCATGCTGAACCTCACGGCGCCATGGTTTGTGGCAGTGCCGAGGTGCTCATGAACCATGGGCGCGCAGTGGAGTCCGGTGCGACAGGCGATGTTCGCATCGACATCGAGCATGGTGCCGATATCCATGGCCTCGAAACCCTCGACGTTGAAAGCCAAGACGGCGATGCGCTCGCCGACGAGCGGTTCTTGGCAGTAAAGGGTCACTCCGTCGATGGCCGCGAGACCCTCCCGCAATTCTTTCCACAGCGCCATCTCGTGGGCGTGGATCGCGCCGATGCCAAGGCGGTTGACCCAGCTCACTCCGGCGCGCAGCCCCGCGATCCCGGGTAGATTGGGCGTACCGTACTCCATGCGATAAGGGTACTCGTCGAGGTGGCGCCGCTCGGCGCTCCTGACACCGGTCCCACCGGCGTGGGTCTTGCGCAACTCCACGCCGTCGCGCACGTACATGCCGCCGATGCCCATGGGCCCCATCAGGCTTTTGTGCCCGGTGAAGCACACGATGTCCGCTCCGAGGTCGTCCATTTTCACCGGCACCATCCCCGCGCTCTGGGACGCGTCGAGGACCAGGTGGATGCCCCGCTCCTGGCACGCCCTGCCGATGGGCGCGACGTTCTGCACCGTGCCCAGCACGTTGGAGGCGTGGTTCATCACCACGGCCTTGGTGTTCTTCCCAAAGTGGCTCACGACTTCATCTGGATCGACGTACCCGGTGTCGTCAAAGCCGATCCAATCCACCTCCACACCGTGTTCTTCCGCAAGGATCCAAAGAGGACGCAACGTCGAGTTGTGCTCGAGGCAGGTGGTCACGACGTGGTCGCCCGGCTCAATGAGACCAAAAATGGCGAGGTTCAGGACAAAGGTGGAGTTGTAGCCAAAAACCAGTGTTAGCTCTCACATTATTTTCCACCAAGAATCCCACGGACATTTGGGGGCGCTGCGAGGCGTGGTCTCACACTCAGACCCCTTTTCCGCAGGACCGA
>JALOQD010000333.1 GCA_025453525.1 Myxococcota bacterium
GGCCGAGGACTGTCTGAGTCGTCCTTTTCATGCCCGAGTTCCGCAGGCCTGGAAGGGGATGCCCAGTTTCCGATCTCAGGTCTCTTAGCGGGTCGTTGTAAAAAAAAGCAACGACCCGCTAAAATGCCTTTCCAAAACGTCACGACGTCGCGAGCCGCGCAGATCTCATTCAAACCGTCTGAGGAACGCCACGACCTTCTGGCGCAATCCGAGCAAGTCCTTCTCGAACTGCCGGCGCATCTCAGCGCGCTGACGCAGCAGGGAGCCATCGAGCTCGGCCATGGCCTGCGCTCTCGCCTGCGCAGCCACGGCTTCTGGATCGAGCGGGGGCAATGCCGCCTGAGTGCCCTGCTCTGCGAGAAACCTCTTGGCGCCCTCGATGGTGAATTTGCGATCATAGAGCAGGTGTGAAATGGCGATGAGCGCCTCGACGTCGCGACGCCGATACAATCTCTGGTTGGTTTTGCTCTTCTGTGGGCGGATGGACGGAAACTCGCTCTCCCAATAGCGCAGCACATGGGGCCGCACATCGAGCAGCCGCGATACCTCTCCGATTTTGAAGAACAATTTGTCGGGCAGCTCGATGCGGCCGGTCATGCCCCGCTCTGCCTTCCTGCGATCTGGTCAAAGGCGTTCCCCCAAGCGACCTCGCCCTGGCAGGAGCCTTCGGTTCGTCAGCCGCGGTTCTGGTTGAGCACGTTCTTGAGCACCTGGCTGGGCTTGAAGTTGAGCACCCGGCGCTCGGCGATCACGATGGGCTGACCGGTCTGCGGATTGCGCCCCATGCGCTCCTTCTTGCCGCGCACGACGAAGTTGCCAAAGCCCGAGATCTTGATTTTGTCGCCCTCGGACAGGGTCTTCTTCATCAACATGAACACTGACTCCACGATTTCGGCAGCTTCCTTCTTGGAGAACCCGCCGACCTTCTCGTACACGCGCTCGATGATATCCGCCTTGGTCATCGCTGCCCTTCCTCCCGTCCGAGTCGTTGCGCCTTTAGCCCTGTTCTGCCTGGGTTCCGTCTTCTAGGCACCTTAGGTGCGCTTAAGTCCTCGGTAATACTGGAGTCAAGCACAGCTTGGCGGCGGGTTCAAGCGGCTTTTTCTTCGCGTTCGCCAATATCGGCGAAAAAGTCGTTACAGGGAGATGGCACTTTTATAAAAATACCCGCAAACCAATGATATTAATAAATATTCTATAAGAGCCGGTCTCGCCAACCCACCACTGAGGTGTTAGGTTGTTTGGGTATGGAATCGCGGGATGGGGTTTTTTTGAACCTTAGATGCACTTGAAGGAGACACCCCCCATGGGTAGAACAAAGACCAAATTATTGCAAAATGTTACTTCGTGTGTCGCGCAGTTGTATCCTGAACGGCGCGCTTCATCTCGTCATCAGACCACAATCATGCTCAAAAACGAGGCAAGAGCGGACTGCGTTTCCCAAAGGGGCGACATCAACGATGACGGCTTCATCTTCCTTCCGCAAACCGAGCTCGCCGAGGGAAAGAGGCTGAAATTGGAGGTTCGCTTGCCCGGTCTGGGCGAATGGATCGAATGCGCGACTGTCGTCAAAGGGATCGCGGTTCGAGGGCACTTCCGAGGCGTTGTGGGTCGCCTTACCGCGACAACGGGGAAAGCCAACGACGCCCTGGTCCGCTGGCGAAGCCTTGTGAAAAATAAAGCGCGAAAAGCCCACAGCGCGATGGGCCCTTTGGAACAGCGAAACGATTGACCCTTTGGGGCGCTCGCAAAAAGCACAGCAAAACCTGCCCAAACCGCCGAGCCTTGGCCTGCCTCCGAATGTCGTTCCTCATGGTGAAGGGGCTGGTTCAAAACCGGAAATCCGCTAGTCTCCTTGAGGGAAAAAAGCGGTCACGACGGTTCACGGCGAAAAGCGCCCTTTGAAGTGCGGCCTTAAAAATTCGCCCTTGCCTCGACGGAGTGATGAACGAATGCAAAACGCAGCTCCCTTTCTCGTCCGGCCTGCCAATCAAAACGACGTTGAGCCCATCGTCGATTTGTGGTGCGAGCTCATGGCCTATCACGAAGCCCTCGACGAACGTTTCACTCGCAGCCTGCACGCAAAGGCCAAGTTTCGGACCTTCCTCGAAGTCAACATAGACTCCGAGAACGCCCATGTGCTGGTCGCCCAGGCGCAGGGGCGCATCGTCGGCTACACCATGGCCCAAGAGTCCAAACGCCCGCCCGTGTTCGCCGTCCAGGCTGTGGTGGAGATCTTGGATATGGCCGTGACCTCTGGCAGCCGTGGACTCGGGATCGGTCGCGCCCTCGCGAAAGGCATGCAGAGTTGGGGCCGCCAGAGGGGAGCCAAAGCCATCTTTTTGGGAGCCGCTGCGGCCAATGCCGCGTCCAACGCCTTCTGGGCCAAAGTAGGTGCTCGCCCCTACATCAACCTATTGGAGCTGGTCTAGCTTTGCGTTTTTTCGGTGCGGGGAGCGCCAGAGGCCAAGCGAAGTGCCTCGACGAGGGACTTGGAGACCTCGGTCAGCTTGATGCGCAGCAGGGCATCGCCCCGCGACTCGCGTGCGACAGTCACGATCTTTCCCCTGACTTCCAAGTCGTCACCGCTGCTGCGCTCGACGACAAACCGAACTCGTGTGCCTGGCGGCAGAGCCGTGGCAGCGCGCACGCTGACCACATCGCTATCGACCGACACCACCGAGACACTCTCGAGCGGCTTGCAAGGCACCTCGACGTTCAGCGTCCTTTTTCCACTTTCAATCATGATGGGCATCTCGGAGAGCGCGCCGATCCTCGTGCTTGCGAATGGCGTCGCGATTGTCGTACTGCTTTCGCCCCTTGGCGAGTCCGATGAGCACCTTGGCCCAGCCGGAAACGGAAAAGTAGATCTCCAGGGCCACGAGTGTATAGCCGCGTTCCTTGGTCTTGACCGCGAGCCGGGTCAGCGCCGCTTTGTGCACGAGCAAAATCCGCTGTCGTCGCGGATCGTGGTTGAAGTGGCTCGCCTTGTCGTAGGGCGCGATATGGGCCCCTATCAGCAGGAGTTGGCCATCTTCCACTTTGGCATAGGCATCGCTCAAATCCGCGTATCCAGCGCGCAGGCTCTTCACCTCGGTGCCCAAAAGGGCCAGACCCGCCTCGAACTTGTCCTCGATGGTGTACTCGTGGAGCGCCCGTCGGTTGCGACAGACGACCTTGGTTCCATCGGCGTTGGCGCCACGCTTTTTTCCCTTGGCCATGTCAGCAGAAGTCTTAGCCGTTTTGGGCAGGACCGGCAACAAGCTTGGGCGACGTGTCGCCGGGGATCGCTCATTCGCCCGGTGGCCTACCTTTGAACAGACCGGTGGCGACCTCGATGGCCGTCAGCGGCTGGATGCTCTCGGTCAAGGTCGGAGCAAGGCCGAAACGGGCATCCCGCGCTCCGAACTGCAGCATCATGCGCAGATAGGTCAGGTGCAGGTTCTTGCGAGCCACTCTTTCGTCCCAGGCCCTCACCCGCTCTCTCACCTGGCTCAGCACCGAGGGCTCGAGTCGGGACAAAAGCATGTCTGGATGGAGCAGCGGGTCCATGGCGCCGCTTTTCGCCGTGAAAAACCGCAGGGCTTCGTCGAGCTCCCGCCTTGTGCCCTCTGCCCGGCTGGAAAAGTGCTCGCGAAAGGCCTGGACCAAAGCAGCCACCGTGGGCTCTGGCCTTTGTTCGGCACGCTGGTCGTGCTCGACGATAATCGGTATCTCCAGCCCCACGGCCGCCGACATTGGAGCGGCCTCGACGCGGGGCGACTCCTCAGTCAGGCGCAACGCGGTCGTCCCGGCCAGCGGCAAGGCGTCGCCGAGCGCAGGCGCGTCTTTCGCGACGCCACGGGGACGACCCCTACGAGGTCGAGGCTTGGAAGGCACGCTCTCGAGGCCGAGAGCCACGGCCTTGCCGCGCAGCAGCTCGCGAACGAGATCGGTCTGACTGACCCCGAGGACTTGCGCCAGATGCTCCAAGAGTCGCCGCTCGTCCACGGTGAGACGAAACGTCACGGTGCAGCTGGCCCGTTTCTCGAGAGATACGTAACGCGGCATCGCCCGTGTATGTACCAGACGCGTTCGCAAGCGTCCTTTTTTTTCGCAAGGGTGTAACGAGCTTTCGTCCTTTCGACTCTGCTTCCATGAAGCCGCCGTCCGAGGCTGCTTCAGAAAGGTTCGCCATTGTTCCTTTGTGTTCGCCCACCAACCGTCGGCCCAAAAGCGCCCGTTTCCCCTCCTAGCCATCAACGCTTCGCCCCAACGACGGTGGGTGGGCTCTTTTTCAAAGAGCCCCCTTGAGAATCCCAAGAGAGGGGCCGCGGCGTGAGACAACGGGCGTCGTCTATTGTCTCGAGGCCTGCCTCGGCTGGCGATTGCCAGCGAACATGTCACTCTTCCTATTGCGGAAAGCTTTTTGTGATTCATTGGCCAAAGCGCGTGCCAGGAGAAAGCCATGCCTGCGTTTGATGTGGACAGCGCGAATCCGCTGCTCTTCGACGAGAAGGAACAGCGCGCCAGCGACGAAGCGAGCACCAGCGTCGCCGCCAAGTTAGCCGAGGTCGACGGGCTCAAGACCTTTCCGGCCGTGGCTCGCCAGGTGCTCAGCGCGCTTTCTGGACAGTCGTTTCAGTTTGGTGAGGTCGCCTCGCTCATCGAAGGCGACCCGTCTCTCGCCGCCGGCGTCATGCGCATGGCCAACTCGGCTTTTTTCTCTCGGGGCAAGCGGATCGCGGCCATCGATCAGGCCCTGGTTCGACTCGGAGCCCGATCGGTCCGAGAAGTCGTGAGCGCCGTGGCCACCATGGACCTGTTCCCAGACCCAGTGGGCGCTGGCAAGCAGATCCGCGACCACTGCGCCAGCGTCGCCGCGCTCAGCCAGACCCTTGCGGCCAAAGTGGCCCCTCTGCGCGTCGAAGGTCTGTTCCTCAGCGGGTTGCTCCACGACATCGGCAAGCTTCTGCTCATCGAGTCCGGCGAGTGCGAATACGACCGAGACGAACGCCACCCGGATCGCGATCACCGAGAAGAAACGAGCCTCCTCGGATTCGATCACGCCTTGCTCGGCGGGTATGTGGTTTCGAGGTGGAATTTGCCCGAGCCCGTGCCGCGCATCGTGACCTGGCACCACAGCCCCAAGCGCGCCTACACCAACGGCGATATCGGTCCATACGTAGCCCTGTTGCGCGCCGCGGATCACCTGGACTCCGCGCTGCAATCCCGCGCTGACGACCCTTCTGTGCTGGCCGAAAAGCTCATCGAACGCGACGACTTCGTGTTGGCGGGCATCGATCTGAGTCTCCTGAAAAGTCACTGGCCGGAGTTGGAACAGGCGCGTCGGGACGTTCTCGAGCTGTTTTCCAAGTAATGACCCAGGCCGCTCGCATTCTACCCATCGCAGCTTTCCGTCTACACCGAGCAGAATCCAAGGTCAGGCGCGAGTGACCTAAACTGCCATTTCCGCAATGATTTCATAGAGATTACCATTTGGCATGCCTCGTGCTTTGCACTGGCGAAGACAACCGCGAAGCTCGCGGCTTAACGCAACGAGGTGCTTATGATGACCGATTCCATGGCTCGCGTGCGTCCGTGCCCCAAGGCCGACATTCTCATGGGGCCTCCGGGCCTGCTCTTTGGCTCGACGCTCGCCATCTTCGTCCTCGCCAGCCTCATCGCCTTCTTTCTGTGAGGGAACCCCGCCGGCCAGACCCAACCTGGCCGGCGGGAAGACATCAAACGACTAGAGGAGGGACAGGGCTAGACCTGGCAACTGGTTGGCCTGGGCCAAGACCGAGACGCCGGCCTGCATGAGGATCTGACTGCGGGTCATCTCCACTGACTCAGCAGCCACGTCCACGTCGCGGATGCGGCTGTTGGCGGCAGCGAGATTCTCCCTCTGGGTCGCCAGGTTGTTCACCGTGATCGACAGTCGATTCTGGATGGCGCCCAAGTCGCCTCGGGTGCCTGAGATGTCCTTGATCGCCTTGTCGATGATACTCAGCGACGTCTGAGCCTTGGTCGCTGTGGAAACGGCCTGAGCCCCGAGATTCGCACCGCCA
>JALOQD010000334.1 GCA_025453525.1 Myxococcota bacterium
TCGGCTTGTCACTCCTCCGCTTGCGAAAATCCATGAGACGAGCGGCCCCGACGCATGCTTGGCAATGTCGGTCCGACGCTTCCGCCGCGAGCACCGCTAGGTTGACCTTGGTTCCTGAGGCTACGCTGAAGTGGGACATCCTGACCATAAGATCAGTCCCCAGATCCCCTGGCCAATTCTCGGCTCGTAAGCGGGTCGTTGTTTTTATTTGATGGTGAAAGAGACCGTGGCCACGCGGATGTATTCGTCGTCCAAGAACATGCGCGCCTCGTAGTTCCCGGCGCTGCGCTTGGCAAAGGTCATCGTGCCTTTTGTCTGCTTGTGAGAGTAAATATAGACGAGATAGTTCTTATCGATCGCTCCTGCGAGGTACAGACCCACCCAGTCCAAGTCATTTCCCGGCAGCCCCCAAAAATTCACGACAATGGATTCATTGACGCCAAAGACCGGCTTGGACGTAGAGACGCCCGTCGTCGTCGCGCAGTTCTCCGGCACTCGGCAGCCGCAGAGTCCCGGCTCTACCTTGGCCGGATCCCAGAGACAGCCGTCCGTACAGTCCGGTGTGCCGTCCAGATCGCTGTCGACGTCCACATTCCCACAGCCACAGCCCCCAGGCGCAACCTTATTGGGGTCGTTGGGGCAGCCGTCGTGGCAGTCGAGCGTTCCATCGTGATCGGCATCGTTGTCTGCATGGCCGCAGCCACAGACACCGCCTGAAATCTTGTAGGGATCGAGGGGACAGCCGTCGAGGCAGTTCGCAGTCCCGTCGAAGTCCGCATCGGTGTCTAGGTTGCCGCAGCCGCACTGACCAGGGGCCGCTTTGCCACTGTCGTTCGGGCAGCCGTCGACGCAGTTCGCAGTCCCATCGCCGTCGGTATCGGTGTCTGGGTTGCCGCAGCCGCACTGACCAGGCGCCATCTTAGCGGCGTCACCGGGGCACTCGTCCACGCAATCCGGCGTGCCATCCCCGTCCACATCCACTTCCGCAGTACCGCAGCCACACAGGCCTGGCGCGGTCTTGTTGGGATCCTTGGGGCACTGTTCCTGGCAGTCCCACGCCAAGTCGCCGTCGCCGTCGTCCACATGACCGCAGCCGCACTCTCCTTTCAGGATCTTGAACGGATCCGCAGGGCACTCTTCCTGACAGTCCCACACCCCATCGCTATCGGCATCGACATCAGGCGTGTCACACCCGCAGAATCCGGGTTCTGCCTTGCCAGGACTGAGAGGGCACTGGTCGACGCAATCCACTGTGCCATCCTTGTCCCCGTCCAAATCCGGGTTGTGGCAGCCACATCCTCCTCGAGTGGACTTGTTGGGATCGGTGGGGCACTCGTCCACGCAATCCGGCGTGCCATCCTCGTCTCCATCGTCGTCGGGGATGCCGCAACCGCATTTTCCCGCCGCGGTCTTGTGCGGATCGGTCGGGCAACGGTCCTTGCCAGTGTCTATTTCTGTTTCTGTGTCATCGTCGCCACTGACGGTATCGTCGCTGTCCGTGCTCCGCGGCCTATCGTTGTAGTTCGTGGACTCGCCCACGTTGCAGGACAAAAGTAAGACCGGGCCCAGCGCAAGAATGAGGATGACTCGCGATTTCATTTTTTTCCTCCATTCATTCGACGGTAAAGGAGCTCTTTGCCACCAACGTGTAAGAGTTTTTAAAGAACAGACGGACGTCGTAACTGCCGGCGCTACGCCCGTCGAAAACCAATGTCCCGCTTGTCTTTCCCCCACAATATTTATAGGCAATGGGATGCTTGTTGTCGGCTCCGGGAAAATACAACCCTATCCAATCCGTGTCGTTTGGAGGCAACTTCCAGAAGATGACAATAATGGGCTCAGCGACGGCAAACTTCGATTTGGACACAGCGACACCTGGCTTGGTTGCGCAGTCCTCGGGCACGCGGCAACCGCAAGATCCTGGGGCTGTTTTGAGCGGATCCCACATACAGCTGTCTTTGCAGTCCACTGTTTTATCGCCATCGGAATCTTTGTCAGACACGCCGCAGTCGCAGATTCCCGGCGCCGTTTTGTCCTTATCGAACGGGCACCCGTCGTTGCAATCCACTAGTCTATCGCCGTCGGAATCTTGGTCAGATACGCCGCAGCCACACAGACCCGGGTCGGCCTTTTGGGGGTCGATCGGACAGCCGTCATGGCAGTTCTCCACCTTGTCGCCATCGGAATCGTTGTCAGACACGCCGCAGCCGCACAGGCCCGGGTCGACCTTATGGCGGTCGATTGGGCAGCCGTCATTGCAATTGGCCACGCTGTCGCCGTCGCTGTCCAAATCTCCAATACTGCACCCGCATTGACCTGGCGCCACCTTGCGAGGATCCTGCGGACAAAGGTCATCACAGTCGAAGGCCCCGTCTCCGTCGAGGTCGACGTCGGGAACACCGCAGCCACAGGCTCCTGGGACGATTTTCAAGGGATCAGTGGGGCATTTCTCATGGCAATCGGTGGCGCCGTCCGCATCGGCGTCGTCCATCTTGTGGCACCCGCACAGCCCAGGCTGGGTCTTTTGGGGATCGCTCGGGCACAAGTCCTGGCAATCCGCTGTGCCGTCCTGATCGGCATCCCCGTCGGGAAAACCGCAGCCGCAAATGCCTGGGGTGACCTTCCTCTTATCGTAGGGACAATTGTCTTGGCAGTCTGGCATCCCGTCGCCATCCCCATCGAACTCCTCTTCCCCGCAACCACAATACTCTGGGGCGGTTTTATTCGGGTCCAAGGGGCAGTCGTCTGCGCAATCTGGTCGGCCGTCCTGGTCCTTGTCATCCTCGGGATTGCCACAACCACACGTTCCTGGCTCTGTTTTGTTTGGATCGGAGGAACAGTGGTCGACACTATCCGAGGAGTGTATATCGGAATCATCCTCCCCATCATACCCCGAAGGAATAGCACCCTCGCAGGCACACAGGAGCAAAAGGCCGAAGACCAGCGGAACAAAGGCGCATCGGCCCATGGTCAACTCCTTTGCGATCGAAGCTGCTGGCACACCCTGGACACTGCTGGCAGTTCATTTTTGAAATAGGCCTGGTTCGACATATTTTTTAAAACCTCATGCGCCACGCACGCAAGAAGGAACCCTGCCCACGGCTCTCTTCTGCTCTCTTAAGAAGGTAAGATGGAAAAATGGAATGGAAAGAGCCTGTAGTTAGCAAACTAACTTGGTTCACAAATTATCTAGGCTCACTTGAGGCGCCCCAAGGCTCAAGCGAGACTACGCAGCAGTCTATAGAAATCGCGAGCCGTGAAGAAGCGCAGGGTCACCGTGGTGCCGAGGTGGATGAAGTCGCCGCTGCGCAACTCGATGGAATTGCCAGAGCGCAACCGCTGGCGGTTCACAGAGGTGCCATTGCGAGATCGACCATCGGAAACACAGAAAATCTCGCGACCATCGACGACCTTGCGCAAGAGGTAGGCATGAAACTTGGACACCTCATTGCGCATCACCACAACGTCGCAACTCAGGGATCTTCCGATGCTAATCATGCGAGAAAAATGGTTGGCCTTAGAGCGCTTGACCACTTTGAAGACGAGGCTCCCAGCATCGGCGATGCGACCCTCCTCGATGGCCTCGAGATACTCGGGCTGGCGGTCCACGATGGTAGAGAACTCTCCGTCGTCGCCCGTCAACTCCTCGCGATCGAGCACGAGCACCGGGGTCGCGACAGACACGAGAAACTCCTTCTCGTCGAATTCCCGTGCGAGCTCCAAGAAATGCTGCACTCGGAAAGGCATGGTTGCCGGGTCCATGTTCGCTCATCCCTCCATAAAAAGTTCAGCCTCGCACCCTCCAGAGCTTGAGCACGTCAGTCCGACCCGGACCGCTCAGGTCCTGCATGCCAAAGGTGACGGCGATGTCGTCTCCTGGCTTTGCGACACCGTGCTCGAGGAGCTTGCGCTCTGCCTGCTCCACGACGCCGAGAACCCCGTGAACCCAGTCCGCGTGCATCGGCAACACACCCCAGCGCAGGGCCAGCCGCCGCAAAATGTGGTCATGCCTAGAGAACGCGACAATCGGCGCCATGGGTCTGCAGGAGCTGAGGAGCTCGGCCGAGTGGCCGCTTTCGGTGTAGACAGCAAAAGCCTTGAGGGTCAACGTATCCGCGGCGCCCAACGCAGCACGGGCGATCGCGTTGGAGAACGTATATTCCACGAGGGGCATGGGCCGCGGCAGGTGCTCGAACAAGTCGCTGCTCTCCATCTCGCGGATAATGCAGGACATGGTCTGCACAGCCTCCAGGGGATACTGACCCGAGGCGGTCTCTCCAGACAACATCACCGCATCAGCGCCGTCGAGCACGGCGTTGGCCACGTCCGACACCTCGGCGCGGGTGGGCCGCGGATTGTGCATCATCGACTCGAGCATTTGCGTAGCGACGATCACCGGCTTGCCGAGCGCACCAGCCGCGCGAATGAGCTGTTTCTGGATGAGCGGTACCTTCTCTGGACCGGCCTCGACACCCAGGTCACCGCGCGCGACCATGAGCCCATCCGCCGCCTTGACGATGTCCTCGAGATTGGCCACAGCCTCGGGCTTCTCGATCTTGGCGATGACCGGCGTGTCCCCGGCGAGCGCTTTCGCTTCGAGCACGTCTTTGGGATCGCGCACGAACGACAGGGCAAAGAAATCGACACCCAGCTCTTTGGCGAACAGAAGGTCGGCCTTGTCTTTTGCGGTGAGGGCCGGCGTGGACAGCGGAGTTCCGGGTATGTTCATCCCTTTTTTGTCTTTGAGCGACCCGCCGACCACGACCTCGCAATGGACGTCCCTGCCTTGGATGCGCTCCACCACCAGCTCGAGCAAGCCGTCGTCGAGCAGGATGCGCGACCCAGGGTGGACGTCGTCGGGAAGGGACGAGTATATCGTTGAAAATCGATCCTTAGTGCCGAGCACGTCCTCTGTGGTCACGATCACTTTGGCCTTGGTCGCGAGCTCCACGCTACCGCCCGCCATTCGACCTGCGCGAATCTTGGGACCGCACAAGTCAGCGAGGATGGCCACATGCTGCCCAGCGGCCTGCGCCTGCTCCCGAACCCACTCATAAGCCCTGCGGTGACCCTCGTGGTCGCCGTGAGAAAAGTTGAGCCGCACCACGTCCAGGCCCGCATCGATGAGCTTGCGAATCAGGACCGGATCGGAGCTCGCCGGGCCGAGGGTTCCTACGATCTTCACTCGTTGCATGACCGCCTCCGGGAGAATGCTTTTGTGTGCCTTGGGCCAAACACAAGAGATTTAATTGGAATATGCCGCTCAAAAAGGACAGGCGCAACCAGGAGGATCGAACTGGACACCTTTGTCATTGCTCATGACCAAAGACCAAACTAGAATCGCCAAGTAAATAAAACAACGTGTCATCGAGGTGGGAACAGCCATGAGCACAAAGACCGCCAAAGACAGCCACTGGAATCTCGTCGAGCGCGAGAGGCTGATCACGTACAAGAGCAAAACGATCCTGATCGATGACTTCACCCATCTGCAAGGTTCGGAGTTTGCGCGCATCGTCCTTTTGCACCGGGACTCCGCCATTGCGCGAGACAAGTACGAAGTGCTCAACCTCATCGACGTCACTGGCTCGAGCGCTGACCGCCTAGTGCTCTCGGCTCTCAAAAAAACGGCCACGGATACGGCCAAGTACTACAAAAAGGCCGCGGTCATCGGCCTCCAAGGAGTGACCAGGGTTTTCCTCATCGCGGTCAACAGCGTCTCCCACATGGGAGTCGAGCCCTTCGAAACCCAAGAGCAGGCTTTGGAATGGCTGGTGGAAACGCGCAGCCCTCCATGAAGCTTGGGGCAATGGCGCTGGCAGGGCTTTTTCCTCGTCCATTTTCTTTTTGCCCGTGACAGGACGTACAGCGAACCTTCCTCCTGCCAACCCGCGCAAGGGAGCGGTTCGCCAGAACGGTCGACGTGGCGCTGTCGGGCGGCGTGGCGATGCTCTACGCGGCGACATCTGCGAGCGCGATGCGGACATGGTGGGCTGCACGTCCGCGATGATTCTGCCGGGCCTACAGGCCGAGGCTCACCTCCGTTTGACAAGCTTCGAGGTGGATCACCGTCAGACCTGCACCGAATCCGGTTGTCAGAAAAGCAGCCTGTTTACCCTGTTCCGCCTGGCCGCCGAGCCTCGCATCTATCCCTTGCGAGGACGCAGCGCAGAGCTCTTCCTGGCGCTCGAAGTCAGTCTCATGGGCACGGTCGAGACAGGAGTCACCCATCTCGGTCTGGACGTCGGAGCAGCGATCGGAGTCGACATCGCCCTGGGTGACCACTTCTTCTTGGGCGGCGAGCTGCGGGCGTTGCTGCACGCAATACCTGGACAAGATCCCTCTATGCCCGAAGATGGCGGACGAACAGAGCTGCCGCTAGTGCTCAGTCAACTCAAAAAAGTCGGGTCGGAATGGCGATTTCCCCCTTTGAACAAAGGGGGTCAGGGGGATTGTCGAACTTCCGAACGCAAAGAA
>JALOQD010000055.1 GCA_025453525.1 Myxococcota bacterium
CGTCGGTTTGAGGTCGAAGACTTCGCTAGGATCCCACTCGGCGTAACCGAAAGGGCCGAACGTGGTCACTCTCCGCCTAAAGGTGCGCGCGCCCCGGCTCTATCCCGACCACCGCGCCTCTTTAGCTCAGATCTCCAATCGGAGTTGAATCGCCGGCGCAAACGCGAGCCCAATATTGAAGAGGCTGTCTTTTTCCTTTCTAAAACTTCCGTCTGCTTGCTCCCATTGTTCTGTTCCGCTTCCCCACGAGGCCGCCAGCAAGTTGGTCTGAAGCCGCAGAAAGAGATGGTCCATCAATTTTCGTTCAAAAGCGATGCCGATATTCCCACCGAGGGCGTAGTTCGTGAACTCTGAATCGAGGACCACATAGCCATCCTCGGCATCGGCGCCGTCAGCCGAGTCGCGATACTCACCTTTTCCACCGGTGACGATACCTGCGATCGAGGCCAATCCAGAAACCTCGACAGGGCCGCCAGGGTTGAAGATCCACCGAATCCCAACAGAGGCGTTGGCGCCGTAGATATGCTTAAAGTTCATGGAATACCAACCGCCTTCGGGTTCTCCGCTTTTGTTCCGATGGGAATAGGTGCCCGAAACATCGAACGTCAGCGCCAGTTGGTCAGAAAGCTGTTTCTCCAAAAGCACTGTGCCGAACGGCGACAGGCTGAAGGAGCTTGAAAGTCCTCCCAAGGACGACTCCATGCCCCATGGCGAGCCGTAGAGCATGAGGCCGATGCCAGCGCCGACAGACCACGGATGGCTCACAGGCTGCTGCGGGTTGAGGTTTCCATTTAGCTTCTCCTCTTTTTGTTCCTTGGTTCCGACCAAGGCCTGCGGGGTCTCAGATGCGGCCTGCGGGGGAGGAACGACTTGCGCCGACGAGGCTGTGGACCATCCAAAGACGCCCAGGGCGAGCAACGCCGCCAAGCGCCAACTACACAGATAACGATAACGAAGGGTTTGAAGGGAACGGGCTGTTTTTGGGTTTGTGTTTTTCATGCCCGGTGAGCAAAGCAATCTGTGTGCCAGCGCCCATCTGTCAGGAATTCCCAAGAAAGAGGCCGGGTCGGCCAGTGGGTTGTGTCAAAATGACGCACGGACGCGAGCCCATCGACGCGTTTTTGTCCACCGCCGTTTTCGCCATGTTCGGGACGCAGGACGATCCCCCAAACTTCAAGGGCAAAGCCATTGACCGAGCTAGATCTCGACGCGTTCTCCCTGGCTCGGCACAAAAGCCTTTCGCCCTTCGGCCTCGAGGTGCTTTCCCAGGGCCTCGCATTGGTCTTCATCCCCGTGCACCAGGAAGAACTTCTTCACTTTCTTGCCACACGCCTTGGCCCACCACAAGAGCTCGTTGCGATCGGCGTGGGCAGAGAAGGCGTTGAGCACCCGAATGCGGGCTCGCACGTCCCGCTCGACGCCGAAGATCTTCACCCTGTCGCGGCCTTCGACCAAGCGCCTTCCCAGGGTGTGCTGGGCTTGATAGCCGACGATGAGCACGGTGTTGCGGGAGTCTTCGATGTTGTTGCGCAGGTGGTGCACGATGCGCCCAGCCTCGCACATGCCCGAGGCGCTGATGATGACCGCGGGCTGGTCGAGGCCGTTGAGCGCCTTGCTCTCCTCGAGACTGGTCACCATGTGCAGCATGTCGAAGCCGAACGGATCGCCATGTGCCTTGTCGAAGGCCGTGGTCTCGGCATCGAAGCATTCATGGTGTCGGCGGAACACTTCTGTGAGGCTCACGGCCAGGGGTGAGTCGAGATACACGGGAATGGGCCCGAGACGGCCCGCCTGTCGGAGCTCGTTGAGGGCGTAAACGATCTCTTGGGTGCGCTCCAGGGAAAAGCTCGGGATGATCACCTTGCCGCCGCGCTTTCTCGTGCTTTCGATGGCCTCGAGGAGCTGCTCGTGCATCTCTTCGACCGCGGCGTGCTGTCGATTGCCGTAGGTGCTTTCCATGACCACGTAGTCCGCGTCTTTCGGCGGTGTGGGGTCGCGCAAGATGGGCAGGTTGCGCCTGCCGATGTCGCCGGAGAAAACCACTCTGCGACGTCCCCTCGCGGCCTTGACGTCGAGTACGACAGTGGCGGAACCGAGGATGTGCCCAGAGTCGATGAGGTGAGCCTTGACGCCGGCAATGGGCTCGAATTCTTCGCCATAGGCGTGGGGCACGAGGCGTTCCAGGGCGGCCCGCGCATCTGCCTGGGTGAACAGCGGCACGATGTCTTCCCACCCTGCCTCCTGGCCATGTTTGCGGTTGAGCCAGGCCGCATCGGACTCTTGGATGTGGGCGGCGTCCAGCAGCATGTAGTGACACAGATCCGCGGTAGCCGCGGTGCAGTGAATATCTTTCTTAAATCCAGCTTTCACGAGACCTGGCAGGTTGCCGCAATGGTCGATGTGGGCGTGGGTGAGCACCACGGCATCGGCAGACGTGGCTGCGGCAGGCAGGTGGCGGTTGGCGTGCTGGGACTCCTTGCGCCTGCCTTGAACCAGGCCGCAATCCACGAGAAGCGTTCCACCCTCCGCTTCGAGCAGGTGCATGGAGCCGGTGACGGTCTTCGCGGCGCCGAGAAACGAGATGTGCAGGGATTTCGATTTCTTCATGAGCCACCTTTCGACGTGGACGTCCTTTGATTCTATAACACGAGACTCCGGTGTGGGCCGGTCGAGGAAGACAGCTCCTTGACACGACCGCCGGTTGCAGGGCAGGTCATGTCCATGACTATCTTTGGCAAGAGCATCTGTGTGCTCGGCGGCGGGGGATTTTTGGGTTCGCATTTGGTCGAGGCGTTGGCAAGGCGCCATTGCGCTCGAGTGACGGCCGTGGATCGGTCGCTATCCAAGCTCACCTGCGACGCTCCCCAGGTGGACAGGCTGTGCGCCTCGATCGAGAATCCCGACGTGGTCGCCTATGCCGTGGAGTCACACGACATCGTCGTGTCCACGACCGCGATCTGCAACCCAGCGTTGTACAATACGGAACCCCTCGCGGTGATCGACGCCAGCTTCACTCACCTTCTGCCGCTGGTATCTGCCTGCACCAAGGCGGGCAAGAGGCTCGTGCACTTCTCGACCTGCGAGGTGTATGGTCGCGGGCAATTGGATCCGGAGGGTCGCACACTCCCCATGCGCGAGGATGAGAGCGCCTTGGTTCTCGGGCCGGTCCATCTCGAACGCTGGAGTTACGCGGCGGCAAAGCAGTTGCTCGAGAGAGTGATCATCGGCTGCGGTTTGCACCAGGGCCTCGACTTCACCATCATCAGGCCCTTCAACGTCATTGGACCGCGCATGGATTTTTTGCCAGGCGTCGACGGCGAGGGTGTGCCGCGGGTGCTCGCGTGCTTCATTCGGGCCCTGTTTCAGGGCGAGCCCTTGCTCCTGGTCGATGGCGGTCAGGCCCGCCGCAGCTTCATCTACGTGGATGAGCTCATCGAAGCTGTGGTGCGCATCCTCGAACGCGGCGCAGCGGTCGCTGGACAGGTGGTCAACCTCGGAAATCCGGACAACGACATCACCATCGCCGAGTTGGCCAGGCTCATCATCCGAGCCTTTGAGCATCGCACCGGCCGTACCCACAGCGCTGGGACGAGGGGCGTCCCGGCCCAGGAGCTTTATGGACCGGGCTATGACGACGTTGACAGGCGCATCGCCGACATCTCGAAGGCTCGCCGTTTGCTCGACTTCGACCCCAAGGTGAGTCTGGACAGCATGTTGCCGAGTATTGTGGAAGACTATTTCGTCCGCTATGGGAAGGCGTATGGTCTGTAGGAGCTGCATGAAGCTGGTCGTCGTCATTCCGGCCTTCAACGCGGGGGCCACCTTGGAGGCAGTGCTGTTGCGGATGCCCGCTGGCTTGGACGTGCACCGCGTCGTCGTGGTCAATGACGGCAGTCGCGACCGCACAGCCTCCCTGCTCGCCGAGCTCAAAAGGCGCGATCCTCGAATCGAGCCCGTTGAGCTGCCGACCAACGGCGGCTATGGCGCGGCGATGAAGCGCGGGCTCGCCAGGGCGCTCTCTCTCCAGGCGGACATCGTGGCCTGTGTGCATGCCGACGGCCAGTACGCTCCCGAGGAGCTGCCCCGGCTCATCGGGAGTCTGATGCGGCGCGAGCTCGACTTGCTGCAGGGCTCGCGACATGCCTCGGGAACGGCCCTCGCCGGAGGCATGCCTTTGTACAAATACGCTGCTGGCAAGATTTTGTGCGCGTTGGAGCGCCGCGTGTTCGATCTCGACCTCTCCGACTTCCACAGCGGGTATTTGCTTTATGGAAGGCGCGCTCTTTTCGAAATTCCGTTTGAGCGCCTCTCGGTCTCGTTCGATTTCGACCTGGAGGTCATCGCCAGTGCTCGCAACCTCGGGCTTGCGGTGGGAGAGGAACCGATCCCTACTCACTACGGAGCCGAGGTTTCCCATTTGCGTCCGCTCGCGTACGGGACGAGAGTCTTGTGGGTCATGGCTAGGCATCTCACTGGCCGCTATCGCGAGGGCGTGCTTCGCGCTTCGCATCGTTCGAGAGGGAGGGTCTGATGCAACGAGATCGTTGTCGAATTGTCATGGCCATGGCGCTGACATGGATGTCTTTGAACCTGGGAAGCTGCGGCGTGGCCTCTGCGAAGCAACGCGTGGGCTTTCCTTGGCCGATGCTCGAGGCAGATAGCGACCCGGTTCGGCACGCCGAGGTCGAGACGTTGAGCCCGCGAAGCGCGGCCAGCCAGGTTCTCATTCGGGCTGTGCGCAAACCCACACGGGCGAACCTCGACTACGCCGCCTATTTCGATAATCCGATGTTGGCCACAGCCCCGGGGATCGATATCTCACAGCTCGCCTTCAAGCCCCCGCGGGGAACGTCGCCCTTCGAAGGCGTGCTCGCGCCAAGCTCTCTCGTCGGGTCCTTGGCCGAGACGCCTTTGCGACCGCACGAACGCGAGAAAGCCATGGCCTTCTCGCCCCTCGTGGACTACCTGTCGCGCTGGAACCCGAAGGCCGCGTCGAGCCTCGAAGACGCTCGCGCCGCGGTGCTCTCCGAAAGCTGGGGAAGAGCTCCGTCGATTCAAACGACCTATCAGCAGATTACGAATGTATTTCGTCATGTCGCAGGTCCCGGCGAGCCTGATCCAGGGGTCCAGTGGTGGGTTGAGGTGGAGTTTCATCCCTGGGCCGTGCTGTTTTCCGACATGCCCGATAGCGATGGTGATGGCGCCCCCGAGATCTACGGTCGTCTGCGAAGCGATATTGTCTCGTCCGACGTCGATGCCAGGCTACGGGCAGACTATCTGTCGCGAGAGCTCACTGGAAAAGAGGTCCTCACTTGGCTCAACGAGCTCGCTTCCTACTGGTATCCCTCCTACAACACGGACATTGCCATCGCCGGACGGAAGATGGCGTTCCCCAATGAGCAGACCGAGCCAGAGATCGCGGCGCAGCTGGATGGCGCAGTGGTCGAGGGCGTGCTGTTCGCCCTGCGCGGCAAACCCGATGGGAAGCTCATCTACAACGTGTTTCTCGTCGATGGCGTTGGTCCTGCGGTCGAGGACAAGCCGCCTGTGGAAATGAAGCCGACGCGCGTTCCGAAGGGTGTCACCGTTCGGACAAAGGAGCTTATCGGAGCCCTGCGCGCCGAGCTTTTGGAACAGGGCGTCGAGGACTACGAGTCGTGGGCCGAGAAGCTGGACCGACTGCATGCCAAGCTCCAAAGGCTCATCGCCAAGCGGTCTGACAGGCTCAAGGGCTTTGTGGGAAAGGAAGGGTGGCTGTTCTTTCGCGGCTGCCTACGCTACGTCGTGGGGGGTGATCTTGCGGCGCAGGCAGAGGGCAAGAATCCGCTGGAGGCGATCGTATCGTTCAAGAAAACCCTTGCTGCCCTGGGGGTGGACTTCCTGCTCGTGCCTGTTCCGACCAAGGTCGAAGTGTATCCAGAAAAGCTCATCGACGTGAAGCTCCTTCCAGCTGGAAGACCTCCTGTGCTCAACCCGTTTGGTCGCAAGTTCTTGTATGCGCTTGCCGAAGCCGGAGTGGAGTCCGTGGATCTTCTGCCGATATTCCTCGCCTACAGAGCCTCGGAGCCTTCGTATGTGGAGCCTTTGTATCTGACCCAAGACACCCACTGGAGCCGCAAGGGGCTCGGCCTGGCCGCGCGGGCCGTGGCAGCGCGGGTTGCGCAGTATCCGTGGTTCGAATCCCTTGGGGACCGTCGGACCTACACTCGACGCGAAGTGTCCTTCGAGGAGCCCGGCGATCTCGTGTCGCGACTTTCTTCAGCCGAGTCTCGAAAGTTTCGACCCATGCGCGTGCTCGCCGACCAGGTGGTCGACTCGAAGGGCGCTGTTTACGACGACCATCCCGCCAGCCCCATCGTCGTGCTTGGCGATAGCTTTACCGGCGTGTTCGAGCGGACGTTTACGATTGGAGCAGGAGTCTCTGCGCAGATCGCGGCCGAGCTCGGCTACCCCGTGGATCTCATAATGAGTTACGGCGGCGGGCCCAACGTCCGCCGCGCCTTGATGCGCACGGGCCGCGAGGAGATGGCCAAGCGCCGCCTCGTCATTTGGATGTTCGCGGCTCGCGACCTATACGATTACTACGAAGACTGGGAAGTCTTGACCTTTGGGAAGTCTTGACCTTCCAGTGATAGTTCAAAGGCAGCGAGCCATGCGCGCCGCGATGGTGGCCAGTTGGATCGTTCTGTGTCTGGGGCAGGGCAGCGGCTGCTCATCCCCGTCGCTCGAGACCACGGCGAGCGCGTTCGAGCTCGAGTTGCTCCGCATGGGAGAGCTCGCCCGCGTCGAGCTCCGACTCGACATGCTTTCTGCGCAAAGGGCGCAAAGGCGCATCGGCGAGCTTTCGCGGCGAGCCTCTGCGACGGTCGACCCCCGTTCCCCTCGAGCTGCGGCAGAGCTTGCTCGAAACCTTTTTGACGCCGCTGGACTGACGAGGGACATAGATGACGATCGCCCGGAGTTGGCGCTGCCCGCCGGGGTGCTGTCTCGCGGCCGCGGCTCGTGTTTGGGGCTTTCGGGGCTCTACCTCGCGGTGGCGCGACGCCTCGGATGGACCGCGCACCTCGTGCTCGCGCCCAATCATGCCTTCGTTCGCGTCACCCGAGCCTTTCGTTTCAATTTGACCAGCGCCTTTTATGATGCGGGGCAATTCGATAGGGCTCTCGTCGAGTACCTTCGGGTTCTCGAGATCCTGCCCGGCTTTGCCCAGGCCCATGCCGCCTGCGGTCTTGTGCTTCAGCGTTTGGTTCGGCCATCGCAGGCTTTGGAGCAGTACCAGGCTGCCCTGCGAGACGATCCCAATATCTCCGCAGTGAGGCAGAATCTTCGCACCCTGTCCCTTTTTGAAAACGGCCTTTTTTGAAAAGTCTTGTAAAAAAAGCTTGACAAAAGCCCGGGCCACCCATATTAAAAACGGCGAACACACCGTCCTACCCCGCGTTTTACTTTCCTTTATTGGTGGTTCACGTGAGTTTTGTTTTTTGCGGTAGCGACGGGATGCGAGAAGCAATCAACCCAAAAAAACGAGATCGATAGTCAAAGCAGTTTTCTACGATCGTTTTTGCTGCAACCGACGAGAACAGGGCCCGCCGTGGGCACCCCCAACCCAACCCTACAGTGGAGAGTCAAGTCAAGGAGTCGCCGATGAATCTGAGGGATCTCAAGAGAACACCCATTTCCGACCTTACCGCGATGGCGAACGAGTACAACATCGAGGGCGCCGCGGGCATGCGCAAGCAAGAGCTCATTTTCGCGCTCCTTCAAGCCCAGGCCGCCAAGAACGGGGTCATCTCGGGTGAGGGCGTGCTGGAGATCCTCCCGGATGGCTTCGGCTTCCTGCGCGCACCGGACTACAACTACCTGCCGGGCCCGGACGACATCTACGTTTCTCCGTCGCAGATTCGCCGTTTCAATCTGCGCACCGGCGACACGGTCGCGGGACAAATCCGTCCGCCCAAGGAGTCGGAGCGTTACTTCGCGCTGCTCAAGGTCGAGACCATCAACCACGAGCCGCCGGAAGTCGCTCGCACCAAGATCCTGTTCGACAACCTGACCCCGCTTTATCCGGATCAGAGGTTCAATCTCGAGACGCCGGGCCGTCCCAATGATTCGACTCGAATCATCGACCTGCTCGTCCCCATCGGCATGGGCCAGCGCTGCCTCATCGTCTCGCCGCCCCGCGCTGGTAAGACCGTGCTGCTCAAGGATATCGCGAACTCCGTCTCCACCAATCACCCAGAGGTGAAGCTCCATGTGCTGCTCATCGACGAGCGGCCCGAGGAAGTGACCGATATGGCCCGCAGCGTGAACGGCGAGGTCATCAGCTCCACCTTCGATGAGCCGGCCCAGCGCCACGTCCAGGTCGCCGAGATGGTCATCGAGAAGGCCAAGCGCCTCGTCGAGCACAAGCACGACGTGGTCATTCTTCTCGACTCCATTACCCGTCTGGCACGCGCCTACAACACCGTGGTGCCGCCCTCGGGCAAGATCCTCTCCGGCGGTGTGGACTCCAACGCTCTTCACAAGCCCAAGCGCTTCTTTGGCGCGGCCCGCAACATCGAAGGCGGCGGCTCGCTGACCATTATCGCCACGGCGCTCGTCGACACGGGCTCCCGCATGGACGAGGTGATCTTCGAGGAGTTCAAGGGCACGGGCAACAGCGAGATCCACCTGGATCGCAAGCTCATGGAGAAGCGGATTTTCCCGTGTCTCGACATCAACCGATCGGCTACCCGTAAGGAAGAGCTCCTGCTCGAGGACTTCGTGCTGCAGCGCGTCTGGTTGCTCCGCCAGCTCCTGCATCCACTAAATGTCATTGACTCCATGGAGTTCTTGTTGGATAAGCTTCGCCGGACAAAGACGAACCGTGAGTTCCTCGAGTCCATGAATCAGTAGTGGTTTTCTGGAGGCGATTATGAAAGAAGGCATTCATCCCAAGTATCAGCCGGTGACGGTCAAGTGCGTGTGTGGCAACGTCATCGAGACCCGCTCTACGTCGCCCAACGACTTCGGCGTGGAAATCTGCTCCGCCTGCCATCCGTATTACACGGGCCGGCAAAAGCTGATGGACACCGCAGGCCGAATCGACCGTTTCCGCAGAAAATACGGCGATTCTCCGGCGAGCAAGTCGAAGTAGCGCTTCCCCACCATTTTCGGGCGCCCGGGCTTATCGGGGAGGCCGCTCGATATCCCTCGGGCATTTGAGCGGCTGGCCTCTCTTTCCTTGGTATTAGGAGCGTAAAAGAGCCCATGAGCAAGTGTCCACAGGTCGGCGGTCAAGCCGTGCTCGAAGGCGTGATGATGCGATCTCCTGGCTGCTTGGCGGTTGCCGTGCGCCGGGCGAGCGGCGATATCGTCGTACGCGAGGATCCTTGGAGGTCCATTTGGGAGCGACTGAGGTTCTTGCGCTGGCCAGGTCTGAGGGGAACCGTGGTCATGGCCGAGGCGCTCATGAATGGCATCTCGGCCCTTAACTTTTCCGCCGATGTTGCCATGCGCGAATCCGGACAGGCAGAAGAGGAGAGCAGCAAGGCGACGTTCGCGCTGGGAATGGTCATCGGGCTCGTCGCTGCCATCGCCCTGTTCAAGGCACTGCCGCATCTCGCCGCTGCCTACGCCGGAGAGCTGCTCATCGGACGCATGCTCACGGCGGACGATTTGCTCTATCACGTCGTCGACGGCCTGGTGAAGGTCGGGGTTTTCGTCGGTTACGTCGCCGCGATTGGCCAGATGGCCGATATCAAGCGCGTGTTCATGTACCACGCGGCCGAGCACAAGGCCATCTTCACCTTGGAAGCGGGCGAGCCTCTCACGGTGGAAAACGCGCGGTCCAAATCGAGACTGCATCCGCGCTGCGGCACGGCGTTTCTGATGGTGGTCATCCTCGTGTTCATCGTCGTGAGCGCCATCGTCTTGCCCTTTCTTCCAGCCTTTGCAAAGCCGGGCGAAGGCAGCCCCTGGTATTCCCACCTGCTGCTGGTGCTGTTCAAGCTCCCGCTCCTCATTCCTGTTGCGGGGCTCGCCTATGAGTTCAACAGGTTTGCAGGACGCCATGTGGACTCCCCTTGGCTGCGACCGCTCCTCCTGCCCGGCCTCGCCATGCAGCTCCTCACGACGAAAGAGCCCACGGACGATCAGCTCGAGATCGGTCTCGTCGCCCTGCGGACCGCCTTGATGAGAGAGGGCAGCGCTCTTTCGAAGGATGCACAGACGACGAACGAACCACGCGTGTACGAGAGCTTCGCCGCTTATGAAGCGGCCTTTGCCGGCAAGGACGCCCGCTAGGAGCGCTCCTTCTTCGAAAGGCCAACGAGCCCCATGATCGACAAGCTCACCAGGATCGAAGAACGCTATGGAGAAATCGAGCGGAAGTTATGCGATCCTGGCGTGATCAAGCAGCGAGACGAATTCGCGAAGCTCTCCCGGGAACGGGCCGAGCTCGAGCTCCTCGTGCCGTCCATTCGCGAATACCGCCATATTCTGGCCGATATCGATGAGTACGAGGCCGCGGTCAATGCCTCGGACCCGGAGCTCCGGGAGCTCGGTGAGTCCGAGCTGCCCGGATTGCGCGACAGCCGGCGCGAGCTCGAGGAGCAGATTAAGATCCTGCTCCTACCCAAAGATCCCAACGACGGCAAAAACATCATCCTCGAGGTGCGAGCCGGCACTGGCGGTGAGGAGGCAGCGCTGTTTGCCTCGGAGCTCTTCCGCATGTATTCGCGTTTCGCCGAGGAGAGGCGCTGGCAGCCCGAGATCATGAGCATGTCCGAGTCTGATACCGGCGGTTACAAAGAGATCATCGCGTCCATCGCGGGCAAGGACGTTTTCTCTTGGCTCAAGTACGAAAGCGGCGTGCACAGGGTGCAGCGGGTGCCTGTGACAGAGAGCCAGGGGCGCATCCATACCTCGGCCGTGACAGTGGCCGTGTTGCCCGAGGCTGAGGAAGTCGAGGTCGACATCGACGAGGACAAGGAGCTGCGCATCGACGTGATGCGCGCCGGTGGTCCTGGCGGCCAGTGCGTCAACACGACGGACTCGGCCGTGCGCATCACCCACTTGCCCACGGGTCTCGTCGTCATCTGCCAGGACGAAAAATCCCAACACAAGAACAAGGCCAAGGCTATGAAGATTCTGCGCGCCCGCCTGTTCGACAAGCTTCAGGCCGCCCAACATGCCGAGAGAGCTGCCGCTCGTAAGAGCCAGGTCGGAACCGGCGATCGCTCAGAGCGCATCCGAACCTATAACTTCCCCCAAGGACGCGTCACAGACCACCGTTTTGGCCTCACGCTCCACAAGCTCGAGGATATTCTCGAAGGCCGACTCGAAGAGCTGCTCACCGCAGTTCGAGCCAACTTCCAAGCCGAAGCGCTCAAGTCCAGCGAGTAAACCTAAAGTTAGAAATCGTAAAAAACCAAGATGGAGAGACAGTGGAATTCATTGTCCGAGCTCTGTCTCACTTCCGTGTTCTTCACTTTTACGTTCGGGTTGTTCTTCAACCAGTGCGTGATGTGCTCTCCAAGTTCTTCGCGCTCCTTGGCCTTTGTCGCTGAAAAGACCTTCACCGCCTGATATTCCACCATCACCCGTGTCCTTTCGCCAGTAGAGGACAATGCCTCGGACCCAAAACCGTCACGACGAAGCAAATGAAAACTTGCATGAACTCTAGCACGGCGAAGTTGGTCTTGCCACCCCCAAAGATTTGTCTTTTCTTGGGCAGGCGCCTAGGGTTCAGCCGTCGAGGGTCATGACGAGGTGGACGAGAAATATGTAGGCCTTGAGCAAGGCTGTGTGGGAAAGCGCCTTTTCAGAGCTCGCCATTTGGGCGAGTCGCGCGACCTCCATGTACTGGCGGCCATCCATTCCGAGCAGAGCCACCACGGTCTCTTTGGACACGCCTGGCAGGCCCTCGGCCGCGGTGGTGAGCACACGCTCCAGTTCTTTCCAGATCGCTAGCGCTGCTTGGCGGTCGTGCCCGCTCGCGATGCTCCGCTCTATGCCCTCTGATAGGTGGCGCTGGGGAGCAGGCCACATGGCCGCAAACGACAATTGTTGTTCGGGGCTGCTGCCGTGCTTCTGGCTCGCTGGAGTATCCTTGGAGTCCTGGGGGGGCATGGAGCTCATAACGGGCGGAGAGGGGATGGTCGGCCGATCGCGTCGCCGACGTTGCACGGTGTTTTCGGAAGCAGGCTCGGGGGTCGCGACGTCATCGGGGAGGTCGGAGTCGGAAGAGAGCTCCTCGAGCTTCGTCGCCTTGGCGCCGGGCCGAGTGTGGTCTTCTTGATCGAGCGGTGCGAGGTCGGGTTTGTCCTCGAGATGCGCCTCTTCGTGGTCTTCCTCTATTTCGTCCGTAAGGTCTGGAACGACGAGGCCCGGGGCCGTGAGTCCGCCCAACTCGTGACCGATCTCGTTGTCTTGGAGGCTGGGGAGCTCGTCCGGCGGCTCATCGGAAAAATCTTCTGTTGAAGGATTTTGTGTGCTGTGGCGTGCCGTGTCAGGGGCCACGGGGAGCAGCATGCTCAGCGAGTCGCCCTCCTTTTTTTGGGGCAGCGGGCTCATCGTGGCCGCGGGCTCGGCCATCCCAGAGGTGCGGCTGAAGTTGGCCACTGTGTTGTTGATTCCCGACTCTTCCCGGGAGAAGGCGATCTTGGAGTCGAGGACTCCTGACCGCTCTTTCATTTCAGGGACGAGGCCGTCGCGCTTTTTGATGTCCCTCAAGATCTCTTTGGTGATGAGCTCGAGGCTTTTGTGAACGCCGTCGCCATTGAGCGCACTGGTGGCGATCCAGGGCAAGCCGTCTGGGTTGAGCTGGGCTTGCATATCGTCGATGGACGAGATGTTGAGCAAATCGCGCTTGTTGTACTGGAACGCAAGCGGAAACGTGCCGAACGGCTTGCCATGGTCCTGGAGGTTCTCCTTGAGGTTGTCCAGGGACTCGATGTTGGCATCCATACGGTTGATCTGGCTATCGGCCACGAAAACGACGCCGTCGGCGCCGTTGAGCACGAGCTTGCGAGTGGCGTTGAAGTACACCTGGCCAGGGACGGTGAAGATGTGCAGGCGCAGGGTGTAGTCGTTGATCTTGGGCAACTCCACGGGCAGGAAATCAAAGTAGAGCGTTCGGTCCACGGGCGTTGCGAGCGACACCATTTTGCCGCGGCGATCGGCATGCGTGGTTTTGTGGATGTAGTGAAGGGTCGTTGTCTTGCCGCCGAGCCCGGGGCCGTAATAGACCACCTTCAGAAGGATCTCTTTGGTTATGGGGTTCACTGACGACATGGTTGTTGATGGATAGTATTCCTTGGGTTTGCCATGGAGTCAAAGAGCACCTGGGGAGATTGTTCGAGTAGGGAGGAAGTCTACTTTTTATTGAACAGCGCGTTCAGGTCAGCCAGTGCTGCGGCTCGGCTCTTGGTGACCCCGCCGCCGCCCCGAGAATTGGGTGGGCCGTCGCCGCTCGGAGGCCTTCCGCCGTCCGCGGGCCGCGGACCAGGGGCGCGGTCTCCTCGAAGGGACATGTCCGGCATGGGACGCAGGGTCAGAGCGATGCGCTGCTTCTCGGGGATGACTTCGAGGACCCGGGCTGTCACCTGCTGCCCCACGCGGACGATTTGGTTGGGATCTTCCACGTATTCATTTGCGAGCTGCGAGACGTGCACCATGCCTTCTATTTGCAGGCCGATGTTTACGAACGCGCCGAACTTGGTCACATTGGTGACGATGCCTTCTACCGTCATGCCAGGGCGCAGATCCCGAGCGGTCTTGAGCATGGGGTTGAGGCGCCTGGCTGTCGGAAGCACCGCGGCGCTGGAAAGAGCCTGCGGGCGTTTGGGCTGATTTTTTTTACGGCGGCGCTCCCATGAGGAGAGGGTTTTGGCCTCGTTGAGCAGGGGCGCCATCTCTTCGAGATCAATGTCGCGAGTGTATTCACCGAGGTTGAGCGCGATGGGGTTGACGCGGCCCCACTCTCGACCCGGCTTGATGGCCCGGCGTCCGAGCACTACGGCCGATGCTGGTCCGGACTTGAGGGACAAGCCCTTGCGCGCTTCGGTCATGGCCAGGTCGAGAATTCTCTGCAGCGGCATGCCTGCCATGGCCTGCTCCATGATCGCCAGGCGCTGATTGTCGGGGCGGCCCATCGGCAGCACGGCAGCCTCGGGCTCATGGACGGTGCGAGCATTTGCCACGAGCGCTGGGATGTCGTCGTCCGGGGTGATATCCCAGGACTCCACCACATCGCCTTTTTTGTCGAGCAGCGCGAGTCCGGCCACCGTGCTCGTGGAAGAGACGTGACCGCAGAGGATCTTTTCCGCCACGAGGGGCGGCGTGGCGAGAAGATTGAGGTACGCCGTACGCATGGACTCGAGAGACTGGCGCCTGGCGAACTCGTCCAGGGTGGAGAGCACAGTGACGGCGATGTCTCCCTCGATGAGCTCCTTGCTGGTGAGCGCTGCGCCGCGTTTGACGGCGTGTTGGCCCAGAAGCTCGAGGCGGGCTTCTGTCTGGCGCCGCAGGCCGTTGATCGGCAGCTCGAGCTGGAGCTCCAGCACACCGATGCGCTCACCGCGGCGAATGGCGAGCCACCTTTGGGCCTTGAGCTCTCGGAGGATCTCCCGGGAGGTGGCGTACCGCTCGTAGTTCTCGAGGTCTTCGTGATTGGGATCCTTGATGGAGATGGCGACTGTCCCATGATCGATGGACATTTTGATGGCCGCGCGCCACAACTCGATGTGGGCGGTCACTGCCGTGAGCCAGGTGCCGTGGTCTGCAAACCCAGAGCGGAGGCATAGGCTCGCGGTTCGCTCCATGGCCAAGAGCTCGGACGGTGCAAGGGCGCGGGCCGTGGCTCCGTCTGGCAGGGAGAGGTTGTTCGCCGACACGGAGCGCCGCAGCGTGGTTGCCGCCTCTTTCCAGGCTACGTATTCCCTATGGGCGTCGGCCATCTGGACGAGCAACGGAACAGGGAAAGGCTCGAGGACCGGGTCGTCGTTGGTTAGGAGCTTGGAGATGCCGCCACCGCGGTCCATCGCCTTGCACAAGACCTGAAGAGCCCCGCGATCGAGGCCCTCTGGGAAGTCCCGGTAACGACTGTTCTGTACGAAGGTGATAAAGTCCATCTCTCACCCTGGGCGTCGACGATTCTAGGCGTCGGGTAAGGCTCTGTCCCATTCATTTTCTGTTTGAGGGACAGAGCGTTGTGCGCTCATTTCGCTGCAAGGAAGTTGGCTCACCAGAAAAACGCAGCCACTTCTCCATTTTTAATGCATTGCCTCGACGCCGCAACCCCTATGCCGCAACTACTTTCTGCTAAAGTCAACTTTTTAGGGCCGCCTGTCGTTTGGACACTCCGCTGTTCAAACGGGGAGCTCGCGCAACGGAATCCGGCGGAGAGATAGGGATTCGAACCCTAGGTACCTTTTGAGTACACACGATTTCCAGTCGTGCACCTTCGGCCGCTCGGTCATCTCTCCCAAAGAAAAATCAGCAAAGAGCATCCATATCTTTGAGCCCCAGGGACTCTAAGGACCATCCAGCGGAGAGAGTGGGATTCGAACCCACGGAGGTAGTTAGCCTCACACGATTTCGAATCGTGCGCCTTCGGCCGCTCGGCCATCTCTCCGCGGCGCAGAATATGGGGCCTTGTGCAGCGCGTCAAGACTCATCATGCGTTGGCGAGGCGATTTCGGACGTTCGTCTTGCACCTCGTGACACAGACACCCATTGCGTATTATCACGGGCCTTCAAGGAGGAAACGATGAGAGCTCCCTCGATTGTGATTTTCGCCTTTTTTGTGGCGCTATTGCCTTGTGTTTCTCGTGCCCAGACCGCGCCTGCCAACGAGTTCGATGCATTGCGCCGCACCCTTTCGAGCCTGGCCGCGTCCCCTCCAGGCAAGGCCAAGGTGGGCATCCTGGTCCGAGACGTCATGACCGGAAAGGATGTCTTTACCTTGAACGCGCAGGAGCGTCTCAACCCAGCGTCGAACGCAAAAATCGTGACCGCAGCGTGTGCGCTCAAGGTGCTCGGGCCAGAGTTCCGATTTCATACGTTTGTGCATGGCAAAGTGGAGGACGGCGTTGTTCGGGGCGCGGTGGTTCTGAAGGGCGGAGCCGACCCCTTGCTCACCACGAGCGATCTGCGCGAGATGGCCCGAACCTTGAGAAATATGGGTATCCGTAGGGTAGAGGGCGGAGTGGTCGTAGATGATACGTATTTTGATGCGCAGAACCTGCCCTATGCCTTTGACCAACAACCCGACGAGGCGGCCTCGTTCCGCGCGCCCGTGGGCGCCGCGTCGCTCAACTTCAATACGCTTTCGGTGACCATCGGCCCGGGACACGCGCCCATGTCACCGGCCAAGGTGAGCATCGAGCCGGCGGGATATGCGGATATCACCAACGAGACCGTGACCATGGCCGATGGCGCCAACACGCCCAGAGTCGCGCTTTCTGCAGAGGACTCGCGGGCGAAAATGCGGGTGTGGGGACAGGTCCCCTTGGGTTCCAGGCCCACGACCTACACACGTCGCATCGACAACCCGACCCTGCTCACCGGATATGGATTCAAGGCCGCTCTCGAGGAGAGTGGGGTCGACGTGAACGGCGGGGTTCAACCGGGTACCGTGACTTTGGGACTGCCCAGGCTCGCCGAGCACGCCTCGGCGCCGCTCTCGGAGGTTCTTTGGGAAGCGGGCAAGATGTCCAACAATTTTGTCACCGAGACCCTGCTCAAGACCATGGGCGCTGAGACAGGCAAGGGTCCGGGAACCTGGCAAGGTGGCCTTGGCGCAGCGTCCAAAGTGCTCGAGGGCTGGGGGCTTGCGCCTGGTTCGTACACCTATCGCAATGGCTCGGGTTTGTTCGACGCCAATCGGTTTTCTGCCGAGCAGCTCGTCAAAGTGCTCGTGGGCGCGTACCTGGACCCGACCATTGCGCCGGAGTTTTTGTCCCAGCTCGCCATCGGTGGGGTGGACGGCACGATCCGCGAGCGTTACACGCAGCCTCCGGCGAAGCGCCACGTGCGAGCCAAGACTGGCACGCTCGACGACGTTTCAACTTTGACGGGTTTCGTTTTCGATGCGCAGGGCCGCAGGCCCATGGCCTTTGCGATCCTCGTCAACAACGCCGAGGGCTACGTGTCGTCGGCTCGCACCTACCAAGAAAAAATCGTGACTGCCATCGCCCAAGCGCTCCATCCGGCCCGAAAGTAAAGCGATCGCGGGGGCCGTTGTCCTAATGTCCGCGGGGCTCGAATTGTTTTTTCGCGGCGAGAAAGGCCGGCAGGTTCTTTGCCATGTGCAGCAAGGTATGCCGGTGCTGCCAGAGTCGCCCTCGGAACCTCTTGCGCCACTGAGGATCGCTGTAGAAACGCTTGACGTGGCGGTTGTAGAGCTCATCGAGCTGCTCTCGAGATTGAAAAGCGCGGGGGACGAACACGAAGTTCAGGGCGTTCATGAGGCGCCAGTCTTCCTCGAAGCTGCCGTGGTCGCGGATCGTGGCGTAGCATGGCGCGCCGGGAAAGGGCGTGAACTTCGACAGGTTCATGTCGTCGAGCCCGAGCTCGAGAATGAAGTCGCTGGTGCGCTCGACCGACTGCGGCGTTTCGCCCACGACACCCATCATGAACAGGCCCTTGGCTCGCAGACCGTGACGTTGAATCGCAGCCACGGTTTGCCTCACCTGATCCAGGGTGACGCCTGCCTTGAGGTCCTCGAGCATTCGAGGATCGCCGGACTCGATGCCCACCGAGATCATGAGACAGCCGGCGCGTGACAAGGCCGAGAGCAGCTCATCGTCGGCATGGCCCACCCGCACTGCGCAGTTGAACTGCAAACCGAGCCTTGCCTTTGCCAGCTGTTCGCACAGCTCCAGGATGCGACCCCTGTTGGTGGTAAACAAATCGTCGTAGATATTGAGGTGCTTTAGGCCAAACCGCTGTCGCAGGTACCGCATGTGCTCGAACGTGTAGTGCGCCGAGTTGGAGCGGAAGCCCTTGCGGAACACCGAGCGATCGCAATAGGAGCACTGATAGACGCAGCCACGGCTCGTCGCGAGAGACGCGCCTGGTTTTTGCGCGTAGCTGAAGGGTGGCAGTTGATATCCGCGGGGAAAGCCCGCGAGCTTTTCGTAGGCCGGAAAGGGCAGGGCATCGAGCTGTGGCAAAAGCGTGCGCGGCGCGTTGGTGAGGATCTCCTGGTCCTGTCGCCACACGAGTCCTTCAATGCGCGAAGGCGGTGTACCGTCGCACAGCTCGCGCATGGTCTCTTCTCCTTCGCCCAGGGCGAGGAAGTCGAGGCTGGCAAACCTCGAAAGCAACGGAGCACCGATGGCAGAAGCGTGCACGCCGCCGCAGATGGTCATCGTCTGCGGTCTCCTCGATTTGATGAGAGCCGCGATCTCCACGGCGTCGAGGAAGCTCGAGGTGGTGGCCGACAGTCCCACGATGTCTGGCTGCCTATCGAGCACCAAGCGCGCATTGGCTTCGATGCCAAGAGGGGCATTGGGCCCGAGGCAGTCGTGACAGAAGACCTCGTGGCCCGCTCTCTCGAGATAGGCGGCGATGGACACGAGCCCGGAGGGGACCATTCGGTTGGCCACCATCGTGACGTCGCGAGCGCCGGAAACGAAATTCGAGCCAGCGGGGTGAACGAGAACGACGCGCATGGAAATGCTTTTTATCCCCGAGGCAGTGGGTTTGTCATCCTCGATGTTCGCGCCTTCGGGACGCTGTGCTCTTTGCATGAATCTTAGGGCTCACGCAGAAAAAACTCCCCAGTTTGGGCAGCCGATGCATCTCGTCCAGCTGCGTTGCTCGTCGAGTGAATACCGCCAGTATTCCCTCTCCTCACGCCTTGCTGGCCGAGCGCCTCAGCCACCCAATTCTGGGCATTTATTCCTGCGTGAACCTTAGGTCGTGATATCTATGTCGCCCTAAGCAAGCAAGCCACATGGATCTGCGCTGCGCCGGCTTGGCGCAAGGCGCGGCTCGCGGCCCGGCAAGTGGCTGTTGTGGTAAGGACATCGTCGACGAGGAGCACGCGAAGGCCCCCAAAGGTCCGTTCGTCAGCTAAAAAAGCGCCCTCGAGGTTCTTCTTTCGGGCATTGATATTGAGCTGTGTCTGTGAAGGAGTGTTCCGGGTGCGCCAAAGACCAGCGGTGCGCAAGGGGGCGCCGATGGCTGCCGCGAGGTGGGCGGCCAGCAAGGCGGATGGATTGTACCCACGTCGGGCGAGTCGACGGTTGTGCAGAGGTACGGGCGCGACGATGTCCACCTGAGGCAGGTCCGCCGCGAGGCTGGCGAGGATTTGGCCTAGAGGGCGGGCCAGGTGTGCCTTGCCAGCCTTGAAGCGCAGGCAGGCCGTGGCTGCTGGGCCTCCGTACTCAAAAGCGGCAAAGGCCGAGTCGAACGCCGGGGGACTTCGCAGGCACTCGCCGCAGGCGTGGTCTGGCCCGACACCGTCGAACGGGAGCGCGCAGATGGGGCAACGAGGGGAGGTCACGGGTACGAGCGCCTCGGCACAGAGCTCACAGAAAGCCAGCACGGGCTCATGGGTTGGAGCACAGGGGACATCGCAAGCCGGGCAGCGCGGTGGCCAGATCAGCCCGCACAGATCTTCCCAGAGGTGCGGAAGGACGATAGCGCTCATCGAGTCATGTATCGGTCGTTTTCACAGAATGTTGACAACTTTTTTCGCGAAGCTCGAGCAAGGCCGCTGCGACGTGACGCACGAGGCCAGCGCTCGCGCCATCGCTGACAATGTCGAGGAGCCGTGGTGGATCGAGGTTGGGGAGCAGCGATAGGCAGAGCCCCATGGGCAGCGCAGGGTTGCACAGAAGAGAGAAGGCGACGCGCCGGTTGAGCCTCCACTTTTCATGGGTGGCGATCTCGCGGAGCACCGCTGGGCTCGCACGACGCCTGCTCGCCATGTAGATCACATCGCTCTCGCTCACGCGCGGGTTTTCCAGCACCCGGGCGATGACCATGGGATGTGGATCGACCATGGCGCGGCTGAGGATCTGGCGATCTTGCTTTCTGGCGATGGCGCGGCGTTCACCCAGAGTCAGGGGGCGCTCGTCGCCGGTGTAGTTGGGCACTGGTTCCGTGGAGCGACTGGGCTCTGCCGAGTCTGAAACGTTGGCGAGCAATAGGGTGGCGAGATCGAACCCGGCATCGGCGGCAGCGCCGCGAGTCGCTTCGAGGTGAATGGCGTTCCACTGGGCCCGAAGCAGGCAGAGCAGAGCGGTCTCGGAAAGGATCTTGCTTTCACGGTCGCGCGCGCGGACCGCGCGTTCGAGCAACGCCTGGAACAGCGCCGCCGCGTCCGTGGGAAGCAGGCTCTCCATGGCACGGCCAAACACCGCGACTCGCTGTGCGGGTTCGAGCAGGGATGCGACGAGCGCCGCGAGGCGTCTTTCGGTGACCAAAGGGGAGCGGCTCGAGGGGTCGAGCAAAAGAAAACCCTAGCGGATCGCGGCGGCGATCGGCTTGACGTCGACGTCATCCTTCAGGTTGACGCCGGTTGGAAATTTCTCGAGCAGAAACTGATAGACGGCCGTGGAATCCGCTGGGACGGTGCAGGCCGACGCGCTCGGTTTTGGCGCCTGACCAGAAGGGAGCTTTACGATCTCGGACTCCTTGAGGAAACTGCCGCACGGCGCCTCGACTTGGCTTGCGATGTTGTCGCTGCTGTCGAAAATGCGCAGGCGGAGCACGACCTCGGATCTATTCACGCCAGTATTATTGAACACGCTGCCCTCCACCACGAGCACCTCGGGCGCGCCGATGCGCTGGATGGTGCGGGCGGACTCCACGGTGATCTCCAGTCCAGAGACCTCGGCCGGGAGCTGATCCGAAGGACGGCCCGAGACTGCGTAGGCGATGGATTTTGACAGGCGGCCCGAGGACAGCGTCCAGCCGTTGCGATAGGCTACGAACACGAAGAAGAGCACCGTTGCGGCCAGCGCGCCGGAAACGATCATGCCGATGAGCCTGTTGCGGGGATTTTCCAGGCCGACGGCGAAGGTATTGAGCTCGAGAGGATCTTGGTCTTCCCAGGTGTTTGGGATAGGGATCTGCCCGCTTCTTCGGAGCGGCTGGGTCGCGTCCCCCTCGCCACGCGGTGTCGCCGTGGTGGCCTCTGGATGAGGCTGCAGCTTTGCGCTCGCTCCAGTCTCAACGTTTCTCGCCTCGGGTGAATTGGGGCTTTGGGCCGAAGGTGGCTGGGACGGCCGCGTCGGCGGTGGCCCTTTGTAGGTGGCCTGTGAAGACTCAAGGGCATAGGCAGACCCGATGGGTGGCGTGATCCGCTCCTCTTCCTCTGCCGATCGCGGGGCTTCCGCTTCTTTATGGGGAGGGGGCGGCTTGAGCGACGGAATCTCCCGCAGGAAGGCGAATTCCGGCGGCAACGACTTGAAGTGGCCGCTGAACTCCTCGTAGCCAACGGGAGGCGCGGCGCTGCGGCGGACCACCGCGAACACGTGCTTGCAGTGATTGCAACGCAACTTGCGTGGCACAGCGCCGATTTTGTCGTCCGGGACTTTGTAGGTCACCGAGCACTGTGGGCACTTGACGATCATCGTTTCTGTGGTGCTCCTTGGTCGCTATGACCAGAGTATATTGTGTACCGAGGACAATGAATGACAAGCGCCCGGCGGGGTGCTTTTACCAGGCCTCGAAGGAAGGCCTGCGGCTAGGCGCCGATGGAGGCCGTGTTTTTTGTTTTGAGTGTAGATCGCAGGGCTTCTGCGATCATCAACACCGCGAGAGCGAGGAGCACGATGGCGATGACTCCCACCAGAGTGAGGCCGGACTGAAGAATGAGAATGACGAGGGCCCACAAGGTCATCACGAGCATGAAGACCGCCGGGACACCGGCGAGGAGCCAGCGTTTGCCCGTGCGTCGCATCCACACCGCGACGGTGAGCAAGGCCAGGCCGGCCAGCAGTTGGTTGGTGGCGCCGAAGACCGGCCAAATGACCTTCCAGGCCGGTGTGGGCTGGCCGGTTGGACCTTTGAGCGTCATGAGCACAAACACCGCGGGAAGCAGCAGCGTGACGGCCGTGGAGACGTATCTCGAACCCTTGAAGTCGAGGGCGAACAACTCCTCGAAGATGTAACGTCCGAGCCGGGTCGCGGTATCCAGCGTGGTGAGGATGAAGGTCGACAGGGCGAGCAGTCCGAACGACTCCCCGTAGGTCGCTTTGAGGCCAAAGCTCTCGAAGAAGCGACCCATGCCCTTACCGTACACCTCGAGGGGTGGAGCGTGGGACAAGGCGCTGTCCGGCGGCAGCATGACCACGGTGGAAATGGCGATGACCGCAACCAAGGCCTCGAGCAGCATGGCGCCGTAGCCCACCGTGCGCGCGTCGCTTTCTTTATCGAGTTGCTTGGAGGAGGTGCCAGAGGCCACCACCGAGTGGAACCCCGAGCATGCGCCGCAGGCCACGGTAATGAATAGGATAGGGACGAGGGCGCCGGTGCTGGGCACGTCCCAAGAGGTAAACGCCGGATAGCTCGCGCCAAAACCGCCCAGGGCGATGCCGACGATGCCGGCCAGCACTGAAGCGTAGAGGAGGAATGACGACAGATAGTCTCGCGGCTGGAGCAGAATCCAGACCGGGGTCGTGGAGGCGATGAAGGCATAGAACACGAGAACCAGATCCCACGTTTTCGCCGGGTCAGAGGCGATGGGGGCCCATACGTCGGTTGCGGAGAAGGGCGCGAGCTGACCGAGCCAGGTGGAGAGAAACACGAGGGGCACGAAGACGAGGCTGCCCACGAGCACGGATACCTTGAGGCGGTAGATGAACAGGCCAAAGCCGATGGCCAGGAAGACGAACAAAAGCGAGCTCGTGGCCACGCCGCCATCCTTCACGAAAGTCATGGAAGTCAGGTCGATGAAGACCGTGAGCACATAGACGAGAGTGAGCCAGATGAACACCAGTAGCAGGCGATAGGCCAGCATGGACATGTTGTCCTTGGCGACGTCCGCGATCGAACGGGCCTTGTGCCTGATCGACGCCACGAGGCTCCCGAAGTCGTGCACGCCGCCGATGAAGATGGAGCCCAAAAGAACCCACGCCAGGGTCGGCGCCCAGCCAAAGGCCACGGCCGCGATGATCGGTCCGACAATGGGGCCGGCGCCGGCGATGGAAGAGAAGTGGTGCCCGAGCAGCACCGCGGGTTTGGCTGGCACGCGGTCCACTCCATCGTAGTCGGTGTGGCTGGGGGTTGGGTTTGCGTTGTCGATGCCGAACTGCTTGACGAGGAAGCCGCCGTAGAGCTTGTAGGCGATGGCCAGTGCGAGGGCCGAGCCCACGAGGATGAGGGTGAGCATGATATCTTCCTTTCCTATGCGCGCCCTTGCGGAAGAGCGCTGCTCGAATATCAATGCCCCTACGATAGCCGCAATGGCCGACGACACAATAGATTGCTATAGGGAGAAAAAGCTCAGGGCAGCGAAGGGACGTCAACTTCTATGAGTCGGCGGTACACGCGTGCGCCGTCGTGGCCTTGAACCTCGAAGACCGCACTGGCGACGTTCTGGGGAATGGAGACCTCTGCCGAGACGCATTTGGAATCCTCGGCGACGTCCGTGGCATTGGCGCGCCATGAGGTCAGTCGCGCGGCTGCCCTAGGAGAACAGACGTGGATCGAGACGGACAGTGGAACGACCGCGTCCTCAAGCTCCCCTGACGGCGCGATCGTGAAGACGGCAGAGACGCCGACCAAGGCCTTCGATTCGCTGTCCACGAGGCGGACTTGGCAGAACTGCGAGGAGGCGAGTGGTGCGGTCCACGCCACTTCTTTTGGCTCGCCTGCACGGACTTCAACGGCATGGGCCACGGCGTGCCAAGATGCTCCGTTATTGAGGGAATACTGGAGATCCACGGTGCCATTCCCCCTAGGTGAGAAGGCGATGCGGGTGGGCTTGCCAGCTTCCATTAGGTCCTGCGCGGTGGGGAAGGTGAGCTCGGCGAGTGGAATGGCCGCTGCTTCGATGCGAAACGGCGAGGAGACCGTGCTCGTCACGGCCGAATACTCCTCGAGCTCGAGCAGCGCTGCCTCGCTGGACACGTCGGGCACGACCCAGGGAAAGTTGCGCCAATGTGCCGAGGCAGTGTCGATGGTGAGAGCCTGCAGCTCCCAGCTCGCACCGCCGTCGACCGAGAGATCGATGCGGACGTCGTATACGGATTGCGCGAGCCATTGAACATCGACCGTGGAGCCAGCCACGAGCACCGAGCCGGGCGCGGGAGACAGAACAGTGATGCTCGGTTCGGGGTCCACTGTCGCGAGCACATCATCGAAGGCCTCTGTTTGTCCGTCGTCGGCCCACAGGCGCAGGGTGTAGGTGCCTACAGCGTCGAACTGCACGAACCCCAGCGGGCTGGTCGGCGATTCGAATGCGGCCTGGCCAGGGCCTTGGACCAAGCTCCAACGGATGTCTGCCTTGGCGATTTTTTCGCAGGTGACCGTGCCGGTGAGCAGGACATCCATCCCGACGATCCCCTTCAAGTCCCCTCCTGCGTTCACGACGAGCGGCTGCCGTTTGGAGTACGAAAACTCGAGGTAGGAGCCCTCTGCGACGGCATTGGCCGGGACGGCGAGATCGGTGACGTCGAAAATCGAGAGTCCATAGCCGACGCCCTCGCGCAGCGCACTGGTGGTCAGGCGAACGATGTAGCCGGTCGGATCGAGACGGGCCGATTCCACAATGACGCCATTGTCGATGGCGTAGTTGTGCGGGTCCTCTGCGCTGCGCGGCTCTACCGGCTCGCTGAACATCACGATCACTTGGCGCGGGTTGGCGTGGGCCACGGCGCTGAGCACAGTGGGCGGAGCGAGATCCGGCAGCGGGGCTTGGTAAGCCACCCAAAAATCGCCGGCGTCGTCGAAGGACATCGAACCCTCGGTGTTGTCGGTCACGACGATGCGCTCGTGGTCCTGCCAGTCGATGAGCATTTGGTTGGCGCCGACATCGCCGCGATTTCCCCACCCCGCGTGGATGCACAACCACTTGCTGGAGTTGGTCGACCAAGCATTGCGGTTGTGGGACAGGCCGGTGTCTCGGGTGTCTGGTCCGTAGCTTACGGCGTCGGCCCAGCGAATCGATTTTGTGATGGAGAGGTCGTCCCAACGGCGCACGTCGATGCCTTCGTGGTCTTCATGGCCGGCGAGGAAGAACTCGCCCAAGGGATCGATTCCCGTGGCGCAGCTGAATCTCGGGACCGAACGAGCCTCGCGCAGGCGACCTGCGTCGCCGACGAGGTCGGTGGCGGTGATCCGACCGTAGGGCTCTGGTGGGTTGTTGTCCGCTCTGACCACGGCCCGGCGCAGATCCGAGGCTACGTGGAATCGCCAAGTGCCGTGCTCGGTCACGCCGTCGTCGCTCCGGAAAGTGGTGACCGCCTCGTCGAAACCCGTAAGAGCGTGAACCCGGCGCAAGTATTTGGAGCCCGAGGGCTGATTGTGCCCGCCCTGTGTGTAGTAAATCCACTGTCCACTCGGCCAGTCCAGGGTTGCCTCTCCGTGGGACTGGACTGCGCTGAACACCGCCGCCTCTCCGCCTTTGACGCTCATGACCGCGATGGCGCCGTCGACCAGAAGGAAGGCAACATGGGAACCGTCCGGGCTGAGCACCGGATTGCGCGCTGGCCTTCCGGGATTGAGGTAGAGGCGCGCGTGGCGCACGACTTTGCTATCGACGATGTCGTGTCGCCAGATCTGACCATAACCGCCGTGGGTATTGAGGTTTTGCCCAGTCCAATGAGCGGTGACCGAGATGCCGTCCACGGCGAGCGCCGCCGTGCATCCAAGAAAAACGGCCATTCCGATCATGGCTTGGCAAGTTATTTTAATCATGGAGCCAACCCTTATGGTCCGTCGCGCTGAGGGTAACCATAAATCAACGCGATCCTAACTTCATTAGTTGCGTATAAGCAAACAGAAAAACGAGGACGTCCAGAATAAATGGCCTGACGGGCGAGGATATGCTAACAGGTTTTGCATTGGGCCAAAATTAACTTGGGCGTCGATGAATACTGGAGGAACGCAGGCGTCAGTTGCTAAAGGGGCTAAGGATTGGGAGAAGAAGCATGCGGCTCGTTCTGTTTGGAATTATAGCACTTTTCGGCGTTGTTGCTTTGGCGCCGACCGCGGCTCGAGCCACGGACGCGCGGGATATCTTGGTCATCGCCAACAGGGCGTTGAAAGCCGAGCCGATTTCTTTTGAAGACGTAAAAAGTTTGTTTTTTAAAGAACGTACGCAGCTGAAGAATGGCACTTCGGTCGTCGTTCTTAACGCGCGCCCTGGTTCACTTCTGCGCAAGCAGTTCGACAGCAGCGTCCTGAACATGACCGAGGCGCAAGAAATGACCTACTGGCAGAACCGCAAAATCAAGACCGGCGACACGCCGCCTCCAGAGTTCGGCAATGGGCTCAAGGCTGTTTTCAAGCTCAAGAGCGCCATCGGATACATTTTTCGCGGCGAGATGAGGGGGGACGTAGCCGATGTCATCGCCGTGATCCCCTTTGTTCCCCTCAAGGCTCCTACTCGCTAGTACTGCGCGGCGGAAGTCCTAAACACTTGGAATACCACCCTCGTCTCCGTAGTAAGGCCGGTTCTTTCGCGCTGAAGGCGCAAAGGAATATAGCCCCGGCCTTCAGGCCGGGGTTCATGGAAATCGCGAATTCCTTTCTTTCTTTGGTTCTTCTCCCGTGCTGAAGGCACGGCTCTCCGCTCGCA
>JALOQD010000056.1 GCA_025453525.1 Myxococcota bacterium
CAGGCCCCGTTCTACCAAGTGCCGCGCGGCGCTGCTCACCGAGCTCGAAAGCCGAATGACCGCTGCTTTCCATGCTAGGGCTTCTTAGCGGGTCATTGAAAAAAAAAACCGCCTCGCACGACGCACCGGCGCTTGGCGCATCGTTCGAGGCGGTTTTGTTACCGCCAGGTAGAGAGGACCCAAAAAAGCCTTCGAACCGCTCGTACTGTCTCAAGCCTAGCGCTTGAGGTTCACGACTTCCTGGTACAACTGGTCCGCCGTGGTAATCGTACGGCTGTTGGCCTGGAAACCGCGCTGATACGAAATCATGTTCACGAACTCGGTGGCCAGATCCACGGTGGACTGCTCGAGTGCGCCTGCCGTGATCGCGCCAGCCGAGCCAGTGGACGCAAAGCCGATGCGCGCATCGCCCGAGGCCTGCGTCTGGACCCACAAGTTGTCGCCTGCGCGAGCGAGCTCGCTCTCGGCGCGGAACGTGGCGATGGCGATCTGCCCGACAAACCGCTGCTCGCCGTTCGAGTACACGGCCAGCACCTGACCGTCGGCCTCTACGCCTACGCCCGCGAGCTCGCCTGTGGAGTAGCCATTCTGCTCTTGGGAGCGGATGGTGTTGGCCGCCGCGTACTGCGTGGTGCCTGTCAGACCTGTGCCGCCGGCCGTGATGTCATCGCCGAAGGTGAAGTCGATGACCTGGCTCTGCACCGCTCCATCGAAATCGAAGTCCGATGCCGTCACTGTCTGGTTGACCAGGCGACCGCTCGGATCGAACTGCACTGTGCCGCTGGCGCACTCCACGGCCGTTCCCGGGGTTCCGAGCGTGAGCTCGCCGCCGTCGACGAGGGCATGCCACTCCCAGGTGTTGCCTGCCGCGGCCTCGACGCTCTTGCGGAAGTAGATGTCGACGCGGTGGGCATTGCCCAGGCTGTCGTAGACCGTGATCGCGGTGGAGAAGTTGCTCGTCGTGCCCGGCGACGCGGAATTGAACGCCGCGGGGATGGTCTCCGTGGCGTCCAAGTTCGCTGAGATCTCGATGTCCGAGGTCACCGAAGGCGGCAGGACCGAGCTGGCGATCTTCATATCGCCGAGCTGGTTGTCCAGCTCTCCGGTGGCTGTCACCAGATACCCCTGGAGGGGCATTCCCTGGGGACTGACCAGGGTTCCGTTGTTATCCAGCGAGAACTGGCCGGCTCGGGTGAAGAAGTTGCCCGAGCGTCCCGCGACCTGGCCCGAGACCACGAAAAATCCCTGCCCGTTGAGGGCGAGATCCGTGGGCGAGCCGGTAGTCAGCAGCGTGCCCTGGGCGAAGACGCGGGTGATCTTCGTGAGCTGCACGCCGGAGCCGGATTGATTGAGCGCCATCATCGACCGACCGAGCAAGTCGGAGAAGAGCGCCCTCTCCGCCTTGTACCCCGTCGTGTTGACGTTGGCGATGTTGTCGCCCACGACGCCTAGAGCCTCGCCGTGTGCGTTCAACCCTGCCACGCCTGTGAATAGGGTTTTGGTAATACCCATGGTCCTCTCCTTATTTTACCGCAGCCTGGCGGACTGCGGATTCGCCTCAATATTCGTCATGGAGCGCTCTCCGTTTCTGCTTCATAGACTCCGATCACATCCGATACCGCGGCTTTGATGGAGCCGATCGTGAGCTCCGGATACCCGGCTTCGTAGCTCACGCCGTCGACCTTGCCGCGCACTGTCGAATCCCATGCCACTGGATTGCCGTTTTCGGCTGTGGCGACGATGTCGACGCGATACGTTCCGGTCGGCACCTTCACGCCATTGCCGTCCATGCAATCCCATTTGAGCGAGATGTCCCCGGCGGTTTTGGCGCCGAGGTCGTAAGTCCTGACGATGTTTCCCTGGGAATCGCGGATGTTGACCGTCACGGATTCCGCATCTGCCTTGAGATTGAACGCCGCGGTCAGCTCGACGTCGCTGCTGCGCACTTCGAGCTTGTCGGACTTTACTTCCACTTCCTTGCCGATAAAGCTCGCGGCCTGGGCGTTGGACATACCCATCTGCTGCATTCCCAGCAAGTTGATGCCTTGGTTGACGGAGACGAGCTGCTCGACGCTCGAGAACTGAGCGAGCTGGGCCACGAATTCCGCGTTGGTCATGGGCTCCAGGGGATCCTGGTTCTTGAGCTGGGCCACGAGCAGTTGCAGAAACTGCTCCTTGCCCAGTTCGCTGCTCCCCATGGGCTTGGCGAGCCCGAGGCCAGAAGCAGCAGAGGGCTGTGTGGTGTCGATTTGCATCTACTTCTTTCCTCTTTCAGGCCTGCACATCCAATGCTCCGTCGTGTGCGACCACGGCACGGTCCACAGTTCGTGATTCATCTCTACGCTGTGGCTCGGTTGGTGCGGACTGCACGCGCGGAGCGCGTCCTCGTTCGTACAGCTCGAGTCTTCCGAGGCGCCATCCGAGAGCCGCGAGCCGTTCTCGCAGCTCGGGAGCGGCCGAGGTGAGAACCGCGGCAGCCCGTGGGCCTTCGACCTCTGCTCGTACGAGCATGTTTTTTCCATGGAAGCGCACATCGATTTTCACCTCACCCAGCTCGCCGAGGCTCACCACGAGCGCGGCGCCGGATCTGGTTGCCAAACTCGCATGATGCAACCTGCGTACCAGTTCTTCGAGGATCGCGACCATCGCCCGGTCAGCCGGCTGTCGTCGTTCGTCGAAGCTCGAGTCCGCCGGAGCGTCGAGCTCGGAATTTGTTATTACTATCGGTTTGTTGGCGCCTTTTCCAGACTCGCCCCGAGGGTCCTGTCCCAAGGTTTCGCCCTCGGAAATCTCGCGGGTTTGGGGCAGAGACGCGCCGCAGTCAGGGGGTTTGTCCCAGGGCTTACCCTCTCCCGCGCCATTGTCCTGACGCCCAACCGCCGACAATCCAACGCAAAGCGCCAGGTTTTCGGCTTCCCGTCGCCGCTTGTCCTCTGAGCGGTCCTTTTCTCCTTCCGAGGCCACCAGGCTCTCGAGCAGCGCGCCAAACCCCGGTTGCGCCGCGCGCTTGGGGCTTTCCTCGTCCGCGGGCTCCACCCGTTGGCTCGATCTCACGATATGCAGGTATGACGATAGGTCCACGTCAACCTCCTTTCCGCGGTTGAGCCGGGGCCGCTGGCGCCGAAGGAGCTGGCGCTGGAGTGGCCGGTTCTGGAGTCTTCGGAGCCGCTGTGCTGTCGGAATCGCTCGGCGTCGATGATTTGGGTTTGCCAATACCGATGAGCAGACCGGCGAGCCGCGCTGACTTGTCCGCTGGCATGGAGCCGAGCAGGGACGCCGCGAGCCTTGGAGCCAGCATGCCGAGCACCTCTACGGCCTCGGCTTCGTCCATGGAGGCCAGCATCTCGCCACCGGCTTGTGGGCGCATGCCCTTGAGCGTGGCCACCAGCTGCGCCAGCTTCGCCTTGCGCGCCTCGGCCGCCGCCAGGGCCTCTTCCCGGGCTTGCTCGGCTTTCTGAGCCTCTTGCTGCACGATTTCAGCCTTCTTCTGCGCGACCTGGAGGGCGTACTTGTCGGCCTGGACCGCGTACTTGGTCTCGAGTTGAGAAAGACTGGTCCGTACCTCGTCGCGCAGAGCCTGCAGCTCCTTGACCTTGGCGATGGCCTCGAGCTCGAGCCTGGACACTTTGTCTTCCCGACGCGCGACCTCACGCTCTCGAAGCTCCAGGAGCTGCCTGCGCTCCTCGAGCGCCAAAATCAGAGCCTTGGGCTCCTCTGGCCAGTCGGTGTCCGGGCTCGAAGCCGCGCTGTCGGCCGCTTCCTTGGCCGTCGTCGAAGGATCTGCGGTGCTCGTGGCCGTATCCGTATCCGTATCCGTGCCCTTGTCGCCCTTCTTCTCGTCCTTCTTACAGCTCGGCATCGCCATGCAGAAACAAAGGGCCAGCCCAATGGTTGCAAAGAAGGTCGCAAGACGATTATGTACGCTCTCGCTCACTTGTGGCTCTCCTTGGTGGCACTGAGGTCGTCTGACTCCTTCTGCTCCACTTTGTCTGCCCTGGCGATATCTGCCTTGCGCTGTGCCAACGCCAAAATCTCCATTTGACGCACCTTGGCATGAGCCGCAGAAAGCCGCTTGATCTCTCGGACCAGATGCTCATCTGCCGTTTTGAGCGACCCTTCTCGAAGGGCCGCGTCCATCTGAGCGGCGATCAAACACTCGATCTGCAGCTGCCGTATCTCTGGATCGATGGCCTCGAGAGGGTTGACCTTCGTGGCGCGCAGCTCCCCGTGCACGGCCTCGACGGCCTCTCGATAGAGCGCGTCGTGCTCGTCACGGGTCGCGCGAGCCTTCTGGACCGCTGTGCCGACTTCGTCGCGCTGCCGGTTTCGCACCTCGACGAGCCGCTGGAGCCTTTTTTCCCGAGGCGAGGCCATTATTTTCCACCTTTTTGGATGGCCGTTGAAAGCTGCTGCAAGGCTGCGATCGAGGCCGGTAGTGGAGCTCCTTCGAGCAGGTTCTGACACAGGAACTGCTCAAAAGACGGCATCAGCTTGCGAGCGATATCCACCGCAGGATCGCTGCCGGGCTGATACGCGCCGATGCGAATCAGGTCTTCGGCTTCCCGATACGCGGCGAGCATGGCCACGAGCCGTCGAGCGCTCTCCAGATGAGAGGGATGACAAATCTGATTCATCAGCCTGGATTTGCTGGCGAGCACGTCCAAGGCCGGGAACAGTCCGCGATTGGCGAGGTCCCGAGACAGCACGAGATGGCCGTCGAGTAAGGCGCGACTCGCATCAGCCACCGGATCCATTAAGTCGTCTCCCTCCACGAGCACGGTGTAGATCCCCGTGATTCCTCCAGACTGGGCGTTGCCAGCGCGCTCGAGCAGACGAGACAGCTCCACGAACACCGAAGGGGGATATCCCTTACTCGCCGGGAGCTCGCCGGCGGCGAGCCCGATCTCTCGTAGAGCCATGGCAAATCGCGTCAAAGAGTCGAACAGGAGAAGGACATTTCGACCTGTATCACGCAAGTGCTCTGCGATGGTGGTGGCGAGGAGGGCGCCCCGCAGACGCACCAGGGGAGAGGCGTCCCCGGTTACGGCGACGACCGCCGTGCGCTCCCTGTTCGCCGTTGTAATCGCGTCTTCCACGAACTCACGCACCTCGCGCCCGCGTTCCCCAATGAGCGCGAGCACGCAGGCGTCGGCGCTGGAGTGACGCGCCATCATCGATAAGAGCGTGCTCTTTCCGACGCCAGCCCCGGCGAAGATGCCCATGCGCTGCCCTTGCCCGATGCTCATGAGCGCGTCGACTGACCGAACCCCTGTCACAAAGGGCGCTTGGATGCGAGCTCGAGTGAGGGGGCTCGGAGGCTTGCCGCGAAGGGAACGCCGTTTCGAACAGATGGGCGCCGGTAGGCCGTCCAAGGGTTGGCCCATGCCGTCCACGATTCTCCCGAGCAGCTCGTCGCCCACTGCCACATGAGGATCCCCACCTCGCAAGCCCACCTCGCAGCCCGGCCCCACTCCCTCGAGCTGTCCCAGAGCCATGAGCAGCACTGTGTCTTCCTCGAGGCCGATGACCTCCGCCGGAATGGGATGCCGCCCCTCTCCTGGCCACAGATCCACCTGCTGCCCCACGACGGCATTCACGTTGCGGGCGCGAACGACCGGCCCGGTGACGCCGGTCACTCGGCCGAGCACCGTCAATCGAGCGAGCCTCTTTGCCCGCTGCAGGGTGGTGACTCTTTGGGCAGCCTGGCTCACGACTCGCCCTCCTCGTAGCCCTCTCCCTGAGAGAGCAGATATCGAAGCTTGGACAAACGAGCGCGAACGCGCGCATCCACACGGCCGGCTTTGGTTTCGACGATACAGCCCGCCTCCCCTACTGTCGGATCACTGCGAAGCTTGAACCGAGGGTTTTCCTTGAAACCGTCCAATGCGCCCACGCGATCGAGCTCTTCAATGATATTTGGATGCAATCGAAGCTTGACTTCTCGCTCGTCGGCGAGCAATTCCACCGCCTCTCGCACTATCGTTACGATCCGCGAAGGCTCGAGGGCAATCGCCCCGGCTGCCAGCTCCTCGGCCACGGCCAGACCGAGATCGATCGCTTCCTCTGCCATGTTGTGCCGCTCTCGCTCCAGGGTCACCTCGAGCTCCTCGAGCGCCTTGCCGAGGAGCGCGACCTTACGCCGCAGCTCCAGCTCCAAGGGGGTGGGTTGAGCGGGCGCTGGCTGTTTTTGTGGAGTCGGCGGTGGCGGGGCGGCCATGGGTGGTTCGTCCCGATGGTCCACTGGACGCGGCGCAGCCACAGGGCTCGCAGGCGCGACAGGCTCGGCCGAGGACGCCGGAAAGGCCGGTTGGACGGTTTTGTCCTTCTTCGGAAGGCTCCAAGACGCAGGCCGCGCCGTGCGGTCCGCGGAAGCCCCTGGCCAGGAGACCTTGCTGCTCATACGAGCTCCTCTCCGCCGCGGCCGGCGATGACGATCTTGCCCTCTGCCTCGAGGCGCAGCGCGGTATCGACGATTTCCTGCTGGGCTTGCTCTACCTCGCTGAGCTTTGCAGGACCCATGGCCATCAGGTCGTCCACGAGAATCTCGGCGGCGCGCTTGGAGACCGAACCGAGCACCTTGTCCTTGAGCGCGTCACTCGCTGTTTTGAGAGCGAGAAGGAGCTGGTCGTTGCTGATCTCCTTGATGAGCATCTGGGTGCCACGACCCTGCACGTTGACGAGATCCTCGAAGCTGAACATCGCTCGCCGCAGCCGGTGGGCGAGCCCTGGCTCTTCCTCGCCCATGCTCGTGAGGACCTCATCCGTCTCGGCAATGGGCAATCGCTGCAGGATGCCCGCCGCCCGGCTCACGCCGTCGATGACGATGGCCTCGCCAGTGTCGATGTCCGCGAGTTGATCCTCCACCGCGGTCCAAAGAGACTCGATGGTGGAGGTGGGAATCTCGTCGATGTGCGCCAGGCGAGTGATCACCTTGACCTGTGTCTCTCGTGGCAATTGACGCACCACGGATGAGGCGAACGGCGGCGAAAGCTCGGCGAGCACCGCGGCGATGACTCCAGGGTTTTCTTCTGCCAGGATTTTGGAGACCATCTGCGGGCTGCGACGCTCGAGCGAGGACAACCCTCCCCGTCCATCCTTGCCCGAGAACAAGCTCTTACTCTCCTCGCGACCCAGAGAACGCTGGGCCAGGCGCTCGATGTAGGCCTTTCCCTCTCCCGGAGCGAGGAGCGGTTGCTGAGCATCCTGAAGGAAGTTTCGATAGGCCACCTGCAGGACCGATGCATCGGCCTTGACGTTGCGTTGTGCGAGCTCGTGCAGCAGCTTGATATCGTCGGGTTCGAGAAAGCGCAGCACTCTGGCAACGGCCTCTTCCTCGAGCGACAAGACGATCAGCAATGCTTGGATCGGTTTTTCGAGCGTCATGAGCTCCTGTCCTTTTGCTGCCATTAGACCGTCTCCCTGCTCTTGGAGACGGGCTCAGCCTCTCCCTTGGCGCCCAGGCCCCCGCGCCCCTGCCTGGCATCGGACAACCAACTGCGTAACACACGAGAGGCTGCCTCGCTCTCCTCCATGAAAAACTGACGCACTTGTCCCATGAGCTGGGCCGTGGCCATGGCTTCCAATTGCTTGGCTTCGGCTTGCTCGGGAGTGAGCGACTTGAGGTCCGGTTGCTCGATGATCGCCTGCAGCTCTCCCACCTGCTTGGGCAGGGCCAGGGAGTCCACCGGACCAATCATCCTCGAGCGACGCGTTCTCTTGGTCGTGAGCAAGAGCACAGCTATCGCTGTGAGCACCGCCAGAGCCAGAACGCCAATGGGGACCCACTTTTTCCACCAGTCGTCGTCGAATATGTGGCTCTGCTGCTCAATGGACTCGGGGATGGCGAATGGCATGGCCCGCACCTCGATGCGATCGCCGCGCTGGTCATCAAAGGCGATAGCTCCCTTGACGGCCATTTCGATGTTTCGCAGCTCTTCCTTGGTGCGTGGAATCGTGGGATCTTCTGGAGTGGCCTTGGTACCAGCCGGCATCTCCTTGCCATCCACGAGGACGGTGACCGATAGCCGTTTGAGCTCCGCCGACGGACCCACTGTTCGACTGACGACCTTGTCGACTTCGTAGTTGCGGGTCTCCATCTCCCGCTTCTTGCCCGAGCTGCCAGAAGTGGTCTCCGGCGTCTGGCCACCTGGGAGGTTGCTGCGGGTTCCCGGGACGCCGCCGCCGCCATTGGCCGCCGAGCCAGAGGTCTCGAGCTCTCGCTGCTCGGAGCGAATCACGGAACGTTCGGGGTCGTAGTGCTCTTCGGTGCTCTCGCGCTTGGAAAAATCGAACTCCCCTGCCACGCGAACCACCGTGCGCCCTACTCCCAACGTCTGGTCGAGCATTTCTCGCAGCTTGTGCTCGAGGTCTCGCTCGAACTTCTGCCTGTGCTCGGACTCCCGCGCGTTAAGCCCAAAGCCCGACTCGCTCGACAGCAAGCGTCCGTGGGTGTCGACCACTGTGACTTGATCGGGAGAAAGGCCCTCCACCGCGGAGGAAACGAGATGAATGATGGAGCCCACCGTTCCCTCGGACATTTCCCGCCCGCCGCGCAACTCGAGCACCACCGAGGCCTGCGCAGGACTCGAATTGGCGCCGAGCACCGACCGTTTGGGCATGACGAGGTGAACCCGAGCGCCTTTGACCACATTGATTTTCGAGATAGTTCTGGAAAGCTCGCCTTCGAGGGCCCGACGCAGAGACACGCGCTCTTCGAACTCGGTCATGCCGAATCGCTGCTGGTCGAACAGCTCGAAGCCCACACCGCCGCCCATGGGCAGGCCGGCCGCGGCCATCTTGAGCCGCAGCTCATGGACCTTCTCCGAGGGAACCAGCACGGACGTACCATCGGCGCCGAGCTTGAACGGCACCTTCTCATCCTTGAGTTGTTCGACGATGGCCGCTGCGTCTTGGGACGAGAGCCCCGAGAACAGGACGGCATTCTCGGTGCGATCGACAGTGGTTAGAAAGGCGATGACCACGACTATGAGGGCCGCCACGATGGCCATGGCAATGCGAATGCGCATCGGCAGCTTGACGACGAATTCGCGCACGTCGGCTATCGCCTTGTCGACCTTCTCGTTCCCGGTCAGCTTATTTGGTTCGGCCATGGTCACGCGCCTTTCTGCTCGCACCCCACTAGACCGGCATCCTCATGATCTCCTGATAGGTTTCGAGAAGCCGGTTGCGTATGCTGCCCACGAGGCGCAGGGCGATGTTGGCCCGCTCTGCCGCGAGCATGGTCTCGTGAATGTTGTTCGTCTCGCCCGAGGCGAACTTCAGGCTCTCCACCTCTCCTGTTTTGAGCTCTTCGTTCGACTTCTTGACGAACTCGAGGAGTTGGTCGGAAAACCCGGGAGCAGCGACCTCTTTGTCCGCAAGAGAGAGCTGGGGCAACGAGATTTCAGGACCAGATGCGACTCCTGTGATGATCGGCATGGCTAGTTCCCTCCACCGACGCGCAAGGCGCTACGAGCAACGGTTGAGATGGTCTGAAGGGCCGTGACACCAGCATCGTACGCCCGAGACGCCATGATCATGTTGACCATCTCTTCGACAACGCTGACGTTTGGATAGCCGACAAAGCCATTGGCATCCGCGTCCGGATGCGTGGGGTCGTACACCATCCGCGGCGGCCCCTGATCCTCGATGATTTGGTCCGTCTTCACGCCGTTCACTTCCCTGGCGACCAAATCGTCGAACATCTCCTTGAACTTGTTGTACACGGGCTCGGTGCTGATCACCGCGTCCTTGCGCCGATACGGTCCGCCCTCTGGGGTGCGGGTGGTCTGCGCATTGGCCAGATTCGAAGACGTGAGGTTCAGTCTCGTGCGCTGCACGTCCAGGCCGCTCGCGAGAATCTCCATGGCGCTAAAGACGTTCATCCTTGCCTCCTACTAGCCGCGATTCGCATTGCTCGCCGCATAGGCCAGCATGCCCATCTGAGTCGACACGAGCTTGCTCACCGCCTCGTACCGAATCGTGTTGGCCGCCAAGCGCGCCATCTCGTGATCGAGGCTGACGAAGTTGTTGTCGTTGCCCGGAATCACGGTGTGTTCTTCCACGACATCCAGCCCCGCGGTTTCATTGCTTCCCGAGGCGGGGATATGCGCCGCTTCGGTCTGGGCCATGGCGAGATGCGCGGCAAAGTCCTCGGTCCCCTCATCGCGCACGAGCTCCCGCGGCGCATAGCCCGGGGTGTCGACGTTGGCCACGTTGGCCGAGATCATGTTTTGACGCACGAGATGGAAGTCCAAAGAACGTTCCATCGGCCCGATGACTTGGAAGATCGAGGTCATGGCAGCACCTGCATGCCCTTTCTGATCTCTTCGAGTCGCTGCCTCCCATTTTGCGCCTCGAGCACCGCAGCGCACAGCTCGGCCCATCCATCTGTCTCGCGCTTTTTCGCAGCGATCGCGTAGAGGGTATCGGCTTCTTCCCGCAGTCCGGCTGCGCGCGCCAGCTCCGCTCCATCGTACAGAACGTAACCGGGTTGCACTGCGAGGATGTCGTTGCTCGGCATCTTGCCAAGGCGAAGCCATGTCTCGCCCCACAGTCGAGAGAGCCAGCGGTCCATCCACGCCGAGGTCTTTTGCACTCCGGCGTTGTAGAGCACTTGCAGCGCGGGCAACACCTCGGCCGCGGGTATCCCAGAGGACAGCCGCGCTTCCTGCATGGCCAGCTCATCCGAAGTCGTCGGGCTTCCGAGCGCGTTTCTCGACGACTCCAAGTCGCTGATGGCTTTCTTCCAATTGCCTGAACGCAGCGCCGCCATGCCGAGCACGCGATACAAGCGTCCCGCCACCCACGGCGGGGCCTTACGCAGCTCTCGCTCGAAATACGCAGAGACGTCCAACGCGCGCACCTCTTCTCCGGCGCTCCACAGAGCCTCTGCAGAAATCGGCGCGATTCGAAGCATCTCCGCGTCGCTGGATGACGCCAGAGCGATCTTGGACGCCGTGGCGAATAAGTGCCCCACGCCAGCTTGCATCAGGAGCTGCCCGAGCCTTTCGAAGAAGAATGGCTGGGCGCCCTCGAGAGGAATGGTATCGCGATTGCCGAGATAGAAATTCGCCGCCTCGATGATGGTTCTGGCTCTTTCGGCCGCGAACACCCTGGTAGAGGTGATGCGCCGCTTCATGTTCCGGGCGGTGTCCAGGATATTCGGGTTCGTGTCTGGGCTGGTCAGGAGCGCGTCCAGGTGACGCAAGCCCATGTCGGTTCGATCTGAGCCGATCTCGCACCAAGCGACGAGGAGCATTCCTTGCTGCAATCCGAGGGTCGTAATACTGGGTGAAGCAGGAGGGCACTTCTCGAGCGCGCCTGCCTCTGTTGCGGAGTCCAGCGCGGCGAGCCGTGCTTCGGTGAGGTACCCGGCGGCGGCCGAGCTCTCGCGGGAAGCCGAGGCGAGCGAGGTTCTCGCCTGCACGAGCTGTCCCTCTTCAATAGAGGCGATCACTTTCGCAGGCAATAGCTCGATGCCTCCGCCGATGGCGAGCATTTCCAGCATGCGACGTTCGGGTCGCAGCTCGCCGATCATGATCTGCACGGTCGCCTTTTCCCGGCGAATCGCATAGTCGATGTCGAGCGAAGTCGAGAAGATCTCGACCGCCATCTCCGCCTGTTGTTTGGGCAGGAGTCTGACGTTCAAAGTGCCAGAAGCACCGATGCTCGCGCGTACCAAGGCCTCCAAGGTCGGACTCCAGCTGTCGAGGAGCAGCACGACCCCGCGGCCATCGTCTGTGCGCAAGGCCGTGACGTTTTGATTTTGAAAGGTGATGATGGCCAGGTTGCCAAAGGCAAAGGGGTCAGAGCGCTCGGCGTGCGCGATGCGCGGCTGCGCTATCACGGCGGCGAGGAGGCAAGACATGGTAAAAACCCACTTCATCGAAGTGAGCAAGGAGCAATCCCCGTGCCAGCAAAGCTCTCGTGGGAATCGGCCGTAATGAGTCCAGGGGAAGCGATGTTTCCCCCAATTTTCTGACAGTGGAGCGTCAACGAAACGGCGGTTTCAGGAGGCGGCGGCGACGGCTTCGGGGAAGGTGCGCTTGAGCTTCTCGACGAGGGTGGTGCGGTTGAGCCCGAGCAGCGTGGCCGCCTGGTTCTTGTTGCCAGCGGTCTGTTCCAGCGCGGCGCGGATGTAGTGGGCTTCGATGCGGCGCAACGTGCCCTGCAGGTCAATGCCATCATCGGTGAGAGGCCGGACAAAGTCTTCGATTCCCGCGAGATCCTCGGCATCCATGAGCGGCAGATCCTCGAGCTGGATCTCTTCTCCCGCGGCCATGAGCACCCCGTGTTCCACAGCGTTTTCGAGCTCTCGAATGTTGCCTGGCCAGTCCCGGTTTCGCAGCACGAGAAGCGCCTCTGGAGAGAGAGCGCGTACCTGGCGATCGTACTTTGCCGCGAGCTTTTCTACGAAATGGCAAGCGAGCGCCTCGATGTCCGAGCGGCGTTCGCGCAGAGCCGGCAGCCGCAGTTGAACCACGTTGAGCCGGTAATAGAGATCTTGACGGAACGCGCCCTGACGCACCAAGTCCTTGAGGTCCGCGTTGGTGGCGGCGATGATACGCACATCGACCTGTCGCACTTTGGTTTCACCCACCATACTGAACTCTTTGAACTGGAGCACCCGCAGGAGCTTGCTCTGCAAATCGAGTGGCATTTCTCCGATCTCGTCGAGGAAAATCGTGCCGCCATCTGCGGCCTGGAAGCGGCCATCGCGGTTGCGCACGGCCGTGGTGAACGCTCCTTGGACATGGCCAAACAGCTCGCTCTCGAGCAGGTCCTTGGACATGGCCGCGCAATTGACGGCGACGAACGGCCTGCTGCGCCGCGGGCTCGCCATGTGAAGACCCCGAGCGAGGAGCTCCTTACCCGTTCCTGTCTCACCGGTGACGAGTACGGTGCAATCCGTGCTCGCGACACGCTCCGCTCTTGCGAGAACCGCGGACAAAGCATCTGACTGGCCGATGATCTCCTCGCAGAACTCGCCTGGGCTGTGTCGCGTCATGGGGTCATCCCTTTCGCTTTGAAGACAGGATTTTTTAGCGCCTGTCGGAGGTGAAGCCTAGCAAGGCAGATGCCAAGAGTTTGACAGGGGACCGTCGGAAGGTTTTTCGCGCGTGCTCATGCGGCCTGGAAGCGTGCTCGTGCCCTTTGTCGCACTCGAGCCCACTAGGCCCAATTAGGTCTGGCTCGACCTAGCCCGAAAGTGACTTCAGTGAGCGAATTGGGCTCTGGTGCACCCTGCAAAGAGCCTTGAATTCCACAAATCGAGGATTCTTGCCGTGGTGGAAATGGCCTTGGGCGGCAAAAAGGCCAAGAATACCGGATAGGCCCACCTGAGTCACGAAGGCCCCGGTGTGTCGAAGCTGCACCAGTGGGGCAATGTCGTGCATGTATGTCTTAAGAATTCGACAGGCTATGCCGTTCAATATGAAGGAGGAAAACAATTGAGGACGAAGGTGAGAAGCGCTTGAGACGCACCAGACAAATCGCCCAAACGCGCGCGGTTCCGCCGGGCGCCCGGTTCTCTGCCCGGGGACTCGGAAATCTGCCTGGGCCATGGTTGGTCGTGCGGCAAAGCGACTGCGTCATCCTGGCCGCGAGCCAGGCCATGGAGCACATTCTCCTCGAGCAGTTCGAAAAAGCCGTGGGCTGCGACCTGCGCAAGTTCACTGGCCAGCAAAACGGCTCGGACCGAGAAGCGCGTTCCATCGATGATTCCATGCTGCAAAGACCTGGACGCTATGAAGATGTCCTCGTGCTGCGGCCCGATGGAAGCGAGCTCGTGGTGGACATGCACGTTGCCCCTCTGCAAGATGCCAAGGGCGACGCGGCCTGTGTGTGTTTGTTTACCGACAGGACCGAGCAGCGAAGGTTGGGCGCTGAGCTCATTGCCAAGCATCAACAGCTCCGCAAGGCCTTTGGCGAGCTCGAGCAGCGGCAGCAGGAGCTCGAGAGCGCGCAAGCCACTTTGGAAAAAAGCAATCGAGAGCTGGCGCGAATGTCCAATGAGCTCAGCCGCGCATCGGCGCTCGCGGCGATCGGCGAGATCACCGCGGAGCTCACCCATCAACTCAACAACCCCTTGGCCGCGGCAGTGGGCGCAGCTCGCCGCCTCGACAGACTGCTCATGCGGTGTCCTGTCGAAGGCTCGGGCCCGATGATGGAGCTGCTCCACGCCTCTCACGAGAGGCTCAAGTCCACGATTTCCGAGCTGCGACGCGTGTATCGGGATTCGAGGCCGAGCGATTCGGAGCAACAGCCGTTTGAGCTGGAGCCGCAGGTCCGCTCTGCACTGACCCTGCTTCAAGATCGCCTGATCGGGATCCACATCGATGTCGTTTTTCCGCGGCAGCTTCCGCAGGTCGTGGGTCGGCCCTCCAACATTCAGCACGTGATCGTAAACCTCATCGACAATGCGCTCCACGCCGCGGGAAAAGAAGGCTCTCTGCTCATTTGCGCGAGCTTGGATCACAAAGGAGGGGTGCTCCTCGGTATCAACGACAGCGGACCAGGTGTACCGCCGCATCTCGTCGACAAGATCTTCGAGCCTTTTTTCACCCAGAGACCTGACGGCTCTGGGCTCGGTTTGTCGTTTGTTCGGCGGCACTTGGACATGGACGGCGCCGCTATTCGAGTGGCTCGCAGCGAATTGGGAGGGGCTCTCTTTGAAATTACTCTGCGCGTCGCTACACTTCCCGTGATGGTGAAAGGCGACACACATGACCAGCTCCCATGACAGTGTTCTCATCGTCGATGACGATCCGGGCGTGCTCGCGGCCCTGGAGGCCGAGTTGCAAGATCATTTCGATGTCGCCCTGGTGGGTTCGGCGGAGCAAGCGCTCGTCAGCCTGCAGAACCGGGCTTTCGCTGCCATCATCAGCGATGTCCGCATGCCGGGCGTGGACGGACTGTCCCTCATTCGTCAATGCGCTGTTCGATACCCCAACATGGTGCGGATCATCCTCACGGCCTTTGATAACGACGAGGTTCAGGAAACGGCGCTGAGCGCGCATGGCGCGTTCAAGCTCGTCAAGCCCTGGGGCGACGACCTCTTGATCACCCTGAGCAACGCTCTCAAGCAGCGCGAATCCACCGTGTCCTTGCGCAAGCATCTCGATTTGACGAGTGAGCTTCTCGACATCGATCGCAAGTTGCACACCGAGCTCCCCGAGCTCAAGCTCTTGCTGCGCGCCGCCGAGGAGATCGCCCGCGTGGAAGAAGTCACTGCCGCGGCCTTGTACCTTTTTACCAGCGACGGTGAACCGAAGGCCCATATCATCAAAGTCGACGACTCGGGTATTCCCCCTACCCTGTGCAAGACCCGCAGCGGCCCCATCACCTTCGAGGCCGGACACTTGTACTGCGTGCCCATCGGCGGCTGGAAGAAGCCTGCCGCGGTGATCGCCCTGCGACTCTCGTCCGTAGCTCCAGAGATCGTGCGCTACGCGGACTTCGTGGCCCGCATCGCCTATCGCACGCGCCTCTTGACTCAGGCTGGCCTGCACGACAACAACGTCGATTCCGCCGCGCCCGTGGGACCTGCGCCGACGATCGATGTTGCCATCGAGGGCAAGCACCTGCGCTCGATCCTCCATGAGCTCACCACTCCGGCAACGGTTCTCGAGGGAGCTGCCCAGAGCCTGCGGCAGATCGCCTGGGAGCTCGACGAAGCCCATGAGAGCCCCAGGGAGCGCATGATCGCTCTGCGCGGCGAGATAGAAGACATGGCGACCGATCTCTCTACGATCTCCGAATCCGTCAACTCGTTGCTCGAGCGTTTGAGGCACATGGGCGGGTCATGAGGCTCTCGTAAGCTCCTTCTAGAGATCGTCAGCGAGCAGATCCAGGAACACCTTGGAGGCTTCGACCTTTCGGGTCATCTCTCCCTTGATGTTGGGGATGTCCTTGGCGAGCAGGCCGAGCCTATCGAGCAGATCTCGGGGAATCTCCGGGATCACCGGATCGCCGCTATTGCCGATGTCGAACACGCGCACCAGGCGGTTGGCGAGATCCACGATGTCGAGCCCGGTCAGGTGCGCTTTGAGCACGCTCACTTGTCGCTGGTCGTACGTTTGGTGGTGCGCGGCCATGGCGGCCTGTAGCGCCGGCGGGAAGCGCCATTTCTTGGCTAGGATCGCGCCGACCTTGTCGTGGGGTGGCAGACCCTGCTCCTTCTCCATGTCCCTCAACAGCTTGCCTTGCTTGTGGGCCTCTTCCACGGCAGAGGCGAACTTCTTCTTGGCCACTTTGGCGAGCGCGAGCTTGCCCAGGTCGTGGAGCAGCCCGCCAGAGAACATATCCTCCGGGGCTTTATGACCGAGGCGTCGGGCGATCATCTCGGCCGCAACGCCCACTCCGAGGGAGTGCTTCCAGAACTCGCGGATATCGAGCCCGCTGGCGCCGCCGATGCGGCTGAACTCCAACACCGACACGCCGATGAGGAGCTGAAAGAGGGTGTTGTATCCGAGAAAGGCAATGGCCCGCTCCACGGTGGAGACGCCGCCCGGGATGCCGTAATACGCGGAGTTGACGAGCTTCAAAACCTTGGAGGTGAGCGCCTGATCGGCTTTCATCACCTCGGTGATTTGCTTGGGCGTGGACCGCGGATCGTCGAGCAAGCCCGCCACCTCGATGGCGACATTGGGCAAGGTCGGCAGATCGCCGAGGAGGTCCAAGGCTATGAGTACCGGGTCTTCCTTGCTGCTCATCCGCCTGTTTGTCCTCCTACCTCAAGTATTGGTGTCACTATCGGTGCCGCCCATATCGGTTGTCGTATCCGTGTCTGTCGCGCTGCCCGTGTCTGAGAAGGAAGAGGTGCTCGTGCTCGTGTCCGTATCAGAATCGGTTCCAGTCTGGGTCTGCGTCTCTGTTGCGGTCCCGGTTTCGGTCCCGGTGTCACTGGTGGTTTCGGTGTCGCAGGGCGTGGCGTGGGTCGACGAGCACGTGTCGGTGGCGGTTTCGTGGCACCAGTGGGTGTAGGTCTCTGAGCAGCTCGACGTATCCGTCGTCGTGGTCGTGGTCGTGTTTGTATCGGTATTCGTCAGCGTATCTGTTGTCGTCGCGGTGCCGCTCGACGTGTCGGTGTCCACGCAGGTGCCCATCACCGACTCGGTGCAGACCTCGGAGTCGCCCAAAGTATCGGTGTTGGTCGCAGTGTCTGTCTGCGTTCCTGTGGCTGAGTCGGTGCACTCCACGGTCGCGCTCTGGGTGCAGGTCTCGGTTTGGGTCTCGGTGAGGGTCTCGGTGGTCGTGTCCGAGCATGGGGCCCACGCAGTCTCGCTACAGGTCTCGGTTCCGGTGTCGCACTCCCCTGACACGGTCGCCGTACAAGTGTCGGTGCTCGGCGGCGTGGTTCCCTTTTTCACGCACGCCCCTCGCGAACAGACGAGGCCATCGGGGCAATCGCTGTGGCGAATGCAGTCTCCGCCGCAGGCGCTGAGGAAAGCGGCACAGCACAGGGCACAGAGGAAGATGGTAGATCGCGCGCTCATTTGAATTTCACCCGCACACCAACATTAGCATCGAGTTGCGTCAAGATGCCATGTTGTGGCAAATCGCTGCCCCAGGGGAACAGATCGAGCACGACTTCGGCAAACACCCCGATCCGGCCGACCACGCGCCACAGCACGCCCACACCGCCCTCCACCCCAAACAACGTGAATGGTGCGATGATAATCGGCGCGCCGAGCAGACCGTACACCAAAAGCTTGCGCGGAGGGCTGGTCAAGCGAATCTGCGGCACTACGCCCGCTGACACACGACCTTGAAGCTCTGCTTGAAGCCCGACGACATACTCGATGGTCGGACTCTCATCGTTGGAGTAGATGATGTCCGCATCGATATAGAAAGGGCTCGGCAGCACCACGGCCCTGCCGTTGCCCGAACCAAACGACAACCCGCTGCCGGCACTCACCGCGCCTTCCCAGATCGGACGCTGTGCAACGGCCAAAAGCGGCAGCAGCAAAACCGCTCCCACAATGGCCAATGACGCGAGGCGCCTATGAGTCTTCACGCTCATGCTCTTTAGTGGCAAGCAACAGGCGTACCAACGGTTGGCCACCTTTGCTTTATGCAGGATAGTCTAGCGTTTGTGAGGGCCAAGGGCCAATTGTCGGCCATTGCGTGCGACTGGAAAGCGTCACGGAGTTGACATCTCTAGGAGCCTGTCGGGGAAACGGCTTCGAAGCGAGCTAAACTTGCGGAGCGAAGAGCCGCGGAGCGTCTGTCCAGGGCACGATCTCGACGTTGCGTCTGCGCAAAGGCCCATTACCGCCGTAGACAATCGCACCGCGCCATGACCTCGGCTCATCAACCGCTTCGAAGGCGCCGCGCATCGTCTCGAGGCCCCTAAAGAAATCCGACGCGACAGTGGCGCCGGCCTTGATCTCCACGGCAAGCAGCTCCGAAGACGCCTCAATCACAAGATCCACCTCGGCCCCGTTTTGATCTCGGTAGAACGTCGCAGCCGCCGGGAGACCTTTGTGAAAACGAGCCTTGAGCGCTTCGGTGACCACCCAGGTCTCGAACAGAGCGCCCCGCAGAGGGTGATGGCGAAGCTGCTGCGCGGTCTCGATTCCGAGCAAATAGCACGCGAGCCCGGTATCGAGAAAGTAGAGCTTGGGAGACTTGGTCAGGCGTTTGCCGAGGTTGGCATGCAGGGGCGGCAAGCGAAGCACGAGGTAGCTCGCTTCGAGCACGTTCACCCAAGAGCGGGTGGTCGTGTGGGAGATGCCGACTTCGGCCCCGACCTGTGCCAAGTTGAGGAGCTGCCCGGTTCGCCCAGCCAGGATACGGATGAACGCCTGAAAGGTGCCGAGGTCCGAGACATTGAGAATGCGCCGAACGTCTCGCTCGACATAGGTGCCGACATAGCTCGAGAACCAGTCCCACGGCTGGATGCCGCGATCGAAGACCGCAGGAAATGCGCCCTGAAGAATCGCCTCGTCCAACGAACTTGCCGGTTGTGGGAACTCGCCCAGTTCGTCCCAGGAGCACGGCAGCAGCGTGAGCAGACCCGACCTGCCTGCGAGAGATTGAGACACGGCGGAAAGAAGCGCGAAATTCGCCGAGCCGGTCAGCACGAACTTTCCGCGAAACCCGGGGTTTTCATCTAGATAGGGCAGGAGATAGGACAAGAGCTCCGGGGTGCGCTGCACCTCATCGAAGACAGCGCCGTCGCGATAACCGGCGAGAAACGACCTGGGATCTTCCACGGCATAAGCGCGGATATCGGGCGCCTCGAGAGAGACCAGGGGCAGATCGGAAAAAACCATGCGACACAGGGTGGTTTTGCCAGACTGGCGCGGCCCGGTGAGGGTCACCACCGGAAACACCTTGGAAATCGAACGGAGTTTGTCCGCGAGGACGCGAGAAATCATGAGGTAAGAATAGCTCTGATGTAAGACAATTGCAAGTTCGACCTTCAATTGTCTTGCGCTGGGCACCAAATTCTGCGTGAGTCCTTTGTCGGCGTCAGCGACTGTCCGTGAAAGCCCCTGTTTGCTAGCGCCGAGGGTCAATTGTCGGCCATCGCGCCTAGCGGAAAGAGCGTCGCGGAGTTGACGGATGCTTGGCTCCGCCGGGCGTTCGAGAAGACCTTGGCAAGCGCCTGGGTCGCGACGTGGGCTACCTCGTCATTTTCAATGACCCGCTAAGAAGCCCTAGCATGGAAAGCAGCGGTCATTCGGCTTTCGAGCTCGGTGAGCAGCGCCGCGCGGCACTCGGTAGAACGGGGCCTG
>JALOQD010000335.1 GCA_025453525.1 Myxococcota bacterium
GAGCAATTTGTGAACGTCGGTGTAGGGATTCAACTGATCAGGCCGGGTCCACTTGGGCTCAGCTGCGTCGCGGGTCGACTTGTTGAGCCGCTCGGCGTTCTGGCGCGCGTTTTCAACTTTGTCCGCCAGTACGTCAAAGAGGTTCTGCTGGGTTTTTTCATAGGACGGAATGTGCTTCTTGCGAAGGTCGCTTTTCGCGATAAGGTCGTCACAGCTGTGGTAGGCCGCGACGCCAGTTTGATAATGCAGCAGAATCCAGACCTCGAAGCAGACATTGGAGAGCGCTATTCCCACTCCGTGTTTGTTCGCCTTGACACGGGCATTGACGTGCAACTTGGCAGGGTATTTCTTCTCATTCTCGCGATCGTACACTACCCAAAAGTAATCCCCTTCTGGCGCGGATTTCTTCTTGGCGATCGCTTCTTCGATGAGTTGCACCGGAGTGTTCTTATCAGTCTTTTCTATTACAATGACCCTCAGTCTTCGATGGCCAGGATGAAACTTGTCGAGGTAGCCATGAATGTAATTGGGCTCTGTCTTCTCCCCTTCGCAGAAGATATGCAGAACCGGCCGCAGTGTGCGCTTGGGTCTATTCGGTTTCTTTGGCATCGGAAGACCTTGCCGCGATCAGCGCATTCACAATGGTCTGATAGTCGATCTTGGGCACGGCATCAAACCGGCCTTCCAGATACCACTTATGGAATGGGCTCGTCGGTTTGACAATATTCTTATCAAAATCAGACAGCGCATAGAACCGGCTTGCTCCGTTTTGTTTCTCCGCGAACCAGATCTGGTCCCGTCTCAGGTGCTCGGAGGACATCACATGGACGTTGTGGGTCGTAAAGATGAGCTGAGCATTCTTAGTGTTGACCCGTGAATCGTTGAACAGCTTAACGATGAGCTCCGCCATGAACGGGTGCATGCCGCTTTCGAGCTCATCGAGCAGCACGACACCTCCGAGATTTAGGGCAGCGAAGACCGCGGGGGCCAACGCATGCAGACGTTGCGTTCCCGCCGACTCGTCTTTGAGTTCGAATTCCTCAAGCTGTCCATCGTCGGCACGGTGTGAAAACAACACCTGCCATTGTTTGGGATACCTAAGCAGACTCTCATAGTCCTTTCGCATCCATTCGGGCATGCCTTCAGGAAAGGAAATCTCCCGGGCCTCGGTTTCGCGTGCTCCTATCGCCTCGATTCCGGTATCTGTAGCGGACAACAAGGTAGAAAGCAGCTTCATGTACCGGGGATTCTCATGCCAGTTTTCGAGTCGAAAACGAGCTCTTTCAACAATGTAGACAAACTGCTGACGTAGGTAATCAAACGAATTGCGAATAGCGGCTGGCGCATCAGCGCTATTTCCCGCTTTGCTCAAGTAGGCATTATTTGCAAAAAACGGATGACGCCTTTTTCCGCCCTTTAAGGTCGCGCCAAATTTTATCGTTTCCCACGTATCGTTTTCGGTCCGCGAGAAGAGCAACGCCGCCTGCCGCGACGGGTAGGCGACGAGTTGCTCCTCGGTGATGCGGTTTGAGGTGAACGCAACTCGGTAGGCGTAACGAATCCCGTCATCGGCTACAAACTCTACTTCAAAGCGAACAGGCGCCTCCCTGGTTTCTCGAGACAGACGGAACGGCTGGTAGCTCTCGATTGCCTCGCCATCCTTGAGATCCCCGCTAGTGCTCACTAGATGGCTGAGCGCCCTGAGCGCCAACAGCAGGTTCGACTTGCCCGACGCATTGGCCCCGTAGATACCGAGGGTACGTACAACTCCGATTTTCTCCCCGACAGGATAGGCGATGTTTTCCTGCAGATGGGAGCCAGGGCTCTCGACCGCAAGGCTCAAGGTCGTCTCATCCCGGATCGAGCGGAAGTTCGTGACTGTGAAATCGATGATCATGCGACTGTCATAAGATATTTCTGGCATTTCACAACAAAAATTGGCAAAAATCGACGCAAAACTATATTCAGCCGGTATCGTGGCTCCTTTGCTCGGTCATAGCGCTGTCATAATCAAATCCACCCGCTGGGACCGCATCCCCTCGTAGGCGTTTTGGTCGCGCCACGGGATGGAGGCTCGCGCCTCATGTCTCTTGGCAAGCTTCGTTGTGAACGAACGTCCCCCATGTCCATGCGTTACTTCGCGGCAGCGCACTTTTCGTCGTAGGGGGCAAACCGCACCCAGTCGACTTGATAGACCGCGTCGCTCGAAGGCGGCCCATGGATCCAGTCCACCTGGGTCCAAGAGTTGAAGAATAGCTCGTACGGCCCTGTGATCGAAACCGTGGCGTCGTACTTGAACGTGTCCAGCACAGTGCCGTCGACCCGCCAATCGAGGCGATCCGGCAGGATGTCGAAGCCCCATTCGTGAAAGTCCGCCGAGGGATCGAAGTCGAGGGCAATGTCTGCGGAGAAGTAGTTCGCATGGTCAGGGCGGTGAACGGCGAAGTGGACCGAGCCGCTGCCGCTGCCAAAGGTGTAGGTCAAGAACTCGATATCCACCTCTTGATGAGTGCCGTCCCCGTCTACTCCAGCGGTGGTCAGGTCATCCCAGTCCATGGTGAACATGCTGTTGAGGGCCCCAGGCACATTGGAAGGCTTGAGGCGCGCGGTCCAGCGGCCGTAGAGGTGCTCGGCCGTGGTCTGCATGGAGCCGCCTCGATACGGTGCGCCGGCGAGCACGGTCTGCTCGAGGAGACCTTTCGCATTGGTCGCGCAGCGCTCAGGGTCCATCTGGGTGCCGTTCTGCATCCAGCTCGCCCGGCGCCAGGCGGTCTGGGTCTCTTCCCAGTCTGGCTCAAACGTATCTCGAAACGTGGGCGCCGCGACGAACGGGCCGTCGCACGAGTCCGAGTCCGTGCCAGCCTCGGTGTCTGTGTTCGCCCCAGACTCTGAGCCCGAGGTTGTGTCATCGCTGTTGTTCGTGTCCTCGTGGCAGGCCAAAGCAAGGCACGCGCTCGACGCCAGGGTGCTCCACAAGAAAACTCGAATGATGTGCATTCTCACCACCTCCAAAGTCGGTCTGTTCTCGCTATCGTAGCAGGGATTGGGAGACGCTCCTCGAAAACGGATGATCCTCGACAAGCGTCGCAAAATTGATTTCATAGCGTTGCAGGCCCTTCCTTGCGCTCTTTACAGGGGAAGATCCGTTTTAGGAAGGGGGATCGCACTTTTTCGTAGACGCTCGATATCGCGGGCCTGGGGCTCGCGAGCCGCCTACTCCACCGTCACGGTTTTGGCCAGATTGCGCGGCTGGTCTATGTCGGTGCCCTTGAAGTCAGCGACGTGGTAGGCGAGGAGCTGCAGCGGCAATACGCTGAGCAGGGGCGAGAGCTCTGACAGGCTGCTGGGCAAGTCGATCTTCTCATCGCATAGGCGATCGATCCCTGGGGCACCGACCGTGGACAGGCAGATCACCTTACCGCCTCTGGCGCGCACCTCCTCGATGTTGCCGAGGATTCGGTCGAAGGATTCGTCGTGGGGAGCGACGACCACCACCGGCAGGTTCTCGTCGATGAGGGCGATGGGACCGTGCTTCATCTCTCCTGCGGGGTAGCCCTCGGCATGGATGTAGGAAATCTCCTTGAGCTTGAGCGCGCCTTCCAGGGCGATGGGGTACGACAGCGTGCGGCCGAGGAACAAGAAGTCCTTGGACGAGGCGTACCTCTTGGCGATGGCGGCGATGCCCTCTTCCTGGCCGAGCACGATGCGCATCAGGGCCGGAATCTCGAGCAGGCCGCCGAGCAACTCCATGGCTTTTTCCGCGCCGAGAGTGCCTCGCCTGCGGCCGAGGAACACGGCCAGGAGAAACAGGGCTGCCAGCTGGGCCGTGAAGCACTTGGTCGAGGCCACGCCGATTTCCGGACCGGCGTGGGTGTAGAGGGCGCCGTCCGCGGCCCTCGGTATCGCCGAATCGAGGACATTGGCGATGGCCAGGATGTGCGCTGAGCCGGCCCGCGCCACCTTGACGGCTTCGAGCGTGTCCACGGTCTCGCCGGACTGGGACACGGCCACGATGAGGTCGTTGGGATCGACGAGGGGCTTGCGGGCCCGGTATTCGCTCGCCAGCTCCACCTCGGCCGGCACTTGGGCGAGCGCCTCGATCCAATATTTTCCGACGAGCGCCGCGTGATAGGACGTGCCGCAACCGAGGAGCACCACGCGCCGAATGCGCTTGGCCGCGGTCTCATCCACGCCGATGTGCTCGGCCGCCACCTGCCCGGTTTCCACCGAGACGCGTCCGCGGATGGTGTCCTCGATCACGCGCGGCTGCTGGTGGATCTCCTTGAGCATGAAGTGCTTGAAGCCCTCTTTCTCGGCCTGTACCGGGCTCCAGGAGATGATCTTGGGCTCGCGCCGCACGGTCTGCCCATCGAGGGTTTCGAGCGACAGCCCGCTCTCGTCGATGACGCCGAGCTCGCCCTCCTCGAGAAACACCATGCGGTTGGTGTGCTTGAGAATGGCCGGGACATCCGAGGCCGCAAACGTGGCGCCCTCGGTGAGGCCCACGACGAGGGGAGAGGCGTTCTTGGCGATAAACACCCGTCCTGGCTCGCTTCTGCCGAGCACGGCCACGGCGTATGAACCCCGCACCTCATGAAGGGCCGCTCGCAGTGCCTCCTTGAGCGAGCCCGTGGTGGAAAGCGCGCGGGAGACGAGGTGCGCGAGGATCTCGGTGTCTGTCTCGGAGGAGAACACCGCGCCACTGCTCATGAGATCGCGCCGCAGCTCCAGGTGATTTTCGAAAATGCCGTTGTGCACCACGGCGATGCCGTCCACGACATGGGGGTGGGCATTGAGCTCGGATGGCTTGCCATGCGTGGCCCAGCGCGTGTGGCCAATACCCACCGTGCCAGGCAAGGGATGCCCTGAGAGAGCCTGCGCGAGCTTCTCCAACTTGCCCTGAGAGCGGACCACGGCCACTCCGTCAGGCCCCTGCACCGCCATGCCAGCCGAGTCGTAGCCTCGGTATTCGAGTTGTCGCAGAGCCTCGAAGATGAGCGGCGAACACTGTGCTTTTCCCGCGTAGCAAACGATTCCGCACATCGGTCGTCCTTACTGAATCAAGGCGAGCAGCACGCCGGCCGCCACCGCAGAGCCGATGACGCCTGCCACATTGGGCCCCATGGCGTGCATGAGCAGAAAGTTCTGCTTGTTTGCCTCGAGCCCCACGAAGTTTACCACCCTGGCGGACATGGGTACAGCCGACACGCCTGCTGCGCCGATGAGCGGGTTGATGGGTTCCTTGGAGAGCTTGTTCATCAGCTTGCCCATGAGCACGCCACCGGCGGTTCCCAGGGAAAATGCCACGGCGCCGAGCACCAGAATGCCGAGGGTTTCGGCACGGAGGAACTTGTCCGCCGACAGCTTGCCGCCCACCGCGAGCCCGAGGAGGATGGTCACGATGTTGATGAACTCGTTCTGCAGGGTCTTTGAGAGCCGCTCCACCACACCGCTCTCGCGGACGAGGTTGCCGAACATGAGCGAGCCGAGCAGGGGCGTCGCGTCTGGCAAGAGGACGATACACAAGAGCAAAACGACGAGAGGAAAGACAATTTTCTCCAGGCGTCCCACTTTGCGCAGCTGTTTCATCTTGATCTTGCGCTCGGCCTCGCTCGTCAGCAGTCGCATGATCGGCGGCTGGATGATCGGCACGAGGGCCATGTACGAATAAGCGGCCACGGCAATGGCGCCCAAGAGGTCTGGGGCCAGCTTGCGCGCGACGAAGATCGCCGTGGGCCCATCGGCGCCGCCGATGATGCCAATGGAGGCCGCGTCTCGCACGTCGAAGCTGAGCATTCCGCCCGGTAGCTTGGTCAGCGCCAGAGCGCCGAGCAGCGTGGCGAAGATGCCGATCTGGGCCGCGCCACCGAGGAGCGCTGTCTTGGGGTTGGCGATGAGCGGCCCGAAGTCGGTCATGGCTCCCACGCCCATGAAAATGAACAGCGGGAAGAGACCGGATTGGATGCCGAACTCGTAAA
>JALOQD010000336.1 GCA_025453525.1 Myxococcota bacterium
GCCGAACGCCATGAGCGCCGACGTGACCTTGCGCGAGGTCCGCAGCCACAGTCCGAGCGCAGCCCCGAGCGGCAAGGACAGCGCGCTAGCCCCGCCCCAAAGGGCGGCAATGACGGCGATTTGGTCATTCATTGGAACCTTCATACTGCATGAGTTACGACGACGCCACCAAACAGGATGTTTTGAGCTGCATGGCCTGCTTCGATCAGTACATAGCGCTCGGCCCGATCGCCGTACTTGAGTTCGGTGCGCTCGTAGACTCCGAGGCGATCGGGAAGGCGCAGCAGCGAATGCCGATGCATTCCCGACGGTCGAAGTAAGACCGATAGAGGCCCTCCACCCATGCGAAGACATTGCCCGCGAGGTTGCGCACGCCCTCCCCAAGGAACGCCGTCTCGCGCAATCCGTTTGATGTCATTGTTCAGGAGTCCCAAGCGCCTTCAAGGCTTCATCCGGGATCTTGCCGTAGTAGACCTGCCCATTGATCACGAAGGCTGGAGTGCCCCGCAAACTGAGAGTCGCAGCATCCGCGAGATCGCTTTCGATGGGACGCATCGACTGCGGGTCGTCCATGCAACAGCCGAACTTCCCTAGATCCAGCGCGAGCGCTTTCGCGATCTCGTCGGTTGAGGTGTTTTGAGCGCGGATGGTTTCGGCGTTGTGGAACAGGTAGTCAGCCGTTTCGAAGAACCGGCCCTGTCGACCGGCGCAGACAGCGATGCGGGAGAGCTCGCAGGCCCGGGGATGGAAAGGCCGGCCGATCTGGCTGTTGCAGTGGTGATCCAACGGCAGGTGGCGGTGATAGACCCGAAGCCGATCAGGGTAACGCGACAGGAGCTTGCTGACCATCATGTGGGCGCCGCGACAGTAGGGGCACTGGAAGTCCGTGAACTCGTGGATCTCTATGGCCGGGTGCTCCGCGCCCTTCCAGTTGTACCCCTCCTCGCTGAGGCCGATCCGAATCGATATCACGGGGGATGCCGCGTCCTTGCCTCCTTGGTCGCAGTTCTCGTCCTCGGGATTGTCCTGGGTCTTCTTGCTCCACTTGTGCTCTTCTAGCCGTTCATCTTTTCGAGAAACATAGAGCACCTGTGGATCCTCTGAGTTCGCGCCGGACCTCTGTGCGGCCTGCCGAGAGGCACGCTCTTGCGCGATTTGCGATTGAAGGTGTTGCCCACCAAGCCACGCGGCCGCCAGCAGGCCTGTCCCCACCACAGCCATAGCTGCGGTCTGCAAGGGCAACCGCAGAAGAGCTCCGAAATCCGACCGGATGGACTCGGCCACGGTCCTTGTCGAGAGTCGGATGGCCGCGATGCTGAGCCCAAAGAGGGAGAGGTTGACGGCGTCAATGGCGAGACAGACGATGCACCATGAGCCGATCTTGAAGTGCATCACATAAACGAGCCACAGGGAGACGGCGACGAGCAACAGCCCGAATAGAAACAGGAAGCCCTGCCCGAATCGCGACTGAGCTCGAAACAAGGCCAGCACCGAGAGCAGGGCGATGAACACGTATCCTGCGATGGCCCATACGGCGACCGGCGAACCCAGCACGACCGAAAACTCGTCGTGAAGGGCGACCCTGTCGCAGTTCATGCTTTCACTGATGTTGCAGAAGCTCTTGAAGCCTTCAGGGTCGAGATGGGTCTGGCGAAAGACCTCGACCAGATGCCAAGAGCTGATGATCCCGATCACGCACATCAGCACAAAAGTGACGAGGACGACTTTCGATCCCTTGGGGACTGATTCGATGGGTGATGCCAAGTTGGTCATGGAGATTCTCCGTTAAGTCGAGAGCTCTCTTGCCGGCGAGTGGGCCGGCGAGGTCGAGCACGAGGCCGCGCTCGATGCTCTCGGTCAGCTCGCTGAGACGCGTGCCGCGCCAGCGTGCGTAGCTCTGCTGAAGCACCGCGTCCATCGAGCGCTCAGAACGTCAAGACTCGATCGGCCCAGGTGACCACGTTCACGCAGTCGACCATCGTCGAGATGGGGCAGACCTCGTTTCCATCCATCATGCGTGACTTGAGGCATGTGCCGCAGGCCAGGACCTCACCGCCGACGTTGTCGAACTCCTTGAGCTGTGCGGCCGCGTCGTACTTCTCGTGGCTGAGGTTCTGTATTTCGACTGCCTCTCCCATCAGGAACACCTTGACCTCGTGGCCCTTTTTCTTCGAGGTCACCGCGAACCGCAGCGCGTTCCATGATTTCTCTGGTTCCTTGGTTTCGATGATGATGCCGAATTTCATGCGTGCTCTCCTGTGCACCGATTGTTGGTCGATGGCTCGGGTTGTTCGTTCGTTGCGACCGGGAGGCCGTGAGCGCGCCAGCTTGGGACGCCTTCTTTCATGCGAACCGCGTGAAATCCCTTTGCGCGGAGCACCTCGACGGCTTCCACGGACAGCACGCAATATGGGCCGCGGCAGTAGGCGACGATTTCGCGGTCTCGGGGCAGGTCGGCGAGCCTGGATTCGAGCTCGGCGAGCGGAATCGATACCGCGCCGGGGATGTGGCCTGCCTTGAACTCCTCCGACGGACGCACGTCGAGCAGTGTAACTTCGCCGCGGCGCACTCGAGAGACCAACTCATCCTGGTCAACGAGCTCCAGCTCGTCACGCTGCTCGAGGAACTTTTGCGTAACAGCCTGGATCTCCAGCAGGCGCGATTGCGCGAGCGTGCGCAGCTCGCGATAGAACTTGCAGACCTTCTCGTCGGCGAGCCGGTACGTCACGAAAAGCCCACGCTTCTCGGACTCAACGAGCCTCGCTGCGCGCAACACTTGTAGATGCTGGGAAGTGTTGGCAATCGACTGCTCGGCTTCGCGGGCCAGCGCATCGACTGTCCTCGGACCCTGGCAGAGTAGGTCCAAAAGCTCGAGCCGCCGTGGGCTGGCTAGGGCCTTCCCGACCCGACCGAGCTGCTCGTAGATGGCGTCCTTGAACTGCCGGCTTGGTGATGACATGCGTCCTCTGTTCAAGTAATCAACAGACCACTTGAATAGAGCCAACGGAGGGGGATGTCAAACACCTGTCTCGCTGGGCGAGAGCGGGATCAATGGACGGATTCTATGTGCATTTTGCCTACGCTGTGACACGGACGGGTTTCAGATTGCACCAAGCCCGAGCAACCCGACGATGACCAGCCTGCTTTGACGCATTCGCGGTTCTGGATTGAATTTTTCGAGATGGACAGGCGAGGCCTCAAACATCATATTTTTCTATATAAATGGAAAAAATTGTAAGACGCGAAATCGAAGCCGATGGTCGCTCGCGTTCGGTGTGCGGGCATCGGCCATTCCGACTTGTCGTCTCAGCGGTCGCGCTGAGCGTTCTCGTCTGCGTCCCGGGATGGGCGCTCGATCCTCAAAAAAAAGCCAATCAGTACGTTAGGGAGGTTTTTGACAAACGAGGCGGCCTGCCGCAGGACTCGATCAGCGCCATCGCGCAGACCCCAGATGGGTACATCTGGATTGCAACACAGGAGGGGGTTGCGCGCTTCGACGGTGTGAGATTTGAAGTGTTCAACTCGGACACCTCGACGGCGTTTACTCAAAACAGCATCGTCGACTTGTTGCTCGACAGTCGCCATCGGCTCTGGATCGGCACTGGCGGCGGCGGTGTCGTGCTGTACGAGGCAGGGCGATTTGAGGCGTTCCTCGCCAACGACGCCCTGCTCGACAAGAACGTTTCTTCCTTCTGGGAGGACTCCACCGGGAGTATTTGGATAGGGACCAATGAAGGGTGCACCGTGATAGAGAAGAGCGGCTATCACTGGAATCTGACCGCTGAGCACGGACTGCCTGGCAACGCGGTCAAAGACATCGGAGAGGACCGCGAAGGGAACATCTGGATAGCGACTACTAGCGGGTTGGCGAGGTGGTCCGCGGGCGTCGTCTCGGCGTTCACCAGCGAAAACGAGCCGGCTCTTTTGGTCAATATCATCGAGTCGGTCAAGGGCGACACTGCCGGTAGGGTGTGGATCGGAACCTGGGGCGGCGGGCTTGTCCGTTACGCGGACCAGAGCTTCGAACGCGTTCCCAGCCAAGACAAGAAGCTGATGATCCCGAATATTCTAGAAGATCGGGACGGCAACCTCTGGGTGGCGCTCTTCGACCAGGGGCTTGGGCGGGTCGAAGGCGGTCGTTTGGTCGTCCATGGAGAGGGCAACTGGATGCCCGGGAGTAGGGTCAATGGTCTATTCGAGGACCGCGAAGGAAACCTGCTCGTCGGCCTCATTCCCGGTGGGTTGCTGGTCTTGCGCAACGGCATTTTTACCACCTACGAGACCGTGGACGCTCCGTTTACGGTGTATGAAGACAAGACTGGCGATATTTGGTTTGGAATGACGTCCAAAGGGTTGGGCCGATTGAGGGACGGCCAGATCGACATCTTCGGTCCAGAGTCTGGCTTTGACGTGGGAGCCAGGCCCATTCTGGAACGACCCCAAGGCGGCCTGTATGTTGGAACCTACAACGATGGGGTCAAGATCTTCGATGGCAGGCGGGTCACGGGCGAGTTGATGTACGACGGTCAACCGGTCGGCGGCAACGTGCGAGCCATCCTCCGCGCTTCGGATGGGGCGATTTGGTATGCGGTGCGGCGCAGGGGGCTCTACCGCCTCAAGGACGACACGGTCGAGCACTTCAGCCCGGCCGAGGGCTTGCCCATCGATCAAGTTTTTTGCTTGGCCGAGGGACCAGAGGCGACGATTTGGATGGGCACGTGGAGCAGTGGGCTGACGCGGTATCGAAATGGCCGATTCGAGGTTTTGGAAGATTCACACGCGCTAGAAAGCGATCTGATTCTGTCCCTGCATGTCGACCCGGACGGGACCGTGTGGGCTGGCACGAATGGAGGCGGACTCGTGTGTTACCGCGACGGTCGCTTCACGAGCATCCGCAAGTCAGACGGGTTGTTCGACGACACGGCCTATGTGCTCCTCGAGCATCAGGGACATTTTTGGGCCACGAGCAACAACGGCGTCTACAGGGTGTCGAAGCAAAAGCTCATCGATTTTGTAGAAGGTCGAGTCGAGAGAGTCTCGAGCGAGTCCTTTGGCGAGAAAGACGGTCTGTTCTCCGGCGAGTGCAACGGAACCACGCAGCCGGCGGGCTGGAAGTCCCACGACGGACGGCTCTGGTTCCCCACTGTCGCGGGGCTCTCTGTGGTTGACCCCGAACACCTCGAGCCCAATACCTATGTCCCGCGGGCATTTTTGACGCGGTTCGTCGTCGACGAAAAGCCTGTCGCTGTCGCGCCAGGGGTACGTGTCGGGCCGGGTGTGGACAAGCTGGAGCTTCATTACACCGCTCCGACTCTCACCAATCCGCAAGCCGTGACCTTTAGATACCGCCTTGTGGGGTTTGATCGGGATTGGGTTTTGGCAGGGCCGAGGCGGATTGCCTACTACACCAACTTGGATCCAGGCCGTTACCGGTTCGAGGTGGTGCCCGTCAATGCTAGCGGAGTCAAAGGTAGGGAAATCGAAGCATTCTCGTTCGAGCTCGTGCCGGCTGTGTGGCAGACGATGTGGTTTCGCCTTTGTTTGATCCTTCTCGCGTTGGGACTCGTTTGGAGCACTGTCGCGCTCAGGATTCGGACCGTGAAGCTGCGCAACATCGTGCTGAACAAGAAGGTGGCGCAGAGGACCGCCGAGCTCGCGACCGCCCATGCAAAAATCGTCAAGCTAGAAAAGGAATCTCTCGAGAAGCAGATGGCCGGCGGCTTTGCCCATGAGATCCGCAATGCCCTGTTCGGAGCCAAGCTCTTGATGACGCAGTTGCTCAAAACCAGATCCGGCCCGGAGTCTGAGAGCATTCACAAGGAAAACGCCAAGCGCTTAGCTGATCTATTTGTGATGCTCCGGTCAAAGCTCGATGAGGATGTCACCGTCGACGTGGCCAAGGCTTTCAAGAAGCTCAATGACAATGGAAAACTGGTGGAACAGGCCTTTGTTCAAACGTTGGCTTCTGTGGATC
>JALOQD010000337.1 GCA_025453525.1 Myxococcota bacterium
ACGGCTCTGGGCGAGGCCACGGTCAGTCTCGAGCTGCTCGTCCAGATTCACGAGACTGCCGGAGTCGGGATCAGCCCGTCGCTCGTCCCAAACTCGGTGCACAACTCGCCAGCCGGCTACTTGACCATCGGTCTCGGCAATCGCCAGCCGTCAGCGACCGTGAGTGAGGGGTGGCTCTCGGCTCCGGCGGCGCTCGTGGCAGCGCAGGACTACCTCGTGGCAGGGCTCGCGGACCAGGTTCTCGTGGTGGTGGGCGATGAGGCGGATCCGGCGTGGATAGATCGACTCGAGTCCTGTGGAGCGAGCGATCTGGCTGGCGCGCTTGCTGCCGAGCAGCTCCAAGAGAGCGTCGTAGCGCTCGTGGTCGGCTTGCGTCCATGCGGTCGCGACCGCGGAACGCTTCGCTGTGCCGTCATCGCCACCGAGTCCGTCTCTTCCTGCTTTTGCGCCACGCTGGCGTCTTGGGGCGTGGAGCTGCGGCAGGGCGATGCCCTTTATCTCCAGGGAGATCCGTCGGGCCTCCTCGAGCTCGAGGCTGTTGCGGTCAAAGCGGGCGCATTGCCGGGGCGGCTCGGAGCTGGGCTCGGCACCTGCGGAGGGCAGGCCCTGGCCTTGCTCGCAGCGGATTCAAAGGTACGCGAGAACGACTTTGTGTATGCGGGCGTGGAGTGCCGTGAGTTGGGCGTGCTGCATTTCTGCCCAGCGAGGTCGAAATGACGGAAGTTCCCAGATACAAGCCCATCGCCGAGGGCACGTTCGATAAGACGCCCTTTGGTCATATTCTCATTTACATCTACGAAAGGCGGCTCGGCGGCACGCTTCAGGTGCAGGACGAACAGCACCAGGCGACCATCTACTTTCGCGAGGGTGTGCCGGCCAAGACCCGCACCTCCATGTCGGGGCGGTCGTTGTCGGCCGTGCTGCGCGCCCTAGGCTACGTCAACGACGCCCAGCTCGAGGCTTGCGCCGCAGAGGTGTCGGCCAAGGGACTGCTCGCCGGTCAAGTGCTGCTCTCCTTGGGGGCCATCGATACCCGTCAGCTCGTCGTCGGGCTGCGAGAACAGCTTCTTTCCAAGCTCGTCGACGTGTTTTCCCTGGGTAGCGCCGGCTACGCCTTTTACGAAAAGGTGAACATGCTCGCCGGCTATGGTCCCGATGAGCTCGTCGAGGTGGATCCTTTCGCAGTGCTGCTGGCAGGGCTGCGGACCTTGCCGTACCAGGCCGTTCACGAGCGGATCGCCGGGCCGTTAAAAGGTAGATACGTGACCTTGCGCGATCCCAATGTCGTGAGGCGGTTTCGCACAGACCCCCACGAGCGGGCCCTGTGTCACGAGCTGCTCAACCAACCCGTGTCCGCCGATTCCCTGCTGTTCGACGTGGCCCGCGATCGCCGCATTGTCGATCGGGTTCTCTACGGGATGCTGATCACCAAGCAGCTCGTCGTGACCACGGAAATGCCGCGCACTGCAGCGGATTCGTCCGTGCCCCGCAGCGAGCTGGACAGTCTTCCGCCTTTGGACTCGAGAGTCCCGCCGAGCCCAGAGGAGCAGGCGCGTCGCAAGCAGATCGAGAAGAAGGCCGCCCGGCTCGCCTCGGAGAACTACTATCAGATGTTGGAGATCTCGGTCGGGGCGCCGGTCGAAGAGGTGCGCAAGGCGTACTTCCAGCTCGCCAAGCTCTACCATCCTGACAAGGTCACAGGCGCCTGGGCTGCGGACCTCAAGGACACCCTCCAGTACATTTTCTCCAATCTCTCAGAGGCGCATGCCGCGCTCACCGACCCCGATTCGCGCGATGCCTATGAGCAGAGGATCAGAGGCGCAGAGACCAAGAAAGCGAAAACCGAGCTATCCACGGCCGAGGAGGACATGGTGCGAGCCACGCTGGAAGCGGAGAAGCTGTTCCAGATGGCCCAGGTCTACCTCAAGCGCGACGAGATCAACACCGCTCTGGAGATGGTCGAAAAGGCGGTACAGCTGAACCCCCAGGATGGCGAGTATCTGGCGACTCGCGCCTATCTCATGGGTCGACAGCGGCCGGCCGGAGAGGACGTCATGGACCTCGTCGCCGTTCTGCGCAAGGCAGTCCAGGTGCGGCCCAACTCCGAGCGCGCTCACAGCTATCTGGCGTTGATGCTCAAACGAGCCGGACGGTTTGCCGAAGCCAAGAGTCACTATTCGCGCGTGCTTGCCATCAACCCGCACAATATCGAGGTTGCTCGCGAGCTCCGGCTCATGGAGATGCGTTCCAAAAAGGAAGAGGAGAAGCCCAAGGGGATCATCAGCCGCCTTTTCAAAAAAGGCTAAAGGGTTCTGATCCGACCGATCCGACGGATCCGACGGATCCGACCGATACTGATCCGACCGATCCGACCGATCCGACCGATCCGACCGATCCGACCGATCCGACCGATCCCACGGACACGGGCGAGGAAACAGACACCTCGCGAGTGGAAATGGTACCCGCTCAAGGGCGCGCCGGTTTTTGGCAAGGGCATGTACGATCCCGACGCGGTCTGGGTCCCGGCCTACGACCCGGACAAGGACGAGTGGAGCTATAGCGAGTCAGAGGATTGCACGGTCCAGGCTCGCCCCGCGCTGTTTGGAACGGCTCGAGAGTTCTCAGATGGCCTGCCAGCTCGTATGATCCGGTGAGCGAGAGCTGCGAAAGCTTTTCGGCGAAAAGCGACCCGCCAGCCAGTCGGGATATGGCCGTAGTCTGGTCCACAACCACCAACGAGCTGCTCGTCTGGAGCGGGCTGGACATCGAATAAGATGTCTGGGAGGGCGGCGGGCGCAAGCCTGACCCGGAAGACGAGTACAACGCTATGCCGCTCAACAACGGCGGGATCTACCGCTGCGACTGACCCCCCGCATTGCCCTTGCCGATCGGCCTTGCCCCCCATGGGCTCTTCTGTCCCTTTTCTCTTGAGAGAGCCCTCGCCCTTAGCCGCCTTTTCAAAAAAGGCTAAAGGCTATTTGGCTACTCTTTCTGCGAGGCGTCTTCTTCGGCCATCTGACCCTTGGCGCCCCAGCGCGCGAGCAGGTAGCATACAAACGCCAGACCGATGAACATGACGAGGGAGATGGCCTGACCCGTGCCGCTTTCGAAGTACTTCTCCGCACCCGTTTCTTTGAGCATCCACAGTTTCCCGTCAGAAGTCTTCTCCAGGGTGTATTTCATGCCCACGCCGATGAAGCGGATGGGAGCGAATGGCATTCCAAAGATGGAGGGGATGCGCATCACCGCGGTGATGATGCCGAAAATAGCGGCGCCGGCCATGAGGCCCGAAGCGATGAGCGTTCCCTGCTCCGAGCGCAGGTTTCGGGCCCGCTCTGACCCACCGGTTTTGGTGATGATCCATGCGGTGAACGCTCCGAACAAAACCGCCAGGTTGATGCCGATGGGCAGGTACATGCCCAGGGCAAAGGCGAGCATGGGCACGCTGGCGAGGTACAGGATCACGGCCATGATGCCGCCCAGGCCATAGGCGAGCCATGGCTGCTTGGCCGGGTCGTCGAGCAGGCCCCGGGACACCGCGGCGATCATGTTGGCTTGGGGCGCGGGCAGGATGTCTTGGTTGGAGATGAGGTTGCCCTGGGCGTCGCGCAGCAGTTGGCCGTCCTCACCGCGTTTCACAAAGCCGTAGCTCGAGTCCATGATCGGAATGACGAACGCGACGACGAGGGCCGCGACCGCGAGGCCGAGGAACTTCCAGCGCTGCTGAGCGCGGGGCGTGGCGCCGATCCAGTAGCCGATCTTGAAATCGGTGATGAGCGCGCCGGAAGTCGACAGCGCCGTGCACACCGCGGTGCCCACGATGAGGGCCACGAACATGCCGCCCGACCCTTTGAGCTCAAAGGCCACGAGGATGAGAATCGTGAGAGCCACGGTGATGAGGGTCATGCCCGACACGGGGTTGGTGCCCACAGTGGCAATGGCCTGGGCCGCGACCGGCGTGAACAGGAAGGACAGGGCAAAGCCGACGATGGCGCCCACGGCCGCGTACTTGAACGCCTGGGCCATGGTGTAGGACGCGCCCGTGGCCGAGTCGGTGGTGAGAATGGCGACCAAGAAAAACAGGGCGGCCATGAGCAGCACCATACCAAACTGCACGAGCAGCACGTTCTTGGGGCTCATGTCGGTCTGAGTGCGCGGGTCGTCGCTGGTGGACGCGCCGTTGCCAAAACCCTTGAAGCCCAGGGACACGGAGCTCACGACGATCTTGCCCATGCGGATGATGCCGATGATGCCGGACACGGCGATGGCGCCGATGCCGATGGGCTTGACGAACGTGCTGAAGATTTGGCCGGCTTTCATCTGCGCGATGTTGAACGTGCCGCCGGCAAAGTTGAACGAGGCGGTCTGCGAGCCGAAGATGTGGACCATGGGCACCATGACCATCCACGCCAGGATGGAGCCAGCCGCGATGATCGCCGCGTACTTCAGGCCGATGATGTAGCCCAGGCCGAAGAGGGCTGCCAGCGCCACCATGGACATCTCGAATCGAGCGCCGCTCATGGCCTCGCCGATGCCACCTGGCAGATGCGAGGTGGAGAGCATGCTCGGCCACAGCGCCATGCCTTCCACGAAGAAATCGAAGACCGCCCCGATGACAAAGGAGAGGATGAGCACTTTGCCTGCCGTGGCGCCAGCCGACTCGCCGGAGACGAGGATCTCATTGATCGCCGTGGCCTCGGGGAACGGCAGATCTCCGTGGAGGTCTTTGACGAAGTATTTTCGCAAGGGGATGATGAGCGCCACGCCCAGCGCGCCGCCGATGAAGCAGGCCAGGAAGATCTGCCACCAGGTCGGCGTCACGCCGTTGATGTACAGCGCTGGAACCAGGAAGGCCGCGCCTGCAGCCACGACGCCAGAGGCTTGGCCGATGGACTGAACGATGACGTTCTCGAGAATCGTGCTGCGGATTTTGCGCATCTTGCCAAAGAAGATGGCGAGTATCGCGATGGGAATGGCGGCCTCGATGGCGTTGCCGGCCCGCAAGGCCATGTAAATGCAAGCCCCAGAGAACAGCACCACCATGATGAGGCCCAGGGTCACGGACCATGGGGTGACCTCGGCCCGGGTATCGCTGGTGGCTACGATGGGGTTGTAGGTTTCGTTTGGTCCGAGTTTGCGGTAGGCGTTGTCCGGCAAGAGCTTGCTGCGCTTACCACCGTGTGCTGGGGCTGACATCGAGTTCTCCTTTCACTCCTTAATGAGTGGACTTTGGCATAGTCGTCAGCCTGCTACAGTATTTTCGAAAGTAAGTCGTGTAAAGACCTCGAGGCCGCAAGTCCGATTGACCCGTGTGGCGTTACCGGGCTAAAAGCCTTGAGTCATGAAGGTCGCCCTTGCCCAAATCAATCCGACCATAGGTGATTTTGCCGGCAACCTCGCGCGCATCGGCGCTGTGGCGCAACAGGCTCGCGACAAGGGAGCGCGGTTGTGCGTTTTGCCCGAGCTCGCCGTGTGCGGATATCCGCCCCATGACCTGCTCGAGCGACGCAGGTTCGTCGCCGACAACCTCGAGGCCATCGAGGTTCTGGCCCGGGACACCCGCGGGATCGCCCTGGTCGTGGGGCATGTGCGCCCGAGCCCGGCGGCAGTGGGCAAGCCCTTGCAGAATGCCGTGAGCCTCATCGACGTGTCTTCGACGAAGCGCGGTATTTCGAGCCAGCAGGGCAGCTCGAGCCGGCGGTGCTGGACGGTCTGCGGATGGCGCTGACGGTCTGCGAGGACGCCTGGAACCCGGCGGGGTTCTCCGAAAAGCCCCTTTACAAGCGCGATCCAGTGGCCGAGCTCGTGGCAGCCGGGGCGAAGCTCGTCGTCAACGTGTCGGCGTCGCCGTTCACCATGGCCAAGCGCGCGGCGCGGCCGGCCATGATGCAGGCGCATGCCAAGGCCCATGGAGTACCGGTCCTGCTCGTCAATCAGGTGGGCGGCAACGATGACCTCATCTTCGACGGCCGGAGTCTCGCCGTGACCGCAGACGGGCGGATTCTCGCCGCTGGGGGCGAGCTTCGGGAAGATCTCGTGTGCGTCGAACCGTTCCACGGTCGCGGCGAAATGCGACTTCCCTGCGCGGACGACGAAGAGGCCGTGCTCGAAGCCCTGGTGCTCGGCACGCGCGACTACGCTCGCAAATGCGGCTTCGACAAGGCGGTGCTCGGCCTTTCTGGGGGCATTGACTCGGCGCTCGTGGCGGCCATTGCCACTTTGGCGCTGGGTCCGCAGAATGTGTTGGGTGTGACCATGCCCACGCGCTACTCTTCGAGCGGCTCGGTGGAGGACTCGCGGGAGCTGGCCCAGCGCTTGGGGTTGGAGCTCAAGGTCGTGCCGATCGAGCCCATGTTCGGGGCGTTTCTCGAGAACCTTGCGCCCCTGTGGGAAGGGCGCGCGCCCGACACCACCGAGGAGAACATCCAGGCCCGGATCCGCGGCGTGGTGCTCATGGCACTGTCCAACAAGCTCGGGCACCTGCTCCTGACCACGGGCAACAAGTCCGAGATGGCCACGGGCTATTGCACCCTGTACGGCGACATGGCTGGTGGGCTCGCGGTGATTTCAGACGTTCCCAAAACCATGGTCTACCGCTTGTGCCACAAGCTCAACGAGCGGCGCGAGCTCATTCCCAGGGCGATCATCGACAAGCCACCCTCGGCCGAGCTCCGGCCAGACCAAAAGGACGAGGACAGCCTGCCGCCTTATTCCGTGCTCGACGCGATCCTCGCGGGCCTCGTCGATGAAGGGCAGTCGGCGGCCGAGGTCGTGGGCAGCGGCTTTGACGCGGAGATCGTCGACCAGGTGGCGCGGCTCGTGAGACTCAATGAATACAAACGACGACAGGCGCCCCCAGGCCTCAAGGTGACCTCCAAGTCGTTCGGACTCGGGCGGCGGATGCCTTTGGCTCAAAGGTGGCGCGGGTAGCGACCATGGCCTTTCGGCTGACCATCACGCAGTGGCAGGACAGCAGCTCCGAGTACGAGCGCGGCTTTGTGCTCGATCGCGTCATCCTCGGTCGATCGCGGGGCTGCGAAGTCTGCTTGCCGGACATGGCCGTCTCCACGAGGCACGCGGAGGTGAGGCTCGTGGGCAGCGAGTATGCGGTGGTCGATCTCGGCAGCGTCAATGGCACGGCAGTGGGCGGCAAGGTCCTCGTCGCCCATCGGCCCCACAAGCTGCGCTCTGGCGATGTGGTGTCCATCGCGGGGTTTCGGCTGCGGTTTCACACGGGTGCCATGAAGCCACAGGAAGACCGCGACACGGCGGTGGAGCAGGCTCGTACGATGTTGCAGCGGGTGCTCGTCCGCGCTGGGCAGAGCGCCTCACATGCTCTTGTCGTTGTCGCTGGGCCAGGTCGCGGCACATGCTTCGAGCTTCCTACGACTCCAGCCACGCTCGTGATCGGGCGCGATCGGGAGTGCGCCATTCGGCTGATGGACGACCAGGACGTCAGTCGGCGCCACGTCGAGTTGCGCACCGAGGTCGCAGGGGTGTTTCTTCGAGACTTGGGCAGCCGAAACGGCCTGACCGTGGAAGGGCGCGCCGTGGAGGCAGTGCAGCTCGTGCCGGGTCTGTGCGCCACCATAGGTCGGACAACCCTTGCGCTGCGCCATCCCACGGACAGACAGCTCACGGCCATCCTCGATGCGCCGGAGGAAGAGACCTCTTCTTTTGTGGTGCCCCAACCGGAGGAGCCAGAGGGGTTAGAGCCATCGACGAGCGACGGCGGGCCCGAGTCTTTGCAAGGAGCCCAGGGGCGAATCGACGACAAACCGCTCGCCATCGGCCCAGCAGACCCCCTTCTCGATACGCGGGAGCCTCGGGCTCCTCCTCGAACCACTTCCACTTTGCCCGTGCCGCCACCCCTATCGCCTGCCAGCGATCTGGCGCTCATCATCGCTGGCGCGATTTTGGTCGCCGCCGCCGTGGCGGGCTTGGTCGTGCTCTTCGGATGAACCGCACCATGAACAGCGATGCATGAGACCCCGCAGATAGGGCAGACCGAGCAGCTGGCCGCGCGTTTGCTCGGCCGAGGAGGGCGCATTTTGGGCCTTGCCGCTGCGGCGCTGTCCTGCGGCCAGGGACCAGGCGGGCCGTGGTACGCGCTTCCACCTGAGACCTTGGCTGCTGTCGAGGAGATCCTGCACCTTTTGTGTTCGTGTCGGGACGATGCGGCCATGGAGCAGGCCATGACGCGCGGGCTCTTGCCATTTCCCACTTCTGCGCCGGCCTTTGCGCGCACCTTGGTGGAGAGCCCGCAGTCGATTGCGGCTCTGGCGCATGTGGTTCATCGCGATTTGATTTCTGCCGCGTTTGGCCAGGGCGAAGGACCGAAAGACGACCTCGACCATGGCCTCGCTGCGCTGGCTGTGGCTCTGTGCCGAAGCCCGGACGCCTTGAGCGCGCTCGCCGCTTTCTTGCCCGACGATGTGGGTTCGCGGCTGGAGAGGTTGGGTCGCCTGGCCCATGTCCAGGCCGAGCCGGGGCAGCCGAGCCGGGTACGCCATCTTCTGCGTCGGGTCGTCGGCAGCGGGCAGGAGCGCCGTGGGTAGAGTTGTCAAACGCAGAGCGCCGGGTGTGGAGGTCAAGCAGGTCTCGGCCGACGCGCAGGTCGCGGCTGAGCAGCTCGCCTCTGCGGCGGTTGCCCTCAACCGGTTGTCGCAGCTCGCAAAGGAGCGGGTGATCGCGCTTTCTTTGAAAATGGCCGAGAGGATCGTCGGCGAGGCCGTGGAGTTGTCCCCAGAGCTGCTGAGCCGAATCTATGCTCGGACGCTCGCCTGCGTGGCTGTCTGCGAACCAGAAGGCGCGCTCGAGGTGCATCCCGCGGATCGCGCTTCTTCTCCTGTGGATGAGCTCGCGAGCAGGGCGGGTCTCGCAGTGGACGAAGAGACCTCCGTCGGCCGCGGTGGCGTCAGAGTGCGCTGCGGCGGTGCGGTCGTCGACGCTGGCCTTCCATCCTTGTTGCTGCGCCTCGAGCAGGCCCTGCGCGGTGTCACGCAAGAACCAGAGGAACCATGAAAGAACCCCTGTCCGCCCCTGGAAAAGCTCCACGCGATCGCCTCTGGCTCCACGCCGTGCTCTTTCTTTCGACCTGCTTGACGACGTGGTTTGCTGGCTTTGGTGGAGCAGATATGGGCAGCGCGGTTGTCTCGGGATTGCAGTACATGGGCTCAATCATGGCTATTCTGCTCGCCCACGAGATGGGCCATTACGTGGCGGCGAGGAAGCGCGATGTGCCGGCCTCGCTGCCGTTTTTCATCCCTTTGCCCATTGGTCCAATAGGTACGTTTGGCGCCGTGATTTCCATGAAGGGACGGATCAAGACGAGAAATGGGCTCATGGAGGTGGGCGCTGCTGGGCCTTTGTGTGGTCTGCTCGTGACCTTGCCGATTTTGTTCGTGGGCTTGCGGCTCTCTCCTGTGGGGCCGCTCCCCGAAGGCGGGGCTATCCTCGAAGGCAATTCCGCCCTGTATTGGGTGCTCAAGCGGTGGGCAGTGGGCGATATCCCGAGTGGCCAGGACGTATGGCTTCACCCCATGGCCTGGGCCGGTTGGGTGGGTCTGTGGTTGACCGCGCTCAACCTGCTGCCCATCGGTCAGCTCGATGGCGGCCATATTCTCTACGCGCTCTCCAAAAAGCGACATGGAATCGTGTCGCAGCTCTTCCACTTTGGCCTGTTCTTTTTCGGCGCTGGTCTCTTTGCCTACCGCTGGCTCGGCGCTCGCACGCTGGGTCTGGACACGGAACGGGCCCTGCTTCATGCGCAACCAGGACTGTCGTGGATGCTGCTCGCAGGGCTGCTTCTCCTTTTGCATAGGATCAGCAAAGGTCAGCTTTTACGCCATCCTCCCACAGACGACGACGTGCTCTCTTTGGGGCATCGGATCATCGGTTTTGTGTGCATTGCGCTGCTCGTGCTGACCTTCGCACCAGCGCCCCTCGAGATCCTCGGCGACTGACGGACCTCGTCACAGCAGCTCTTTCACGGCCTCTTCGGGGTGCTCGGGGTCGAAGCTGACGAGGCACAGCTGTGGTCCATCATGGGCTGCGCCGACGCACACGGTGCGGCCGATGCGATCCAGGTGGGTGCCAGTGAGGCGCGTGGATTCGTGAATGTGGCCGTGGAGCGTGACGGCCGGCTGCCGCGCCTCGATGAACCTGCGAATGGCGATGCTGCCCACATGGACGTCCAAGGGAACGTGGTCGATGGTCTTGCCGTCCAAAGAAGCTCGATCGAGGGTGGAACGGTAGGGTGGCGAATGGAACAGGAAGACCGCCCTGGAGAGGTCTTCGGCCCCTGCGAGCTCCGCGAGATCCCGGGCGATGGTGCTATACCGGGCCTCGCTCTCGGACACCGGGACAGAGCGAACACCCTCCTCGGGAGTGAGGCACCCTGGATCCGCGTATCGCGAGACGTCGTAGCGCTCCCAGTCTTTGAGGGTAAAGGGGGTGGGAGGCACATAGGCATAGCCGTAAACCGAAAACGGCCCCACCTCGATGCGGCGCCAGTGGGCGTACTCGATGAGCCCAGAGGCGGCCAGCGCCAGCACCCTGGCTTCTTCTGCCCGGGGATCGTCATTGCCCAGGATGAGGATCACCTTGGGGTAGGCGCCTCCGAGATCCTCGCGCAATTGCTCGAGATTCCGGGTGAGACAGCCGGAGACGAAGTCCTCGCAACCTGAGCCGCTGGGGCCAAAGGGCAGCAGATCGCCGCCGAGCAGAACCGCCTGAGGCTTGCGCACGCGAACCGCGTCCCATAGCTTGCCAAAGCGCTCCGTTGCGCCGTGGAGATCCGAGGCAAAAAAGAAAAGCATTGAAAGCCACAGTATCGAATGAGCAGGCAAAAAAAAAGCCCAGGACGCAGCCTGCCAGAGGTTTTTCGCTCTTGGGGTCAGCTCGAGCCCCTGCGGTCTCAGGACGAGCTCGCGTCCAAGAAGGAGACCCATGGACGCAAATGCCCCCCCCTGCCGCAATCAGCGAGTCGGGCTTTGGTGCCACCCCGTCGACGCGCGCTGTCCTTTTTGCGTGGATCAATGCTCTTCGCCGTTGATTTTGTCTGACTTTGACAGCGTCGCTGAGGATCGTCCTAGAATGACCCTTTGACTTCCACTCTGTCGTCTTCGCCGTATCCGAGATTGGTTATGTATTCCAGGGCATCGGGGTCGTTATGAAGGGTGGCGCGAAGGAAGACACCGCTCCAATCAGCGATGGCCCTGATCGCCTCTTCTTGTTCAACCTTGGGAGCTGTGGTGTCGGGATTGGCTCCTTTGGGGTTGTTCTCATTCGCGATGCCGTAATGATTGGCGCCCTTGACAAGTGTGTAGAGCTTTGGATCCTTCTTAACGCTGTTGTAGGTTTTTTCGGTCTTCTTTGCATCATTGAGCTCTCCGGCGATGAGCAGGATGGGCGCGATATTCAATATGGGAGTTGCGCCGCCGGTGATGGGATTG